>JAWQFQ010000201.1:0-17982 GCA_035967975.1 Scytonema sp. PMC 1070.18
CTGCACCCCTACACCCCTAAACCCCCACTCACTCCATGTTTTCCGAAGTTTATTACCTAATACGCTCAAAAACAGATGGACGTTATCTTGTCGCCCATCCAAATCCCGATAAAGCTTCCGGTTACGTATTATTGTTTCGCCAAGACTTTGATGCTTTAAGCTACCTCAACAAATATGCTGGAGAACTAGCAAACCGCTTTGCGGTAGAATCACTTCCCGGTTCTCAAATAGGAACTTTACTGAAACGTTGGGGTTTTAGCGGTATCGGTATTGTTTCCGATCCGTTATTACCCAAAATTGAATTTTTACAAAAATAAATAATTATTCTCAATAAAACATAATTTTTCGTAAAGACCGCTAATAGCTAATTGCTAATAGTAAAAAAAGCAATTAGCCATTAGCCATTAGCCATTAGCCATTAGCAAGCCGATGCTTTCTCCAACATCAACTTAGAATCCTTAAGCGGTTCAGGAACAGAAACAGGATACTTTCCAGTGAAACAAGCAGAACAAAAACTTTCCGAATCTTCTCGCGTTGCTTCTACCATCCCCTCTAACGAGAGATAAGCAAGAGTATCCACTTCCAGATGTTTAGTAATTTCTTCCACCGACATATTAGCAGCAATTAGCTGGTCTTGATTATCCGTGTCAATACCGTAGAAGCAGGGGTGAGTAACTGGGGGAGAGGAAATTCGCATATGTACTTCCAATGCACCCGCTTCCCGTAAAGCCTTAACAAGTTTGCGGCTAGTTGTTCCCCGAACAATAGAGTCATCCACAATAACGACTCGTTTGCCATACAGTACATCTTTAAGGGTATTAAGTTTCATGCGGATACCCGATTCCCGCATTGTTTGTGTAGGTTGGATAAAGGTACGCCCAACGTAACGGTTTTTTATTAATCCTTCCGCATATGGAATACCAGAAGCTTGGGAGAAGCCAATAGCAGCTGGAATACCAGAGTCAGGAACACCAATCACCAAATCCGCTTCTATTGGAGACTCTTCAGCCAGTCGCCGCCCTATCCGCATCCGGTAGCTGTACAAACTCTCTTCGCCCATAACGCTGTCAGGACGAGCAAAATAAATCATCTCAAAAATACATAATTTCCGCTGCGGCTTTTGACTCCATTGAAAAGAAGCCAAACCCTCATCAGTAATCCAAACCAACTCGCCTGGTTCGACATCCCGTAAGTATTCAGCACCAATGATATCCAAACCACAAGTTTCAGAAGCGAGAACATAACGCACTGGATTTTGTCCTAGAGTTCCAATAACAAGGGGACGAATCCCATTGGGATCGCGAACGCCCATGATACCTTTGGAAGTTGCGATCGCCAGACTAAAAGCTCCTTGACAACGGTGAAACGCCCGAATAGCACCTTCTAGCCAATCTACGCCTGCATTGATTTCTTCTGCGATCGCAAAAGCAATCATTTCTGAATCCGTGGTTGTGACTAAGTTAAAGTTGTTTCTCAACAGCTCTTCCCGCAATCTTGGTGTATTGACTAAATTCCCGTTATGTGCCAAAGCCAATGAACCTAAGCGAGTTTCAACAACAGCAGGTTGAGCATTCACTTTGCGGCTAGAACCTGTGGTTGAATAGCGAGTATGACCAATAGCTATACTTCCAGGAAGATAACTCAGAATAGATTCGCTAAAGACTTGAGATACCAATCCCATATCTTTGTGGAGGTGTACTTGTTCACCCTCAAAGGTAGCAATGCCTGCTGATTCTTGACCTCGGTGTTGGAGAGCGTACAATCCAAAGTATGTCATTTTGGCAACGTCTTCTCCTGGTGCGTAAATACCAAAAACACCGCAAGCTTCTTCTGGCTTATCTGGGTGATTTTCGTCGTTTTTCATTGAGTTCTTCAACAATTCGGGATTATCCTCAAAAGAGGCAAAAGAGGCGGGATGGTAGGGGATCATGGTAGCTATGCTCCTGGTGAGGGTGTCAAGTGGTTAGATGTATATCTAAGGACAGCTATAGAAATCTTAAAAATTTCTTAACCATCCATTAAAACAGTATCGCAATCCTACTCAGGAACGCCAATAGTGGGGAGTGGGGAGTGATGAATGATTTCTCACCAAACTCCTCGCGCCGTGGAAGCCCCTGCATTCATGCATGGGGGTAAGGCGCAGGCGAATTTATTCGCCGTATCAAAAGCTATAGCCATATCCATCCTTTTTATGAATTGCTGAACAATATTTATGGTTGATTCCTGAAATTCTTTCAGTCTTAGTCGCAATATCAAAGCTTCCTGATGCTCGACATAAAACACGTCCAGTATAAGTACCTACTTTCTTGCCTTTGGTGACAACGGCTTTAACAATGTCGCTAGTCCGAAAACCAAAGTGAACGTTATTTCGTGTCTTGTGCTGTTTCGGAAACCCATACTTGTCTGTGCCGCACATTTGACGGGTACCGTGTCCAGTCGCTTTAATCAACAGTGGCTTAACTCCTTTAACTATCAACTTTTCTGGGGTTGATTTACCAACGCAGGCAGCATCAATCCAGTGAGTTTTCTCTAACGATTGCTTAGTTCGATTGAACTTTGTTAACCCACCGCTACCAGTTTCAACGGGTAAACCAGTAGTTTTGAGGGTTTCCAATAGCCGGAATCTAGTCGAGTTCACCGCAGCAGCATCAGCCAATGGTGCTTTAGCGTGGGCTAACACCTTCTTGAGTCTTTCTGGGTCTTTCTTGAGAAAATCTTTGACATCTTTGTTACCTTTCTTGTTATTGCATTTCTCGCAAGATAAAGTCAGGTTTGTAATTGAATTCGACCCTCCCTTGCTTCTAGGGTGTATGTGCTCAATCTGAAGAGGAACGCCTTCCTTGTCGCAGTAAGCACACTTTCTACCCCATTTTTCTAACAAATACTCGCGAGTTTCATAGCCGGCTATTTCTCCCTGCTGGTACTCTTTTCCCTCAATATTTGGGTTACGGATTAGCTGAGTGTCGAACTTAACTAACTCTTGAGAGATGGCAGTGATTGAAGCTAGTTTACTCAACCTTTTAACCCAGGTTTCTGTTGTAAGAACTCGGTGCATCAGGGATGGTGCTAACCAGTTTCTACGTTGTTTTGGGCAAGGTTGCTTGTTTCTTTTTCTGAACCAATAGTGTAGAGGTGGCTGACGATAACGAGTCTTTCTGCCCCGTCGTCCTCTACGCAATTGTCTTCTGGAGAGCAAGTTTTCTTTAACTGCAAACCCTCTATGCTGGAGTTCAGCGGCAAATACAACTTCTCCTGTGGAGTCGTTAACTATCGCTATTCCAGTTATCTTTGAGCCTGGGTCTAGCTTAAGCCTTAATGGCTCAACAATTACATCCGGCTTTGCTTCTTTCAGGATAATTGTGAACGGGAACTTTCTATAAACGGCTGCTTTTTTGTTTCGCAATAATTGTCTTGCTTGTGCTGGGTGAATTGGATTAAGTGGTCGTTTTTCTGTATCAAGGCAAAATACTTTGGACATAGTCCCTCCATTGCTGGGTAATGTGAGCCTAGACAATGTTATTTGGCGGTACTTTATCGAAGACACTGACTTGCCCTTTCTACATCTGCTTAATCTTCGATTTCTAGAGCTACAAACTGGCAATCAGGCATTTGTAGGTAGGAACTTAAACGCTCCCAAATAACGTAGTGCGCGAAGCACTTAATCGGGTCAACTAATCCTAAAGGGAGGCTCGAAGCCCCTCGCCTTTAGGCATGGGGTGTTGACTGATCAGTTTTAACTAGCTGAGGTATTTTGGATGGCTAAACGTCTTTCTATCGCATTAAAGTAGCGATCGCTCATTTCCTCCATCTTAACTTCAATTAAAGTTTGGTTATCAGTTGTTAAAACCCGCAAACCCGTTTCGGGATTCCCAACTTTACCCAATTTTTGCCAGTGATGATTGCCCTGTTCTATTAAAAAAGATTCCCAAGCTTCTTGTTGTTCAGAAGGTACAGAAACTACAATTCTTGCACCAGCTTCACCAAAAAGAATTTCATCCCACCTTTGTGAAGAGGTTGCCAATATAGGCAAATTGATTTCAGCACCCAATTTGCCAGAAAGACAACATTCACAGACAGCAACAGCCAATCCGCCCTCAGCACAATCATGAGCTGAACGTACCCAACCACGACGAATTCCTTCGCGACAAAGACGTTGTGTACGTCGTTCCAATTCAAAATCAACTCTTGGTGGTTTTCCAGCAACAGTATTGTGAATAGTGGCTAAATATTCAGAACCGCCCAATTCAACTTTGAATTCTACTGGCAATCCTAAAAGATAAATCACATCACCTTCTGCTTGCCAACCTTGACTGCAAATTTTAGTTAAATTGGGGATCAAACCCACCATTCCAACAACAGGAGTTGGATAGATAGCTTGTGGCTTACCTTGAGAATCGAGAGTTTCATTGTACAGAGAGACATTCCCACCCGTTACAGGAGTTTCTAGTTCTCGACATCCTTCTGCAATTCCGCGACAAGCTTCTGCCAATTGCCAATAACCAATTGGTTTTTCTGGGCTGCCAAAATTGAGGTTATCAGTCACCGCCAAAGGTTCTGCACCCACACAACTCAAATTGCGTGCTGCTTCAGCCACCACCGCCTTAGCACCTTCATAGGGATCGAGGTAAACATAACGAGGATTGCAATCAACCGTAGCTGCAACACCTTTGTAAGGGCTCTTGCTTTTCCCCTCCTGCGGACGCAAGCGGATAATAGAGGCATCTGCACCACCCGGTAGAATCACTGTGTTATTCTGCACTTGATGGTCATATTGACGATAAACCCAACGTTTAGAAGCAATAGTGGGCGTATCCAGCAAAGTCAACAAAATATTATTCCAACTTTGGAGTTTTCCTTTAATTTCAATGCCGACAACAGTACACGGAGGTAGGGAATCAGAAGTCCATTCCCAAGCTTTTCGCGCATATTCCGGTGGTTCTGCCAATAATTCCCGGTTATATATTGGAGTATTTTCTGCCAAAGCAAAAGCAGGAATTTCTGCGGCGACTTTTCCTCGGAACAGAATTCGGACAATTGGTTCGGAAATAACAGTCCCCGCAACAACCGCATGCAATCCCCAACGATGGAAAATATCAATTAACTCTTTTTCCCTACCCTTGTGAGCAACAAAAAGCATTCGTTCTTGTGATTCAGAAAGCAGGTATTCATAAGGAACCATTCCCGTTTCCCTCACAGGGATTTTATCTAAATCAAATTCAATCCCTACACCGCCTTTAGCAGCCATTTCTGAGGTAGAACAGGTGATTCCCGCAGCACCCATATCCTGTGCAGCGACAACAGCACCCGTTTTAAACGCCTCCAAACAAGCTTCAATCAGTGACTTTTCCAAAAAGGGATCGCCCACCTGCACTGCAGGACGGTCATCTATAGATTCATTGCTCAATTCTGCACTTGCAAAACTTGCGCCTCCCATCCCATCACGTCCGGTTGTCGAACCAACATATAGCACAGGGTTGCCAATACCAGAAGCACCAGATTTAACAATTTCTGGTGTTTCCATTAATCCCAAAGCCATCACGTTGACAAGAGGATTACCGGAATACGCAGAGTCAAAGTAGACCTCCCCACCTACAGTGGGAACTCCCACGCAGTTACCATAGTAGCTGATACCCGCAACGACACCACTAAAAAGCCGTTGCGTTCTAGCATCTTCCAAGGAACCAAAGCGCAAAGAGTTTAAGACAGCAATGGGACGCGCACCCATTGTAAAAATATCTCTTAGTATACCTCCTACACCTGTGGCTGCTCCTTGGAAGGGTTCCACAGCTGAGGGATGGTTGTGTGATTCTATTTTAAATGCGAGTCGCAGTCCGTCTCCTAAATCAACAACACCAGCATTTTCACCGGGACCAACAAGAATGCGGGGATCTGAGGTAGGAAACTGTTTGAGTAACGGACGGGAATTTTTGTAGCAGCAATGTTCTGACCACATTACCCCAAACATTCCCAGTTCAGCTTTATTGGGATGACGCCCTAGCCGTCGAACGATTTCTTCATATTCGTTTGGCTTCAAACCTTCAGCAGCAATTTCTTCAGGGGAAAAGGGAGCAGAGGAGATGCCGGTCATGGAAATAACACACCAAGGGGACAAATGTATATTTTATCGATTTCTGTACCTCTAGTGTAGTAGAATTAACGGATTATTTCAAAATGATGTGGTTCTGCTTGAGCAAGGCGAACAATTTTGTTTTACTGAGGATTGATAATTGCATTTTAATGTTTTTGGAGGTCAACTGTGAATACACGTAATTTTATCTCAAATCTTTAAGAGAAGGAAACGTATTTCGGTATTTCCAACATGTGAACCGTTATGACTATTTCCTAAGATGGTATTAACTAAGTAAAATGAAACTCAGAGTAATTATCAGGACATAAAATTGTCTTGAGTGGTGAAGTGGCAAGTTTAGGCTTCAGTCTTTATCAGTTATTTGAGGCTTTCATGATTGCTTTAGTTAACTAAATTTTAGTTGTTTCGGGTGTCACTACATCACTACCTAAGAAGATTATTACAGTCATTCCAAGCATTGAATGGGTGGTAGTTGCCACAAAAGGAATCATGAAATGCTAGGGAAAAGAGTGAAGTGTCAACCATGAAGTATAACTAATGAAGTATAACCAAGAATGAAGTTCCATCCCAATACTGTAGTAGTTTTGAGCCAAGAAACTTACTTCTTGCTGAAAGCTAAAGTCAGATAAACCTGACTTCATATAATTTTTAACCTGTTTTAACGAGTTGGGCTTTTATCCTGAATTTTTGTTCAGGGAAAATCTTAATACTAACGGCTAACTTCCAAATTTTTCAGAATCAAATCTGCTCTTGGCGCAAACCCATCACCTAAAAACCTCCGGGAGTGTGGAAGCTGTGCTTATGCGTGACCACGGAGGAAACACGACACGCCTAATTCCCAACGGCGTCCAGATATCTAAGCTATGCATACGAGTAGCCATCCTTTTTGTGAATTGTTTTACAACATTTATGACTGATTCCTGCGACTCTTCCGTTTTTAGTAGCAATATCAAAGCTGCCAGTCTTGCGACACAGAACGCGACCAACGTATTCCCCAATCTTCTTGCCCTTGGTGACAACAGCTTTAACAATATCGCCAGTTGTAAAGCCAAAGTGAACGTTATTGCGTTCCCTGTGCCGAATCGGAAATCCGTGCTTATCTGTGCCACACATTTGACGGGTGCCATGTCCGGTCGCTTTAATTAACAACGGCTTGACTCCTTTAACTATCAACTTCTCTGGGGTTGATTCGCCAACGCAGGCATGCAGTTTTGGTAACAGGTTTGTTTGTTGTTAATTGATTAGCCAAGATAGGAGTGGGTGTAGCTGTAACGCTCCTGTTGTCATCCATAGAAGCGCCCAAAACAAAAGTCCCAGCTAAAAAGTAGACAAGCTTATGCATTTTTCCGTAGATGCACGAAAGTTTACATAAAACTTGACTTAGTAGCGTGCGTTACAGTTCCAAGATAATTAATGTGGTAAGACTTATTCTATTTTACACATCCCCTACCCTTACACCCTCATACTCCGTGATGAGAATCACAAGGATACATGATTAAGATCCTATGTTTAATAAGGAGAACTTGGGAGAATACGTACAACTGAACTCTAGCCGAGTCATTAATAGGGAACACACTTGGTGCTGACAGCCTTTCACAAGGAACTGTCGGCTTTTTGTTTTTAAGGGGTGTAGGAAAAAAAGTCTTCACTACACCCTACACCCTTATCCAATAAAATTTCCCCACTCCTCGCTAGTAACCTGACAGTAATCCTGCCGCAGCCACTACCAAGTGTGGGGAGAGTAGAATTAATACATATGCATTAGTGGGATCGAGTGCTCATATCGTACACTCTTTCTAGAAAATTAGGAATCCACTAAGACAGAACTCATTCACGTTGTCTTAAGACATTGCTTGAATGATGTAATCAAAGTAGGGCGCTGTTTCAGCCGCATCATCTGCATTTAATAAGTCAAGGGAGGCTTTTTTCAAGCAGCTGATGGCTTCTACCATTCCAGGTACGGGAACGCCAAGGGAGTTGTACATTTCCCTGACACCAATTAAACCAATTTTTTCAATTGGCTCTTTATCTCCAGCAAGTACACCGTAAGTAATTAGGCGTAAGTACCAGCCATAGTCACGGATGCATAGAGCACGCTGGCGCTCTCCGTACGCATTCCCCCCAGGGGAGATAAAGTCGGGACGCTTTTGCCAAAGCTGTTTTGTAGCTTCTTGAACTATCTTTTTTTCGTTTTCAGTTAAGGTGGTGACGATTCGTATCCGTTGCTCACCAGTTTGCAAGTAGTCTTTGATATTGTTTAGCTCGCCACTGCTGGGATAACGCAGTTCGTCGTCAGATTGGAGAATAACTTGGCTTACTACAGTCATGATTATCGCAACGACATGAATTTATTTATTATCTGCTAGTTTAACGAGTCAGAGGTACAGAAGTGAAGGGATCGAGTTAAACAGGGTGTGGGGTATGGGGTGTAGGGTGTAGGGTGGGTAGCATATTTTGACGACTAACCACTAAAAACTAACCACTAACTATTGACAAATGACTAACAAAATGTGGAAACAGGGTGAATTAATTGAAGTTGAGATTGCGGACTTGAGCGATATGGGTGATGGTGTGGGACGCTGGAACGAACAGGTTATGTTTGTACCGGATACTGTACCGGGTGATCGCGCTGTTGTCCGGTTAGTCCATGTCAAACCCAGTTATGCTCACGGTCAGCTTAAAGAATTGTTACGACCATCCACCCACCGCACCAGACCTAGCTGTATCGTGGCTGATAAGTGCGGTGGTTGTCAGTGGCAGCATATTCATTATGAGTATCAGTTGGAGGCTAAGCAAAATCAGGTTATCCAAGCTTTGCAGCGGATTGGGGGGTTTGTAGAACCACCAGTTGATCGAGTGCTATCCATTTCAGAAGGATTGGGTTATCGGAACAAAGCGACTTATCCAGTGGGGTTATCTCAGACGGGACAGGTTCAAGCGGGTTATTACCAGAAAGGTAGTCATCAATTGATTAATCTCAATCAATGTCCCGTACAAGATCCCCGATTAAATCCCCTATTAGCGGAGGTCAAACAGGACATTGAGAAGCGGGGTTGGAAAATCTACGATGAACACAGTCACTCTGGTCTTATACGCCATATCGGGTTGCGTATTGGTCGCCGTACAGGTGAAATGTTGTTAACTTTAGTTGTTAAGGACTGGAACTTACCTGGAATTCAAGACCAAGCACAGAAGTGGTTAAAACGCTACCCCCAGTTAATGGGTGTGTCTTTAAACCGTAACCCAGCCCGCACTAATACCATCTTTGGCGCACAAACCCGTTGTATTGCTGGATTAAGCTACTTAAGAGAAGAATTTGCCGGATTGGAATTTCAAGTACGACCAGATACATTTTTCCAAGTTTACACAGAGACAGCCGAAGCATTGTTACAAGTTATTGAGGCAGAACTAAATCTACAAGGAGATGAGGTATTGCTTGACGCTTACTGTGGAATTGGGACTTTAACGTTACCACTGGCAAAGAAAGTACGGCAAGCGATCGGTTTGGAAGTGCAACCAGAATCAGTGGAACAAGCCATTTTAAATGCTCAACACAATGGGATTGACAACGTCACCTTTTATGCAGGTGCTGTTGAAAACTTGCTTCCCCAACTGGAAATTTCTCCCAATATTGTTTTGCTCGACCCGCCACGTAAGGGGTGCGATCGCACTGTTATCGAAACCCTAAGGCAGCTGGCACCAAAACGGCTTGTTTACGTCAGCTGTAAAGTAGCCACCCTTGCTCGTGACTTAAAAGAACTTTGTAAAGACGGAGTTTATACTCTCATGCGGGTACAACCAGCTGATTTCTTTCCTCAAACTGCTCACGTAGAGGTAGCCGCGTTTCTTGTCCTGTCACCCAGCTATGAAGCGACCGAGACCTTTATACCTCAAAATAAAAATTTGTAGACCAATGCAAGCTAAAAATGCTAATATGTAGTTAAGCTAAAAAACATGATTCCTTTTGTGTAAAAAAGTAAAGTTGCAGAGTCTCTCTTGGAGTTATGAATTGAGTTGTCTAGGTTACAAGTCAGTCCGCAAAAGAGTAAGATGATACTCTTGATTATGAAAAAGCATTTAAGTTGCTTAATTATTGATTTGGTGCATACTAACCGTTTATATTTTAAGCAACTCGATCTTGCTGAAGAGAGTCAATGCTCCCTAGCATTTTCAAAATTTAGTTTTAAAGACGCAGGTTTGAAGGCAACATGACCACCTCAACTTCAATCAGCAGGGTGCCTGTGACAGCAAACTGATGTCTAGCTAACTCTGAAAGCTACGGGGTTTTTATTGTGATTAATATTTCACTCCGTCCAACTGGACGTAATTGGGGTACAATTAGTTTTGCCTCAACACTATATCTCTGCCCAATTTTAGATTTGCTGATGGCAGAAATCCCTATGAAAATGCAAGCTGAATTGCGCCTGGGACTTCAAGAAGCCCTAGTGAATGCAGCTAAACATGGTAACAATCTCGATCCGGGGAAAAAGGTCATTGTTCGTTTCTCCCTAATAGATAATCAGTATTGGTGGGTTATCTCAGATCAAGGAGATGGGTTTACACCATCCGCTTCTGATTGTGACGATCCCATAGAATATTTACCTCCAGATGAGTCAGAAAACGGTCGGGGTATGTGTATTCTCCATCAAGTTTTCGACCAGGTTCAATGGAACCGCAAAGGCACAGAGTTAAGATTGTGTAAAGAACTGGAGAATCGACCCAAACTGGCTTTAAGACGGTGATAGGGAATGGGGGATAGGGAAAGGGAAATCAAGAAAAAATGATTCTTTTTACCTCCTACACCCTCACACCCCTACACCCCTACTCTCTGTTCCCGTGCGTCGGACAAGGCGGAGCAGAAATAGAACGATCCAACCAACCTGTAGCTTGTTCTAGTCTTTGTAAAGCCTCTTGTGGTTCATCCTTAAGTAAAAACACAAGAGCAGCCGCTGTTTGTTCGCCAGCACGAACTTTCCGGTTAGACTTAAGGCGATGCCAATCATTAGGAGAGATGCTCAATCTCTCCATAAGTGCCTGGGCTAGTTCTAAAGTACTAAATTGACCTAGGCGATCGCTATTGGATAACGGCGTGGATTGAGACACAGTATCAGTCATTAGTGCTTAATTTAATAAAATTTATTAACATTAACATTATCGCAATTAAAACAAGGGTAAGCATTCAGCACCTCAGCTATCAGCTATCAGCGGTCTCCAAACATTTCTTGTGGTGCGGGCTTCTAGCCCGCCAGCAATTAGGGACGCCCGCTACTTGTACAGGACGGGCGGGGACGCCCGTACCACAAGATAGATAATGATTGATTGGAAATTCCCTGACGCCCGCTACTTGTATAGGACGGGCGGGGACGCCCGTACCACAAGATAGATAATTTACTTATTGAAACCCTAACCGACAAGTATTACAAGCCAATACCATTTAGTGACTCGACTAAAAACAAGATTTAATAATATTTAACTTATTGACATGAAGCCGCCTAAACGACCATCGGAGCCGCCATCCGGTGAGAAAAATCAGGAACGAGATTTTGAAGCAGAATTATTAGATGTGGAACAAGCCCTTGTTGCTTTGAAAGAACGCTACAATCAAGTGCAAGCGGACAAGTCCCATCAAAAAGAATTGCAACAACGGCTTGAAGAATTGCGTCACAACAAACAGCAACAGATGAAAGTCGAGTTAAGGCAAATTCAGGAGCAGTTGGAAGTACTAGAAGTTCGATTGGAAAGCCAGCTGTTTTCCTGGAGTACCCTTAAAGAACCTTTCTGGCTAGCCGTCCGTTTTGGTGGATTGGGCGTTATTATAGGCTGGTTATTGAAGTTTGTCACTGGATGATATGGTAGATTTACGGATTGCAGAAATATTGCGAAATAGTCAACCTGATGAATCACTGGTCGTAGAAGGTTGGGTTCGCACAAAACGGGAGTTGAAAGGATTTGCTTTCATTGAAGTTAATGACGGCTCATCGTTGGCTAGTCTGCAAGTCGTAATTAATGAAGATTTGCCAGACTATGATGAAGTTTTGAAAAAGCTCAATACTGGTGCGTCTGTAAAAGTAACTGGGGTGCTGGTTGCTTCTCAAGGAAAAGGACAGCGCATTGAATTGCAAGCAAAAGAAGTGCAAGTCTTCGGGGAAGCAGATCCTGAAACCTATCCCCTCCAAAAGAAACGTCATTCCTTTGAATTTTTGCGAACCATTGGTCACTTGCGATCGCGTACCAATTCCTTTGGTGCAGTTTTTCGAGTAAGAAACGCCTGTTCCACTGCGATCCACCAATTCTTCCAAGAACGGGGTTTTTTATGGGTACACACTCCCATTATCACCGCCAGCGACTGCGAAGGAGCTGGTGAACTCTTCAGCGTCACCAGTTTGGATCTCAAAGACATTCCCCGTAAAGAAGACAAAACTGTAGACTACAGTAAAGACTTTTTTGCCAGACCAACATACTTAACAGTCAGTGGTCAATTAGAAGCAGAAGTTATGGCGATGGCGTTCAAAAACGTTTACACCTTTGGTCCGACCTTTCGTGCGGAAAATTCTAACACCTCTCGCCACTTAGCAGAATTCTGGATGGTAGAACCAGAAATGGCTTTCTGCGACCTGAAGGGAGATATGGACTTAGCTGAAGCATTTCTCAAACATATTTTCAAATATGTGATGGAAACTTGCTCGGAAGATATGGAATTTTTCAACCAGCGTATTGATAATACCGTCTTAGCCACGGCAGATAATATTATTAATAATGAATTTGAGCGTATTACTTATACAGAAGCTATCAAACTATTAGAAAAATCAGATACAAAATTTGAATTTCCTGTAAGTTGGGGCTCAGATTTACAATCAGAACACGAACGGTATCTTGCTGAACAACTTTTTAAAAAACCGACGATCGTCACTAATTATCCAGTACAAATTAAAGCTTTTTATATGCGGTTGGATGAAGATGAAAAAACCGTTTCTGCAATGGATATTCTCGCACCCAAAATTGGTGAAATCATCGGTGGTTCCCAACGGGAAGAACGTTTGGATGTGCTCGAACGCCGGGTTCAAGCCCAAGGAATGAAGCCAGAGGATTTGTGGTGGTATCTTGATTTACGTCGCTTTGGAACTGTTCCCCATGCTGGTTTTGGACTCGGTTTTGAAAGACTTGTGCAATTTATGACAGGAATGGGAAATATCAGAGATGTGATTCCCTTTCCCCGCACGCCGGAAAGTGCGGAGTTTTAGTGTAGTAGGGGGTACAAAACATTGTGCCCCTCCAGGAGTGAGTATATCCCAGGAACCCGTATTCTTAAAGAATACGGGTTTCTAATTTTCTTTTCGCTTATCCTTTGTTTTCGCGTATTCCTTGTAGTATTGGCTATACATATGACTATGATTAGTAAATGTAATGAAAAATACTGAGTATATCTCTGTTACCGTGGATAAATAACTTATCCATCTCGCGACTGCTATTGACCTCTTATCACGCTGTCAACTCCTGATGTTTTCCACCTGTTTTGTCGAGCACAACAATTTGGAACAAGTTGTAGTTGGGAATCCGTTGATTGTTAGCCCCGACACGCTCGTCACTGACGCGATCGCTCTCATGAGTAACGCAAGAGCAACCTCTGCTTTGCAAAGTACAACATCCGGTAGCAATTCTCTCCTAGCGGATGCTCGTGCTAGTTGCGTTTTGGTGGTAAAGGAAACTCAGGTAATTGGAATTTTTACTGAGCAAGATGTTGTGCGTTTGAGTGCTCACGAGCACAAAATAGCCGGAGTAGCGATCGCTGATGTTATGACCCGTTCCGTTATTACCTTACGACAAGCGGAATTTACGGATATTTTTGTAGCACGAAACCTGTTTCAACGTTACAGCATTCGTCATATCCCCATTCTTGATGATGGTGGTCTGGTAGTTGGACTGGTGACCCACGAAAGCCTGTGTCAACTTCTGCGTCCTATTGACCCGTTACAGCTGCACCTAGTATTGATGGACAGACTAGATGAAAAGGTGTTTCGACGGGAGGCGGAAAAAGCAGAGCGACAGACGAACGAAGATGCACTACATCAAAGCGAAGGTCAATATACATCTCTAGCAGAAGCTGTTTTTCAGGAGTTAGAAGCTAAGGTAGAGCATCGCACAGCCGCTTTACGTGAAAGAGAGGAAATGTTTCGTCAATTAGCGGAAAATATTGAAGATGTTTTTTGGATTCGGGATAAGAATGACAATTTGCTCTATATTAGTCCTAGTTACGAACGAATTTGGGGTCGTTCTATCGAACAGTTGTATGAAAACTCAACTGCTTGGCTTGAAGCTATTCACCCAGACGATCGCGATCGTGTTGCAGCAGCAGATGCTGCTCAATTCTCCATTGACTATGATGAAGAATATCAAGTCATCCATCCTAACAATGAAGTGCGATGGGTACGAGATCGCAGCTTTCATATTCTAAATGATCAAAAAGAAGTATATCGAATTGTTGGCATTGTGGAAGATATTACCCGCCGCAAACAAGCAGAAGAAATGTTGAAAGGACAGCTAGCAGCTATTGAAGCTGCAATTGATGGTATTGCTTTATTAGATGGTGATACCTACACTTATTTAAATACAGCACACCTAGAACTCTTCGGCTATAAAAAACCTGAAGAATTAATTGGTAAGACATGGCGAGAATTGTATTCTCCTGAAGAAATTTGTCGCTTTGAACAAGACATTTTTCCTATCCTAATGCAGCAGCGATTTTGGCAAGGAGAAGCAACAGCAACTCGGAAGGATGCTAGTACTTTTGCAGAGGGATTATCTTTAACTATTACAGAAAACGGGAAACTCATCTGTGTGTGTCGGGATATTAGCGAGCAAAAGGAAGCGGAAAAACAGCTAAGACAGATGAACGAGAAACTGGCGTTGGTAAATGCCGAACTTCATCGAGCAACTCGTCTCAAAGACGAGTTTCTTGCTAACATGAGTCACGAACTGCGGACTCCTCTCAACGCTATTCTGGGAATGTCAGAGGGGTTACAAGAAGAAGTTTTTGGTCAATTAAACGTTTCCCAAAGACAGGCGATCAAAGCAATTGAACGCAGTGGGAAGCACTTGTTAGAATTGATTAATGATATTCTCGATTTATCAAAAATTGATTCTGAAAAACTAGAGTTACAAACTGCTCCTGTTTCTGTCAGCTATCTGTGCGAATCCAGTCTAACTTTTATTAGACAACAAGCGATCAAGAAAAACATCAAGCTCATAGTAGACATACCCCCGGAGCTACCTAAAATTGTTGTGGATGAGCGACGCATTCGTCAAGTGCTGATTAATCTGCTCAACAATGCAGTTAAATTCACCACCAGTGATGGAAGTATCAGGCTGGTGGTGGAACTAGAACAACATCAAGACAGGGAATATCTTTGCCTCTCAGTCGTTGATACTGGAATTGGAATTGCTCAAGAAAACATCAATAGATTGTTTCAACCCTTTGTTCAGATAGACAGTAGCCTAAACCGGGAACATACTGGAACTGGACTGGGTTTAGCTATAGTGCGCCGACTGGTAGAGCTGCATCAGGGAACGGTAAAGGTGACGAGTGAAGTGGGGCGGGGTAGCTGTTTTACAGTTAGCTTGCCTTATGCTAACGAATTCATCCCCTCTACTACACCTATTCCGCAATTGATGAACAAGAACGTCTTGCTAAATGATAACTCGCAGGTGTTGATTATTGAAGACTCGATAGCCGCCGCCGAACAGGTTGCTCGGTATTTCAGCGAACTAAATATGCATACTGCTATCCATTTTAGAGGGGAAGGGGCAATTAACGAAGCACTCTACAGACAACCAGCGCTGATTGTCCTGGATCTTTTGTTACCCAACCTCTCTGGATGGGAAGTCCTCAAACAACTCAAAGCACATCCCCAAACCAAAAATATTCCCGTATTAGTGATTTCAGTGGTGGATGAGCGATCGCAGGCTTTATCCTTAGGCGCAACTGAGTATCTAGTTAAACCAGTCACTCGTGAACAAATCCGCAAAACTTTAGAACAACTCCGCCGTTCAGAACAGCCCGCAAAGACAGCGCTGATGACTATCCAGTCTGCGATCGCGAACGAAAAAAACTTCTCCCCTCTCATTTTGCTAGCAGAAGACAATGAAGCAAACATCGTAACAATATCCAGCTATTTAAAGGCTCGTGGGTATCACTTAATACTGGCAAAGACCGGACAAGAAGCCGTCGCCCTAACCAAAGCCCAATACCCCGATTTAATTATCATGGATATTCAGATGCCAGAGATGAATGGTTTGGAAGCAATGCGCCAGATTCGTAGCCATGAGGAATTTCTACACACCCCAATTCTAGCCTTAACAGCGTTAGCCATGCCGGGAGATAGGGAAAACTGTACAGCAGCAGGAGCCAATGATTATTTAAGCAAACCTGTCAAGCTAAAACGACTTGTAGAAAAAATTCAACATCTATTAAATAATAAATCGCCCTAACTATGGAAACGCCCCCCAAAATTCTGATCGTTGATGACGAACCAGATAATTTTGATGTTATTGATGCATTATTAGATAGCGAAGCCTATGAACTCAGCTACGTCTCTAATGGACAGCAAGCCCTAGACCTCCTAGAAACATTTCAGCCGGATGTCATTTTGCTGGACGTGATGATGCCTCAAATGAATGGCATTGAATTCTGTCAGAAATTCAAATCTCATTCTCAATGGAAGCATATTCCAGTCATTATGATTACAGCTTTGACTACCAAAGAAGATTTATCCCAATGTTTAGCAGTGGGATCTGATGATTTTATCAGCAAACCTTTGAGTGGACTTGAATTACGTGCGCGGGTAAAATCAATGTTACGTATTAAGCAACAATACGATGCCCTGCAAGAAACCCTGCGCTTACGGGAAGACCTCTCACGGATGATTGTCCACGATTTGCGAAACCCCCTCACCGCAATTACTACAAGCGCAGAACTTTTACAAATAGCTGAATGCACGCCCGAACGGTTGCAACAAAAAACTGCTCAAATATTGATGGCAGGACAACAATTACAATCAATGATTAATAGTTTGCTATTAATGGCAAAATTAGAATCTGGTAAGATGATCCTTCAACGGGCACAAGTCGATCTTCATACTCTTTGTAACTCTGCACTTTCTGATATCGAGCCGCTTGCCACTCAAAACAAACTCCAGCTAACAAGCAACTTACCAAAATTAGGTGGTAGTGTAAATGTTGATGCTACTTTGTTCCGTCGAGTTCTTGATAACCTTTTGTCTAATGCTATTAAATTTGCACCCTCAAATAGCCAAATTGTGTTAAGTGCTGATTATCCAATACCAGGAAAAGCCAAAATTCAGATAGCTGATTCAGGTCCAGGAATTAAGGAAGAACTACACAAAATCATTTTTGAAAAATACGAAGTTGGTTCTTTCATGAAAGGAGCATCTCAGATTGGGTTGGGACTAGCTTTTTGTAAAATGACAGTTGAAGCCCATGGGGGGTATATTAAGGTAGAAAATAACAAGCCAAAAGGAGCAATTTTTACTATTGAAATTTAAAATTATTTTGTATAGTTATAAAAAAAGCTAATTGTTAATTGCTAATTGTTAATTGTATATAACACAATACGGTTCAGTTAAGGATTGCGAGGGGCACAGAAACCCAGTTTCGTAAGAGTTACTGGGTTTCTAAATAACGCTTAACTGAACTGTATTGAGTTATCAGGCATTTACCCACCCAATGATGCCCGTGAGTATTAGCAGTATGGAATTTCTGGTACTCTATGAAAGCACTTGAAGCTAAGGCAATCGCGTCATTTGCATGAGTCTGTACACTTGTTTCTCCCAAGTGGGCGTAACCAACTGTTACCCTTGCCTATTGGAAGCCTGAAACAA
>JAWQFQ010000202.1:0-17970 GCA_035967975.1 Scytonema sp. PMC 1070.18
ATATTATGATATATATTTGTTTGATAAAAAGTTATTTGAACATTCACTATGTCTAAAAAAATATGTTTCTCCAAATTACAATAAATGTGCTTTTACTTTATTTTTCTCAAGATAAATTAAACTTATTCTTATACTTTTTTACACAGTCATCATCATGAAACGAAACCCGTTCTTCGTTGGACAAAGAGTTCCTCCAGAACGCTTTGTTGGGCGAAAATCTGAACTTGATGCTGCATTTGAGCAAATTCAAAATCGCAGCCACCTTGCAATTTGGGGCGGACCGGGAATGGGCAAGTCGTCGTTTTTAGATAAAATAGCCTCACCCCAAGTCTGGGAAGAACATGTACTAGATCCATCTCAAGCAGTGATTGTTCTTTTTAGTTGTCTGAATATCGCTCCTTTCACAGCCTGCGGTTTTTGGAAAGAAGTCCTGAGCAATATGAGGGATACCTTAGACAGCGATCCCGAATTACAGACTGAAATTGAGAAATTGTTGGAAACAGAGTCAATAACAAAGGATAGCTTGCGTCAAGTACTGCGGTTTCTAGAAAGAAAAGATAAATTCTTGGTTCTCCTAGCAGATGACTATGATGTTGCACTGCGTGAGAATCCGCAATACACTCAAGCCGATATGCTGACATTCTTGAGCGAATGTCGTCATTTGGCTTGTCACGCTAGGGAAGGAAAATTCGTTTCGATGATCGTTACTTCACTTCAACGCCTGAATGAATTGAGTCCTCCGCTAGAACAATTTACCTCTCCTTGGTATAACCATTATCTTTTTTTGTCACTCAAACCATTTACCAATTCAGAATCTCAGCAACTGCTTAGCGTATTACCACAGATACCTCAAGCACTACAAAACATTATTCGAGAAATTTCCGGTGGGCATCCAGCATTGTTACAAAATGCTGGTTTTCTTTTATATAGACAACTAAGAGATACACAAGAAGGACAAGCACTTGATGCCAAAGCATTTGCCAAAAATTTTGAAAGTGATACTAGACATATTTTTCAAAATATATGGGCAAGGTGTTCTGAAGAAGAGCAAGCTTTACTGATGCTAATTGCTTTGTGTGGTTTGAATGGTCGTTTGTATCAGCAGAACTATGATTTGAATTTAAGCGGTATTGAACGCATCTTTAACCAAAAAGAACGAGATTTGACTAGTCTAGAAGAACAAGGTGTGCTTGTCCGTACAGAATTACCAAAACATAAAGATATAAAAAATCTTTCAGAAGGCGCGATTATTCAGACAGAAAAAGGAGAAAAAAAGCTACTCTCCTTCGCTTCTTCAGTTATGGAGAGATGGGTTATTCAAGAGCTTGTAAATAATATAAATAATGCCTCCGTGGAAAAACGACGAAAGGTATTTCTCAATTTGATGAGTAAAGAACAAGTTGACAAAGTCATAAAAGCCATGCAGTGGGTGTGGAGTCATAAAGATGAAATAAACTCTACTCTAGAATGGTTTGGTAAAATGTCAGCAGCCTCCCCAAAGGGAACGAGTCAAAGCTTGTTGAAGGAGCATAGTCAAAATACATTAACAGATATAAATATTGATGAGTCTAGAGAAAATGAAATTTCGACTGAGGAGGAAATACAGAATTTCCAACAATTGAATCAAGAACTGCTCGTACCACCACGCTCCCTTAAATTTCCGTTCCAATACAGAGATTCTGCTTCTCAATATCAAGTAGGAGGGAGTCTATCACTAGATAATCCTACTTATGTGTTGCGACGAGCGGATCGAGAGTTGTATGAAGGAATGAAAGCAGGGGAGTTCTGTTATGTCCTGAACTCGCTACACATGGGGAAATCCAGCTTGTTGATTCAGACAATGCAACGCTTACAACAAGAGGGAATTGCTTGTACGGCGATTGATTTATTGACAATTAATAGCCAAAATGTCTCACCAGAACAGTGGTATGCGGGTTTTGTTGGAATTTTGGTCAGTAAATTTGAACTTTCACAAAACTTTAATTTGCGAGATTGGTTACGCGATCGCAATTATCTTTCTCACACACAGCTATTGAGTCAGTTTTTTGAAGAAGTTTTGCTTGTTGAAATCTCTCAACCAATTGTTATTTTTATTGATGAAATTGACAGCCTTCTAAGCTTAGACTTCTTCAAAGGAAATTTTTTCGCTTTAATTCGTAACTGCTATTATCAGCGTGTTGATAAGCCAGAATACAGGCGTCTCTCCTTTGCAGTGTTTGGTGTAGCCACTCCCTCAGATTTGATACAAGATAGGATGCGCTCATCTTTTGATTCTGGTCGAGCCATTCAACTAAATGGTTTTCAGTTACACGAAGTTTCGCCATTAACAAGAGGATTAGAGGGAATAACCAACAATCCTGATGCAGTATTAAGAGAGATTTTAGATTGGACAGGTGGACAACCTTTTCTTACTCAGAAGCTGTGTCAGATGATCTCCACCTTTGATAATTTTATCTCTACCGCAAACGAAAAAGAGCAAATTGAAAATTTAGTGCGATCGCAAGTTATTGAAAACTGGGAATCTCAAGATAATCCACAGCATTTGAGGACGATACGCGATCGCATTCTTAGCAATGAGCAATACACATCTAAGCTGCTGGGATTATATCAAGAAATTTTAAAAAAGGGAGAAATTGTAGCCGATAACAGTTATAATCAAGCGCATTTACGGTTAACAGGGTTAGTTATTGAACAACAAGGCAAGTTAAGAGTTTTTAACCGTATTTATGCCAGTATTTTTAATCAGAGTTGGGTTGAGAATGAATTAGCTAAATTACGACCCTATGCTAGTGCGATCGCAGCGTGGTTAGCATCCAACTGTAAAGATAAATCACACCTATTGGATGGTCAGGCGTTGCATAATGCCCTCCAATGGGCAGAAGGCAAAAGCTTGAGCGATGAAGATTATCAGTTTTTGTTTGCCAGCCAAGCATTAGAAAATCAAAACACACAAAAAATTGAGCCAGAAACACCAGCAAAAACTAATACCTATCGCTTAGCAATTAGAGTTTCAGAAAACCAAGTTACCGTAGGTCAACACATACACCTGCAAGTAGAACTACAGCCAATTATATCTGACCAAAATATTATCGAAATTCCAGATGCTACACCTGAAGTTTACTGCTTTATTAATGCTGATGGTCTGCGGGTACTCAACTCAGAAGTACTCACGATACCCGTAGATTTACATACTGGTCATCCTCCTGTAGCTAGCTTTGAATTACAGTCTCACCTGCGCGGGGTGCGAACTTACACGATAGAGCTTTGTATTGAAAACCCGGAATCTGATAAACTCAGTATCTTTAAACACGAGGGACAGATAACTGTTAACCCGCCAGAAGCTCCTCAACACAGCCCCCCAATTCTGCCAATGTTAGATATTCGGGTTACGGCTCAACCTGATTTTGTATTGCAAGTAGCAAGTGATTTGCCTGATGGTGATAATGGCGCTCACCACCTCACCTACTACTTAACTAGCCGCCTACGTAACCTGAAACTACGGAATCAGAAAGTGGGAACCGTGATTTTGCAAGCAACTCAGTTGCAGAGAGTGAATTTTTTACTCAACAAAACCTTGCAACGAGCCACGAATGTTCAGCCTGAAGATATGCGCGAACAGATGATTTCTTTGGGTCGTTATTTGTTTGACATATTATTCCCAGCAGAAACAACTGCGGATTTTCGCAATCTTTTCTGGCAAGTAGCTGATAAAATATCCACTTGGCTAATTATGGAAGAGGGTATTACTTGGTTGCCGTGGGAACTGGTGGTGCCTTATAGTAACGAACATCCCTCTCAATCTCAGTACTTTTTTTGTGAGCGATATCAGCTAAGCCACTGGATACAAGGATTAGGTACACCTCTCTACAGTGAAGTTCCTATAGGTGAAATTGCCCTTACCCATTATAAGGAACAACAGGATGAGGACGTGCAAGCGTGGGAACGGCTGCTGCAAGCCCACGGTTGTTCGGAAATTCGGCAAGCGGTAAACCCGGAATCTCCCTTTTATGGACTGCATTTGTTGCGATACTCGTCGGAGTTGAGCCGTCGGGAGATTGTTGCTCGTGATGAAGTTACGAAAGTCACCTCTCCTGAAGAAGAAGTGCCAAGGGAACGACTGAATCTGTGGCTAAAACGACCAATAGTCACTTTGAGTGTTCTCACCCAAGAGAATATGGTTAGAAATACCAACACCAGTGAATGGTTGTTACCAGAGCGAGTGTTACCCTTCATCAAAGCGAGTGCTAGTGCTGTTGTTGGCTCTTGGTGGCAAACATCAGTAGCTGCTGAGCGGGTGTTTTGGAGCCACTTCTATGAACTTTTATTCAGACGTTTGCCTTTGGGTGAAATAGTCTGGCGATCGCGTTTAGCGGTAGAACGAGCCCTGCCCCACAGTCCTGATTGGCTAGCTTATACTTTATTTGGAAACCCACGTGCCAAACCCTACCAGCCAGAAAGCAGTTCCGGTTATTCTATTTTAGAATGTCTGAATCCAGATGAGCCGTTTTATACTGGTAAAACCTATTATTTCCGCGTCAGTGTTCGCAAACGTCCACCTGTTTGGTATCAAGAAAGACTGATACAAACAGAGGAACTACCTAATGAATTGCGAGCGTTATTTATGGTTCCCGGTTTACAAACAACCTTTCCCGAACCTGTCCCAATGCAACCAACGAGTCGTAACATCCGTCAAGCTACTATGTCCCTAACTCCAGAACAAGAAGGTGACTATCCATTGGTAGTACAACTATTGGAAGGCGACGAGCTGGTGAAAACACTGCAACTGAATATGAAAGTTCGGGGGAAAGTTAATGGGTAATTCAGTTGCTAGCCCACTCCCATCTAGAGGCGATCGCCAAAGTTCTCGCTTTCATTTACAACCATCCATAGTTGATTTTGGTCTAACCGGTTCTTTCACTGCTATTGTTGGTACAAAACAATTTCCCCTGAACTTTGCCGAGGGGGATGTTCAAGAGTTCAACAAACAGTTTATTACCATACTAGAAAAACTGTGCTTAGACGTAAGACAAAAAGGTATAGACCTAACAGGTTATAACCATAACTATCTTGACCGCCTGCGTGACCTTGGCAAACTTGCTTACAGCACCATTTTGCCAGATAATGCCCAGCAGTTCTTTCAGAATAAAGAACAAGAAGAGCAAGAACGAGGTCTGAGCTTGACCTTCATAACATCACCTAAACTTTGTTTTTTCTGGGAAATGTTATATGCGGGTAAACGCGTTGTTGAACCAGACCAGTTCTGGGGTTTTCGTTATCCCCTTGGTCGTACTTACTGGGAAATGAATTTACATGAATACATCCGACTTCAGGAGGGAATATTTTCTGCTATCCATCACCAACTTCCGCATTCACTTCAAGAAGTCAATAATATAGCACAGCAATTAGAGAAGGTTTGCCAATGCCTCGGTTTAAAGTTAAGCGTACAGCAATTAGAAAAGATTCTTCCAGTAGATTCACTTTGCGAAGATAGCTTACTTGAACTGTTCCACGATCAAGATTTCCGCTATGGTATGATCCACTTTGCTTGCCACTATCGGCACAATGACTATACTCCAAAAGGATATCTCAGTCTAACTGCCTATGAACAAAACTTGGAAATTAAGCTAGAGCAGTTACTTGCTTGGGCAAAAGATTATCACTTTCAAAACCTCCCCTTTGTTTTTCTAAATGCTTGCGGTACAGCCACCTTAGGTCATCTATCACAAACTCTCCAGTTTCCCTCCGGAATACTAAATTTTGGTGCTGCAGGTGTCATTGCTACTGCTTGCACCATACCAGACAACTTTGCCAGTGCTTTTGCAAGTAAATTTTACGAGTTATTACTAGGTAAGCTAGAAATAAATACACTCGTAAATATCAGTGAGGTATTGCTAGAAACGAGGCTTTATTTTCTGCAAAAGTGCAACAATCCCTTGGGACTAGCTTATGGTCTGTATGCTCCATCCAACCAACTATTGCGTGATTAACAGAAGGAGCAGGCTATGGCAATAACCCAAACCCAAATTGACCAACGGCTGGAGATACTAAAAACCCTGTTAGACGACATTGCCCAGTTACGCCAACAAGCATCGATACTGGAAAACGAATTAGCTCAAGCAGAGAATGAGTATAATCAAAAACTAAGCCATCTCAATACCGAGGCTGACCGACTTGATGCTCTCAAAATTTCTTTACAAAGTCGCTTAGCTTGGAGAAAAACACCACCTCCTGTAACTGAAAACACCAGTAGAACTGAAGTGGAATTGCCACCCCCAGTCATTGAACCACAATTATTACCACCACTTCCCCCAGAAAACCCACGAATTGGGCGCAAAAGAGCTTTAGCAGACCATATAGAATATTTTTTAGCAGACAGCGATCGCGAAACAGTCATGCAAGTTATTAACGCTGTCTTAGCCGATAACTATTGCGATATGGGAGATATGCTGGAATTGCTGGTATGGGGTGATATTTGGAAAGCTCGTGCTGAGTGGGAAACTCTAGAAGAGCAGTATACAAGGCTACAGGAATGGCAATGCTCGCTAGAAGAACGTCTTGCCTATTGGCAACAGATATGGAAAGATGACTCGCGTTATAGTCTTTGGCAAGAAAAGCGATCGCGATCTCAAGAAGAATGGTTAGCCTTTCTCGATGATTTGGCTCAGAAGCAAGCAGAAGAAAACACTCGCCTAAGTCATGAAGTCGCCGTTTTGGAACAACGATGGCAAGCTAAGCAGTCAGAAAATAACGAGGTGAAAAATGTCTGATGGTAAAGTCTGTGACAAATTAGACATTGTACCCCGTCGCCTAGACTTAGTACCACGCTACAAACGTCAGTTAGGGAAAGAAAGCCGCACACAACATCAACGATTATTTAATTCTAACTGGACAAGCTACGCCAGCCAACGGCATATTCGAGATATAGCCATAGATACCAAACAGAGTAAAATTTGGTTAGCGACTTGGGGAGGTATATTGTGCTGGAGTCCTGAGACAAATATCTGCACTCGCCACACTAGCGAACACGGTCTTTTAGGCAACGCTACCCGCTGTATTACAATTGATGATGAAGGTGTTATCTGGGCTGCTAGTCAAAACACAGGTCTTTGTAGTTTCATTCCCGGTCACAATACCCTTTGGCAACCTCACCGAGACTTTGAACGCTGGACTGTGTTGCAGTTAATACCTAGGAATCAAGGTGGTATTTACGTAGCATTACGCGATTTCAAAGGGAAATCAGCCTTAGGAGAGATTGTAGCACCAAACTCTCGCTTGCGCCTGCTAGTGCGGGATGGTTTGGAAATTAAAGAAATTGATAGTTTTTTTGTAGAAAAAGATACTCTTTGGATAGGTAATGCTTGGGGTTTGCATCGTCGCATTGAGAACGGTCGTGTAGAGTCTCTGGAAATAGATGGCAAGCAGGTACGCACCTTAACAAGTGCTGTGGGGGGTGGTTTATGGCTGGGGACTAATTGGGGACTTTACCGTTTTTTAATTGGTGAGAATCAATCTCTGCAAAGAGAAGATGACTGGCCAGCTGATGAGATATTGAGTTTAGCGGTAGAACCTGATACTGGCGATGTGTGGGTGCTCACAGCACGGGAATTGGGACGGCTGGTAGATAGTGTTTGGCAAAGAGTGGATAACTTACCACCGGGGCGCTGGAACAAATTGGTCACTGTTCCCCCTCAGTTTTCAAGTGTTGGTGAAAAACAAGTATTAGTTGGCGGTGCTCTTGGTCTTTATCAAGTAAGCACAGATAAGGCAGAACCTGCCTTTACTGGTTCTTCCGAAGAAAACTTGAGCAATGTGATTCACTGTTTATTGACTGATGGAGATAGGGTATGGATAGGCACAGCTGGGGGATTGCATTATTTTGATGGCAAATGGAAAAGCTATCTCAGTGATGCTCCCAACCTGCGGGATATTCGTGCCATCTTATTAGAAGCGAGTGGGAATCGCTTATGGGTTAGCAGCCTGCGGGTGGGACTGCAATATTTAGAACAGGGGGTATATATCCCAGAACAAATTTTAAATGTACCAATTGTTGCGCTAGCAACAAGTCAAGATGAAACCTTGTGGGCAGCTTCTTTTGATACAATTTATTATCGAATCAGCAACAACCTCAAATGGCAACCAATCACTCACTCACCTCCAATTGATGGAGCAACAATACAGACCATTTGTTATCAATTAGTAAAAGAACTAAGTGGAGAACTCGTTTCAACACTGTGGGTGGGCACGTCATCAGGACTATTTCGCTACCGACCAACTCTAGAGTTGTGGGATGGCGCGAGGAATTTTGCTTCAAAAGAGTTAGAAAAACTCTCGATTCAAGCATTAACTATAGATCCAATCACCAACCGTTTATGGATTGGTACCTCAGTAGGGCTATTCAGCGAACACAAATGGCAGCGACACCGAGAAGCTGATGTACAATCTCTAGCTTTTGATTCAGAAGGAACATTCTGGCTGGGTACTACAACAGGTTTAGAACAGTGGCCATCCCCAGGGCAAGGAGAGTGGTTTGCAGGACAGCCAACCGCACAATTCACAACAACCAACTCAGGACTAGCAGATAATGTAGTAACCGCCCTATCTGTTGGTGTCCTTAAAGACCAGTTTTTACTGTGGATTGGTTCTGGTGTTGGAGTAAGTTGCTATCGTTACCAACGCGGAACAGTTTAGACATCTGGTGAAAAAGATGTAAGGGCGAACGGCCGTTCGCCCCTACCAAGGCTTTTGGGTCATGCATATTTAATTTCTGGAGATGTCTTTTGATTTGACAAGAATATAGAATGAAAAATACGAATTCATAGCAGTTCTCATTTAGACAAAGTAAAATTCATCTGCATTCATCTGCGTTCATCTGCGTTCATCTGCGGTTTTTTCATTCAACTATACATTCCACTCAATCAATAACAGCGAAATTTACCGATTACTATTGCAAATATGATAGACATTATAGGTATCGACTTAGGCACAACAAATTCAGCAGTAGCTATTTGGCGTGAGGGAGAACCCCAGATGATTCCTGATGCTGACGGTCATACGTTGACACCATCAGTAGTAGCAGTAGACCCAGCTAACGGACAGCTGGTTGTAGGACGTCATGCTCATGCGATCGCCGCTCATAATCCCCACTCCACCATTTATTCCATCAAACGTTTCATGGGTCGTCGCTTTCAGGAAAACCAAGTACAGGAAGACTTGCAAAAACTACACATACTGTATGAACTAGAAGAGTCAAATCAGCGTCAAGGTGGGATCAACGTAGTCCTAGGAGACAAACACCTTACACCTCAGGAGGTATCAGCCAAAATTCTACAAAAGCTCAAAGCCGATGCCGAAAATTTCTTAGGACAAAAGGTGATTCAAGCTGTTATTACCGTACCCGCTTACTTTCACGATTCACAACGTCAAGCTACCCGCGATGCAGGTCATCTTGCTGGTTTAGAAGTCAAGCGAGTTTTAAGTGAACCGACAGCCGCCTGTCTAGCATTTGGTTATAAAAAACTAGCACAAGCCCGTCAAAAAATTGCGATTTACGATTTAGGCGGTGGTACATTTGATATTTCAATTTTAGAAGTTGGTCAAGGGCCATTCCGAGTCAGAGCTACTAATGGGAATACCCACTTAGGTGGTGATGATATAGACCAACGGATTGTAGATTGGATTTTAGATGAAATTGGCGGAGAAAAGAAAAGCAAATTGCAAGAAGATTTACTTGCTCTTGCTCGTTTGCGAGTTGCTGCTGAGCAAGCAAAAGTTGATTTATCATCCGTAGATGTGGTGCAAGTGCAAATTCCTGGACAGCTTAGCCCCACCTCTGATATCTCTGACTTAAACTTAACACTGAGTCGCACTCAACTCAAATTGATGGCTGGAGCTTCAATAGCTCAAACATTGAGACATTGTCAGCAAGCGCTGCAAGACGCAAGACTCCAAGTTAATGATATTCAAGAAGTGTTGCTAGTAGGCGGACAAACGAGAATGCCAGCGATTAGAAAAGCTGTACAGGATTTTTTCAGCAAAGAACCCAACGTTACTCTTAATCCTGAAGAGATTGTAGCCCAAGGAGCAGCGGTACAAGCCGCAATGATAGCAGGTGTGACTACTGGACTAAAGCTGGCTGATGTGGTACCCCTAACACTGGGTGTCAATAGTCAAGGACGAATGGATACAATCATACCACGAAATACCTCAGTACCAGTAAAGAAAACTAAAATGTATTCCACAGCTTATGACAATCAGGAAAGTGTTGAGGTGCAAATTTATCAAGGCGAACGTGAGTTAATCGCCGATAACATCAAGCTAGGGGGATTTATTTTGAATGGTGTTGAGCCTGCTCCAGCTGGTTTACCAGAAATTGAAGTCACCTTTCGGGTAGACCAAGATGGCATTTTGCACGTTACAGGCAAAGATTTATACACAGGCAATTTCAAAGAAATAACTATTACTGACTCTGTGCGACTCAGCGAAGCAGAAATCGAAGCTATGATCCAAGACGCTAAGAACCATGCTGCTGAAGATGCTGCTCAATCCGAAAAAGCAGAAATAGAGGAGTAATTCGCATAAACCCTTGGGCGATACAGATAATATTCCCCTACGATGTGTTGCCCTACAATAGACTTCTCTTATCTCTTATTAAATTTTAAATAACAACAACAGCGTAGCAGGTAATGAGTACCATAGATAATGTCCCAATGGATGACAGGTCTTCAAAAGATGTAATATCTGTGACAGAGTTACAGCGCCAACTTAATGACTTACTCAAGCAACTATCGCCAGAACGCTTAAAGGTACTTGCTGATTTTGCGGCTTACTTGGCAAATGCTGAAAGCGAAGCTGCAACCCAAGAACTTCTAGCAATTCCTGGATTGTTAGAGCCAGTTAAGCAAAATCAAGCAACTCCTAAAACCCAATACACAAACTGGAGAACTCTTCGCTCTGATGTATGAAGTTCTGCTACATCCGGATGCTCAAGAGGTGCAATACACGTTGGAGGGCGAACAACCGTTCGCCCCTACATTGGTCTTGATATCACTATATTAGATTCAAGTGAGAAGCGCTACATTTACGCTTAGTTACTGAATCATCTATAGGACTCCTATTTGATTTTTGAAAAAACTCGGTACACCTTAATCTTCTAGAATCCTCTTGCCTATTGCCTTTTGCCTGCCTACACCAGTTATTTCAAGAATCAAACCGAATTCCTATATCATCTTACTCTTCATCCTCAGTATTATGAAACCGAATAAATTCTCCCCATCCACATTTAGCAAAATCTGACCTGTCATAAAATGGGCTATAATCCCGCATTGGCAAGTAAATTGACAGTCCTTTAATACGAGAAGAATTGCTTCCTAAAACCACATTTTCCAGGACTAATTTAGACTCCGTGTCAATAGTGATTAAATTCTTGATTTCATCTACAATACTGGTTAGTAAAGTACTATCGCCACCATATTTATTCAGTAGTACTTCCAAAAAATCATATAAATCCGTACTATCTTTAGGTTCTTCTGTAAAACGTACCACCTTCTTCTGAGCGTGATAAAGTGCATTCTCAATATAAATATTTTTTTCTACACGTAATTGACGTAAAACCGTGGCTAATCGACCCACGACCTCAGCCAGTTTCTCAATTTCTGTTAGGTTAGTTGCTGATTGAGTCAGTAGTCGAACACCTCGGAAATTTTCCTCGTAATAACGCCCATACTCTTGCACAATTAACTTTGCCAACACCTCCGATGTCATTTGAGGATGGGTTGTTAGGCTCTGCAAAATCTTTGTGTAAGGCCAACCAGACATAGGTTCTACCTCTTGAGAAGCAATCATGTAATTAGCATTTGCTCGTAGTTGGTAGGCTACTTCTACCATGCTCATCAAACAAGCATCCATACCAATCAAGCTTACCTTTTGACCAGTGATCCCTTCTGCTTCTTGAAAAGCCTGTTGTAATTTAGCGTTATCAAGAAAATCCAGAGATGAGTCATCATAAGCAATTCCCCGTGATTCTTCATCCTCAAGTTGTAGTACTTCTGTAATTGAGGAGAGGAACAAAGCACGCGATAATCGCCTTCTACTACGGGTTAGAGAGCGTACTTCATCCTGACTTGCCCGGATTTCAAGGCCACGATGTCTTGCAAAATCATAGATATCATCTTCGTTCCAACCAGTGCCATGATTCCAAATGATGACAGCATAGTTTTCGGCAGGATAATTTTGAATTCCCCAAACAATAAAGTCTCGTAAAGAGGTAGGGTCTCCGGTGTTCTGCGCTGTAATGTGCTGTATATCCCGTGTTTCACTTTTGGGAGGAATATAAATGCGGAAAGTGTGTTCGCGATTTGACAAGGTATCAAATTGTACTAAGACTGCTACTTGGTCAGTGGAGCCAACAGCTTCCATTTCTTTAATATCAATCCATCCTTGCTCCTCCATCGGATGAAAAACCTGCTTCTTTTCACCAGTGAGTAGCTCGAATACCTTGCCGTTGTCTCCTGCCATATATACCATTAAGGTCCAGTGACGATGAGTTTGGGTCATACTTTTAAGTTTTTTAAAAATCTTTGGGTAGAACTCTTGCCAATACGACTCGGTTAAGCTTATTTCCCAACCGAAAAATATGCTTAGAGACGCACGTATAGTACATCTCTGTATCCCTAACAAGCTAAAACCTAAGCAGTATTAGAACTCTTGCTTTTCACAAAAGTTCTAGTTCTTCTACCAATCAATTGCTGTCTTTTCCGCAAAAATCATTTATATAGCGGTTTTCGGTTGAGTGTAATACATACTTGAATTAAAAAACCGCATTGTATGCAGCCCATAGTAGACAAATTGTACTTCACTCAAACAAAAACCGCTATGGTCCCTGAGTATTCCGGAGAACTCAGCAAAATTGAGATGCTCCCAAAGTCAACCAATTCTTGTTAAAGTGAAGATAGGAAACCTTTCTCTCGTGTAGGAGCAAAGATGACCAGACCCTAAAGCGCTGTTTACCTCTCACTCAGGAAACTGGGAATAAAGATGGAATATTCGACTCCTCGCAGAAATTCTTATATTATTGGTCGTCCAATCGATGAGCCAGAATTGTTTTTCGGGCGAGAAAGTTTATTCTTCTTTGTTGAGGACAATCTGAGAGAGAAGAGCAAGGTTATTTTACTGCACGGTCAAAGACGTATTGGGAAAACATCTGTGCTTCAACAAATTCCTAGTTTTTTTGAACGCAGGGAAATTCAAGAATTTGTTTTTGTGAACTTTGACCTTCAAGACAAAACAAGTCTCTCCCTAAGTGAGGCACTATACGACCTCGGGATAGAAATTTTCGAGCATCTTGCTTATCATCTGGAATTAATATCAGAAGATAGGCTAACACCACCTACAACCGCAGATTTAGAAGCCAAGTTAGAACTTTTTTCTGACGATTTTTTACCACAAATCTATGATGAATTAGGTGACAAAAGTCTAGTGTTATTACTAGATGAGTTTGATGTTTTAGAGCGTAATGATAACGCTACCTCAGCATATATTAATTTTTTTCCATATTTAAAAAGTCTGATTGAGCAGCACCAGAGATTATTTATTATTCCAGTCATAGGTAGAAATCTGGATGATCTGCCAAAGCTACTAAGTTTATTTAAAGGGGCTCCATATCAAGAAATTGGTTTATTAGATGAGAATAGTGCTAGACGGCTCATTACTAAGCCAGCATACAATATTCTGGAGTACGAGGAGGATGCCATCAAAGCCATTCTGGAATTGTCTGCAGGGCATCCTTATTTTACACAAATCATTTGCTTTGCTATTTTTGGAAGAGCACGAGAGCTACAAAACTGGAAGATATCCCGTGCAGATGTCAAAGCTGTTATAGATAAAGCTATCGAGAGTGCTGAAGCAGGATTGGTATGGTTCTTTGATGGATTATCTATTCCTGAACGGGTTATTGTTTCAGCTATAGCAGAAGTTCAAAAGATATCAAACAACCTGCAACCACAAGAGTCATTAACGCTGCTCAAAAATTATGGAGTCAATATAAAACCACTTGAAGAAGTAGCCAGACGACTCAAGGAAAATAAGGTGATATGGGATGATGAAAAAGGTAAAGTAAAAGTCGAATTAGTTCGTCTTTGGGTGCTGAAACGTCATCCACTACGAGATGAGATTAGGGAATTAGAAAAACTAGAAGCAGAAGAAGTCAATCGTCTTTGGAAATTAGCTACTCAAGAACAGCAACAAGGTAAACAGCAAGACGCAGTGGCTGATTATGAGAGGATTCTAGCTATCAATCCCAATCACTTCCGTACAATAGAAGCCCTGGCGGAGGAATACTTGGAGGTGAAAAATTTTGAAAAAGCTGTGGAACTATACAGACGAGCTTACCAAGTCAACCGTATACGTAATCAAGACAAATTTTTGCGGACGTTGAAAATTTATGGAGAACGGTTATTAGAGCAAAAAGAGTTGACAAGAGCAGAAGAGCAGTTTAGTAAAATCTTAGAAATTGAACCTGACAATTTGTCCGCACAGGAGAAACTCCAAGAAATTAACATAGCAATTAAGTGTGAGATTTTGAATAGGGAAGTTAATACTAAAAGTTACAATAGCCAGTCTTCTAGAAGAAATACAATCCTTATATTAGCTGCTATGATGGCGGTGGTAGGAGTTATTGCCTTTATTGTTTTTGGAATTTATCGATGGTCAATAACCTGTCGTGAAGGTGAACAAACTATATTTGGCATACCTTGTCAAAAAAATATGAGGATTAATAACCCTTTATCTAATTAATACCAGTTTAAAAAATGTTTGCAATACATCATGAATTTGTAGGGGCGTTGGCGGAGCCTTCCCGTAGGGTACGGCTGTTCGCCCTTACACGAGTATCTGTCACATCTTTTTTCAATTTGGTATAATGCAGGATTTCATGTTTAGCAAAATTTTAAAGAATTGGTATAACCCGTTTTAACGGGTTTGAGCTTTTAGCCCGAATTTTAATTCAGGGCTGTCTCTTTGTTTTGCCGTACAGTTGTAAGGGCGAACAACCGTTCGCCCCTACTTCATTTACCTGAAAAATGCTGTATCCCTCCCCGATTGTCATCTACAGCTCCTAATGCCAATAAGGTCACTTTTTGAGCTTCAGTTAAACCTGTGGCATTAGTGATATTCATACCTTCATAAGGTCTAAGTATTCTTAGTGTTTTAAGACACTCCCCTGTATTGACATTCCAAAGTTTTATCGTCCCTTTAGCACCGCTACTAGCGAGCATTAAACCATCAGGATGAAATGCTACGGACTTGACCCAATCCGTATGACCCTGTAAAATCTTGATGCATTTACCTTCCTTAACACTCCACAAGCGTACGGTTTGGTCGTAACTTCCACTAGCTAATATCTGTCCATCTGGACTAAAGGCGATTGACCTAACTACATTAGTATGACCTTGCAAAGTGTTGAAGCATTGTCCAGAGGTGACATTCCACAAACGTACGGTTTGGTCACCGCTTCCACTAGCGATCGCCTGACCATTGGGACTAAAGGCGATTGACCTGACTACATTAGTATGACCTTGTAAAGTATTGAGACATTGACCTTCAGCGACACTCCACAAGCTTACAGTTTGGTCGTAACTTCCACTGGCTAACACCTGTCCATCAGGGCTAAAAGCGATTGACTCTACCCAATTAGTATGAGCCTGTAAAGTCTTGAGGTATTGACCTTCGGCGATACTCCACAATTTTATAGTTTGGTCACTACTTCCACTAGCTAGCAATTGACCATCGGGACTAAAAACGACTGAGCGGACTTCATTGGTATGTCCCTGATAAGTTAAGATTTCCTGACTATCCGCAACTTTCCACAGATGAATTTCACCATTCGTATCACCAGTAGCCAAAAGTTTTCCATCTGGACTGAATGTCACTGACATTAAGCTACTAAAGGTTCCCGTAAAAACCGAATGGGTTAGATTGGAGTTCTTGAAATTGACATAATGTAAGTTTAGACCTTTGAGATAAGCTTGCCAAACTGCTAAATTAGAAAAATTATAATTGCTTAAGTCTGTTTTTAAATAGCGAAGCAAGTTGAGAATATTTCCGGCTGCGTAGCCATTTTTTTCTAAAAGTTGCGATCGCAACTTTAATAAAATCTCCTCCAGTTGATTTATAATCCTCTTTTCGTTTCTAAAACTTGTTTGTAATCTATCTATAATTGGTTTGAGAATAAGACGTTCTTGAGTCTCTCTCACATAATCTTTTGCCGTCGCTTTAATCAGGGCATAGCTGTTTAAAAAATCATATTTTTTATTTCCAATTTCTTCGCTAATAAGTTCCACCAAACAGTTTGTCATGTACTCCATCACAACATTTTGTAAGGTCAAACCAGCTTCATTGCGCTCAATGAGCGATCGCCGCTTTAGCGAGGTTAAAGTATTTAGTAATTCTCGTTTTGATACCGATGAAATAATATCCTCTTTCAGTTCTGAATCTGAAACAGGCTCGCGATTAATTGCCAACCAGTACATAATATCTTTCTCTGTAGCAGACAAGCGATTAACCTGCTGATATAAAATTTCAAAAATATCATTAAAAAATACTTGACCCGTGTTTAAGTATTCATCTATGAATTCTGAAATACTACCACCCAAGACATCTTGAATTGAAGTGGCAATAATATTTAATACTAATGGGTTACCACCATAGTGCTCAATAATAGTTTTCCATTCCTCTTCTGAACCAAAAAACGAACTGCGCTCTGTAAAAATCTTCCTTCCATCCGTCGCATTTAATCCTGTCAATTGTAAAGTTCGGACGAGGCGTGTTGTTCCTTCTAATCGAGTAATTTCTCTTGGTTTTTCTCGGCTCGTTAGTATCAAACAACTTTGATGAGATACTTCTGCTATTCTCTCAAGCAATTCACCATACCTTTCATATCCTTCTCTATATTGTCCACTGTAAGTACCCTCTTGCAAAATCGATTCTGCATTATCTAGTACCAACAGACAACGAAACGTACGTAAATAATCAATCAGTTGGGATATGCTTTCCCCTAAACTGTTAGGTAAATCTGTTTGTTGCTGTTTATACAGAATTTTCAGTAAGTCTACTAGTATTTTTTCAAGCGGTGGACATTCGCGCAAGCTTCGCCAAATCACATAATCAAACGCACCTAAAATTTGTTTTGCCAGCTTTACAGATAAAGCTGTTTTGCCAATGCCCCCCATACCCAATAGTGCTACCATACGACATTGGTCGTCAACAATCCACTGTTGTAAAGTCGTCAGTTCATTAGTATATCCATAAAAAACCGAAACCTCTGGAGCTTCTCCCCAATCCTGACGTAACTGTACGCTTGACACTGCGGATAAGGAATCCTGACGTTTCTCCCAAGCAAAAGCTGGCTGTATTTCTTGATTGTAAGCTGAATTGATATCGTCCCTCTCCAACCTACGTTTTAAGACTTCCTTAAAACTCTTTTTTGTGACTGTTTCTCCTAATAGTTCTGAAAGTAAAGACCAAAATTTAGCACCTTCTTTCTTCAAATGTGCTTCTGTGTAGCCCAGCTCCTCACTTATTTGTAAGTAAGACCGATTATACAGAGCACCTCTAAGTATGGCTGATTGCAAATCAGTCATATGATTTCCAGTCTTGTCATAAACTGTAAAGTCTGCAACCTGAAACAATTTTTCAGTATCAGTATTGTCCATAGGACGTTCTGAAGTCAAATTTACTTTAAAAAGTAAAATTATTATCCTACTTTTTCTGTAAAATTGCGAAACTCTACCAAACCCAGTATCTTTGAGATACCAGGTTTCTTGCCTTTCCTAAGAAAATGTTTTAAAAGTCTTCTCTTCAGTAGCATGTACATTTCACATCCCCCTAAATCCCCCTAAAAAAGGGGGACTTTCAGAGATTTCCCCCCCTTAAAAAGGGGGGCTAGGGGGGATCAACCAGTGCTTGAAATTACAGCCA
>JAWQFQ010000203.1:0-17944 GCA_035967975.1 Scytonema sp. PMC 1070.18
TCCACGAGTAATCGTAGAGAAGGTTGTCCTGTTTTGTCATGGTTTCCCCTAACCCGTCAAGTTGTTCCCCGTTCCCGAATTCGATGAATAAATATTTATATATTTTTTCAACCGACTAAAATCGCTGTATCCCAGACAAGACTGTCTATTGCCTGTAGCAAAATTGCCTCGCTCAACTAGATAATTGATTTTGCACGAGTATTTATTGACACCGCAGCTACTGTTAACCGAGCGGTATTGCGATTATCCTAACTATTGGTCTAGCTCTGTAGATTGATAAGTTTAGTTCTATTTAACTTACGATATATGAATTTTTTTTTGGAAAAAATTTAAAGTGAAGATAATAAAGATAGTCAACCCTTTAGGTAACCTAAGTCGCTAGTTATCAAAAAGTGACTTCATTTAAGTATAAACTAGAAAAGACTGGTATTTAGCAGTGCTGTCGTAATTTATCGATAAAAGAAAATAAAAAGGTGGGATTTGTGGGATAGGTAAAAAGTAGGATTGGTAAGATAAGTAAGTAAAATTTCGGAATTTAGTCGTTTTATGCGAAATTGAGTGAAATTACGGTTTGAAATGGTGTCGCAATTATTTTACTATTACTCTCTATATGAGTTTGTTCTGGGATTAAAAATCAAGTACCACGTTTATACTTACCAACGGCTAACTATTTTAGATTAAAGTCCTTGAAAAACCAGGTTAGAGATTTTTCTTGAACTGTTAGAACAATGAAAGGAGTGCTCTCAATGAACAATATGCAATTTGCGTTAGTTATTAGTTACTTACTGATGACAGCCTATTTTTTTATCAATTGGATGAAATTTTCTCTTCGTCATCCAAGTTCTTCTCCTGAAGAAAAATTTTTATCTTTTGTAATGCTTATCATCACGACTGTGCTTTGGCCTGCGGTGGTTCCACTCTCTTGTCTTGAGATCCTGAAGACAAGGAAACTAGAATACAGTACAGTGGTTCCTCTTCTAGTTGCAGTATCAGCTTTTAGTCTGGCATTCTATATGAGCTAGCGTTTCACAACCTATAGAGTTAATGACAAAATTACGGTCAAGATTGACTTACAGGGCTTTCTTCACCAGACTAGTTCTGGTCAAAAGTAGGCACAGACTAAGAGCAAAGAGTACCTGGCTTTTCACTACGTTTAGAAAAGTCAGGTACATTGTTTTGCGTCGAGGTTGATTGGTGAAACAATTAATCTGGCAATTACTGAATTTTCATCAATACCAGTCCTTGTTCAAATATTTCATCAATTGGTAACATTTGTCCGTCCGCAGTCATAAATTTATGGTCTTTTGTAGCTTGAATGACTGAACCATCATCTAAACAGTATTCAAAAACTTCTTGCTGACCGCGATCGTGCCACTGGACTATAGGTTGGGTATAAAGATTTCCATGAGTATCAACCGTATATACCGTACACTCAATGGATTTTTCCACAATTTCCCCAATAGGCATCAAGCCATATTCTACTGTTAAAACTTCCGTGTCATAGCTGAGACAATATTCGGCAAACTTTAACATTTGCTCAAATAGTTCTTCGGCGATGTGTTTTTTAACACCATTTTTAGCTGCTCCATCGACAAACTTTTCCCTCTGCTTAATCATTTCCTCGACTTTCTTTTTACCCATTGCACGGCGCAGCAAGTCAGCTTGTCCCAAGGAATAGCCTGCCATATCTTGAGCAATTTTCATGATTTGCTCTTGATAAACCATAATTCCATAGGTTTCATCCAAAATCGGTTCCAGAATCGGAGTTTCATACGAAATTTGCTCCCGTCCGTGCTTGCGGTTAATAAATTTTGGAATGAGTCCAGCATCCAATGGACCCGGTCGGTACAGTGCCAAAATTGAAGAAATATCTTCTATGTTGGAAGGCTTCAAATCACGTACAATCTGACGCATTCCAGAAGATTCTAACTGAAAGATACCTTCTAAATCCCCTGCTTCTAGCAAATCATACGTATTTCGTACGTCTAGAGGAAGCTTTGCTAGTTCTCCTCCCTTGGCTAATATTCTTTGTGCCTTTCGTTCTTGAGTTGTGATGTCATAAGGGTCTATCCTATATTTGTGGTTTTCTTCAATTAAATCGATCGCATTTTGAATCATCGTCAGGTTTTTTAACCCGAGAAAATCCATTTTCAGCAAACCCAGAGATTCTAAGTCTTCCATGAAATACTGGGTAATCACATCCCCATCGTTATTTTTCTGTAGAGGTACAATTTCATCCAAAGGTTCTGCAGAAATTACCACACCTGCGGCATGCACACCAAAGGTTTTGTTAGTTCCTTCGATACGAATTGCCATATCTACCCACCGACGAACCCTTTCATCACTATCGTACTTTTGTTTAAACTCTGGTTCCGGTGTATCGTCAGAAATCATCACCTTAAGTTTGGTTGGTTTTCCCCGAGATACAGGAATGAGCTTTGCCATTTTGTCTGATTCCCCATAGGGAATATTTAACACTCTGGCAACATCTTTTAAAACCGCTTTGGAAGTTAAGCGGTTAAAGGTAATGATTTGAGCAACTCTTTCCGTGCCATATTTTTCTGTAACATACTCAATGACGCGATCGCGCTTTTCAATACAGAAGTCCGTATCAATATCAGGCATTGATTTTCGTTCGGGATTGAGAAATCTTTCAAACAGCAATCCATGATGTACGGGGTCAATATTAGTAATTCCCATTGTATAAGCTACCAAAGACCCTGCTGCTGAACCCCGACCCGGACCAACGGGGATATGATTATCTCTCGCAAATTTGATGTAGTCCCACACAACTAAGAAGTAGGTTGAAAAACCCATCTTCTGAATCATTTTCAGTTCGTATTCCAGTCGTTCTTTGTAAGCTGAATCAATTTCATTACGAGATTTCCGAGTTAATTTTTGTAACAAACCCTGCCAAGCAATTTCTTCAACATAAGTATCAGCTGTGTGACCGGAGGGAATGGGATAATTAGGAATGCGGGGCTCACCCAAAATCTGATAAGGCTCAACTTTATCCCCCACTTCCAAGGTATTGACAATAGCTTCTTCAATAACATCTCCTGGCAAATGGTCGCGAAAGAGTTGCTTCATCTCCTCTGCTGATTTTAGATACTCCGTACCTGTGTAGCGCATTCGCTCCTCTTCTACAATTAATTTTCCAGTCTGAATGCACAACAAAGCATCGTGAGCTTCTACGTCATAACAAGAAATGAAATGAGAATCATTCGTCGCAACGATTTTAATCCCTAGTTCCCGCGCAATCTTAACGATTTCTACATTGACAATACGGTCTTCTGGAAACCCGTGGTCTTGAATTTCTAAATAATAATCATCACCAAATACATCTTTATACCATTGGGCAACCCTACGAGCCGCATCAAGTTTACCACTAAGAATGGCTTGAGGGATTTCTCCTCCCAAACAAGCACTGGTAACAATCAAACCTTCATGATATTGTTTTAAGAATTCTTTATTAACACAAGGACGTGAAAAAATTCCTTTTCCCTGGACACCTTGAAGGTGAGAAATAGTTGTTAACTTAACTAAGTTTTTGTACCCTTTTGTATTTTTAGCTAAAACAACTTGATGATAGCGAGGACGGCGTTCTTGTTTTGTAATATCGCCGTTGATGATGTACATCTCATTGCCGATAATCGGCTTAATATTTTTGTTGCGACATATTTTAATCAGCTCGATCGCACCATACATGACACCATGATCCGTCAGGGCGATCGCTTTCATACCAAGTTCGATGGCGCGGTCAATCAATTCTGGCAGCTGACTTGCCCCATCTAGCAGACTGTAATCACTGTGAATGTGCAAAGGGACAAAAGACATAAGTATTCCCAACTGGCAGTTAAAAACAAAGGCGTATTCCACGGTATCGCAGTTTGCCGTAACGTGGGACGATTTTATTGAAAATCTTAAATAAGATAGCAATTCTATTTGATGTGTAAAATTGCGAGATTCCACAAACCCGGTATCTTTAAGATACCGGGTTTGTCTCCTTTTACGAAGGATGCGCGGAATGCTATGAAAAGATGTTATATTTTTATCTAAATATCCAGTTATGAACCAAATTGATAGCATTAATCAACAGCAATCTCAAATCCGCTTTTGGTTGCTGCGTATACCCCTCACTTTGCAAATTGTCATTGCACTCATTCTGGCAGTCATTTTGGGAATTGCACTGGGCGCAGGAAATCCAATTCCCGCGAATCGGGATTTCATTGAGACGTTAGCAATTCCCGCGAAGTTAGTACTGAAGACTCTCCGCACGCTTGCGACACCACTGATTTTAATGGCTGTACTGCATACTTTTTTAACAACGGATATTCCGAAGAAAACAGGGATTCGTTTGGCAGGACTTTTGCTTACTAACACCACAGTCGCTATTTTAATAGGACTTTTCGTAGCGAATGTAGGGCGACCGGGGAATTGGGGGAGTATAGTCGCCCCAGGAAGCGTAGAAATGAGCAAACAAACTTTTGACCCGTGGGTACTGCTTCAAGATGCCATACCACCAGATATTCTCAGCCCACTCGTGGATAATAATGTTATTCAGCTAATTGTTATTGCTCTTACCTTCGGAATTGTTCTGCGAAAGATAAAATCAGAGCAAATTGCTCAAGGGAAAACAGGATATATCACCATAGAACAGGCGATCAATACTTTGTTTGAAGCGATCATCCGTATCCTGCACTGGGTCATAGCTTTGGTACCACTAGCGGTTTTTGGGATTGTAGCTCAAACCATCGCTGAGAAAGGTTTTGAGCCATTTAAAACTTTAAGTGCATTCGTGATAGCAGTTTTGGTGGCGCTGTCATTACAGGTTTGTTATTACCTGATTATAATCAAGTTCGGTTCTTGGGTAAAACCGCTCGAATTCCTTCGCGAGGGTTCCGATGCATTTTTAACAGCTTTCTCAACAGCTTCCTCCGTAGCAGCAATGCCCATTACCTTTGATATTTTGCAGCAAAAAATCGGTTTACGGGAATCTTCAGCTTCTTTAGGCGCATTAGTTGGCTCCAATTTTAATAACGATGGTACTGCTCTGTATGAAGCAATGTCTGCACTATTTATCTCCCAAGTCCTTGGACAAAATCTAGATTTAGGACAGCAGTTTATTGTAGTGCTAACAGCAATTTTTGCGTCTGTTGGTGCTGCAGGAATTCCAGAAGCGGGGTTGGTGACAATGACCCTGGTGTTTACTTCAGTGGGTTTGCCAACAGAGTATATTGCTTTATTAGTAACAGTAGACTGGTTCCTTGACCGTTGCCGGACTGCAATCACTGTCATGGGAGATATGACAGTAAGTGTTGTATTAGATGGCAAAAAACCTGACGCGCCCTCACTCAGACAACAATAATTTGCGCCGTTTTATGGAATTTTATTCCGTTTTACGAGCTTCCCAGACAATTCGCAAGCCGATTCGTAATTCGGAATTATTTCAACCTCAATTACGGATTACGAATTACAAATTCTGTTGCGGTCCTGCAGCATCACATTCTTTAGTCCAGCACCGCTCTAAAAGTCTAACTCTATAAGAAAGTGCAAAGCGGCGGGGACTCAGCACTAGTTTATGGGTGCGACTCAATACAGGCTGGTTGAGATAATGCCACAGAGGAAATTTAATTTTGCTATCTTCTGGAGTCATAGAAGGAGGGTTATAAGATCGTATAGCAGGTTCAGTATCAGAAATCAAGTATAAAATATATCTTACCTTGATTCCCTAGTTAAACCTTACACAATATACATTCAATTGTCCTGAGGACAAATGCGGAAAATTTTATAAATTCTGCCACTAGATAGTTATCAAGAACCGTTCAATCAACTAAAATACCTCAGCTTAGGGGATTTGACATCCTCCCTCTAATGGAACCCTAAACTTTTCTTATTAGCAAAAAACTGCAACCAATGATTGCAGCATTTCGTGAAATATCATAATTCTAGAGATTGCATGGGCAACGTGGAAAAACTTTTTCCTTATACCGCTACACCCCTATACCCCTATACCCCTATACCTCCAGAACGAGTACTAATCTTCTAATGCTTGACTTTGTACTTCGACTGCAGTCACATCAATAGTGCCTTCTGGTGTAAATCGCTGAAAATGACCTTTTTGTACTGCTAATTGTTCTCCACAGTTCGGGCATTGTAACTGTGTGTTGTTTAAACCTGTAATTTCATACTGACATACGGGACAGTGGTCTGTCACCAAGTTACGTTGCAGCCACAAGCGAAACCCGAAAAATGCGAGAATGGGTGCCAACGACAGTAGCCCAACAATAATTAGCAAAGAATTTACTAACCAGCCCAAGCCCAATGACCCTAGCAACCACATGAGTGCTAGTAAAGTGAGCCAAGGGCGAAGATTAGACAGATTAACTTGAAAAGTTTTAAGGCTCATTTTTTAAACGTCGTCCTGCTCTCCCTCTAGGATAGCGTGTTAATTGAGGCAGGAAAAATAGGCAATAGGCAATTTTGCTATAGGCAATAGAATTCTAGAAGATTCAGGTCTACTGACTATAGTTGTAACTCGATTAATGCTGATTTACTGCAATTAACTACGATTTAACGTTACCTAATGATTTGACCACTCTCAACTCTTCTTGTACTCGCTTCTGAAAAGATTCTATCCCAAATAAACAGAGAACTTCTTCCCGAAGCCATTGTCCATTACAACGTTGGTCTTCTCCTTTGAGCATTTCAATACAAGCCGCAGCAACAGCATCCGGATTGCGGTGTGGAACTCGCCACCCTAGTTTCCCATCTTGTAATGGATCGGCTGACCCATCAGCATCACCGGATAAAACTGGTACACCACAAGCCATTGCTTCAAGGTAAACGATACCAAAACCTTCTTGGGAAGGCATAACGTAAGCATCAGCAAGGCGATAGTGTTCTACCAATTCTTCACTTGGAATAAACCCAGCAAAGATAACGCGATCGCTCACACCCAAATCTTTTGCAAGCTGAGCTAATCGAGGTTGGTCATCACCACGACCAATAACTAAGTATTTAACTTCACAGAAAACGGAAGCAATTTGTGGTAAAGCCTGAATTGTGATATCAACACCCTTATAAATATCACCCGACCATAGCCGCGCCACGGTCATCAGTACTTTGGCTTGTGCTAAACCGTAGCGTTCTAACAATACAGTTGACTTTTCCCCCGGAGTGAAGTAACTGCCATTGACAGCACATGGCATAATTTTAACTTTATTAAGGTCTAAATCGTTCGCTGCACAAGCCACTTGACGAGTATAACGGCTGACCGTCCAAATATATGCTGCTTTTTGCAAACCCGACTTCATAACACTTGGTAACGGTTGCCAAACCTCTTTACCATGAGTCATGACAGTATAAGGAATACCCAGAGGCTGACACAACATTCCAATCAGCGGTGCAAGGTTAATATGACCGCAAAAGACGTGTTGGGGTCGATAGCGTAATAAATGGGAAAATAATGCTACAGAAATTTTGATTCGGCTGAGTTGCGGAAATTGGGATTTAAAGTAATGAAATTTTAAACGGTCTGATTCAAAAGGATTCGAGCAATCAAGGCTATCTCGTAGCAAAAAGACTTGTGCATATGAGGGTGTACTATCTGCCAGATAAGCCCTAAAAATATCTTTGACGTAGGACTGAATTCCGCCTTCTCGTTCAAAAATTTCAATGAATACGAAAATGTGATTGACTTTTGTCGTCAAATTTTGACTTAAACTTATGTTTTCTTTTGCTCTCATAAACTCTCTGACAAAATTTACAAATTTTTTATACAGATGTTGTAAAAATAAGTAATAATATGTAGATGCTTACTTTTTTATAATTTCGATTGGCAATGTAAACAAGGGGAACATTGTACTTAAACATTCCCCCATTTTGCCAAGAATTTGATGCCCCCAGCATTTATGATTATTTCTTGTTCTCCTTACTGTTGCCCTTGTAAACCATACTTGACGATGAGCAGGCAGTTTCTTCCATCTGCACCCCGTTCGTAGACAACACAATCTGCCAAACGCCGCAGGAGAAACCATCCATATCCTCCGACTTGGAGAGTACCTGGTTCTGGTTCTGCGATCGCATCAGGATTAAAGGGTTTTCCTTGATCCCAAATTCTAATCTCCAGTCGGTCATTCCATAAAGAAACGTCAATTTCTATGGTTGTTTCCGGAGGTAAGGCACGATGAGCGTGACGAACAGCGTTGGTAAAGCCTTCAGCTAATGCTAGGTTGAGACGATACAGTTGACTTTCTGACCAACCTAGTTGAGGTAAATTTTGCAGACAGAATGCTTCAAACCATTGTTGAACCTGGTTGAGAAGCTTTAGTTCGCTCTTAACCGCCAGATGGTCTTGCTGCACTATGCTAAGCATTGACCTCGACTTAAATATAAGTGAATGAAAAATGTGCGTACCTCTTGTATACAACAAGATTATTGTTTTTGGGATTACATAGTGTAGTCCGAGTAAAACATTATGATACACCTTAGATGACTAAAATTAACGCCTGTTGATTTCTCGTAAAAGTGCTTTCTTGCACTTATCGAGAAACTTACAGGCGTCACAACGCTTACTGGTGACTGATTTAGAACAGTCCGAAGGTGAAGGATTTATCAATTGGGAAAGCAGCTCCAATTCCCAACCATAGGGTTACCAAAGTGCCAATCAAGAACACAGTGGTTGCTACTGGACGGCGGAAGGGGTTTTGAAACTTGTTAACGTTCTCAATAAAAGGAACAAGTATCAGTCCCAGAGGTACGGAAGCCATCAACAGAACTCCCAAAAGTTTGTTAGGAACTGAGCGTAAAATTTGGAAAACAGGGTATAAATACCACTCTGGCAAAATTTCCAAAGGTGTAGCGAAAGGATCTGCGGGTTCCCCAACCATCGCTGGGTCTAGTACCGATAGAGCGACAATACAAGCAAATGTTCCCATAATAACAACTGGAAACACATATAACAGATCGTTAGGCCAAGCGGGTTCACCATAGTAGTTGTGACCCATACCCAACGCCAATTTAGCTCTTAGCTTTGGATCGCTCAGGTCTGGTTTCTTCTGTGTAGCCATTTTTAAACTTGCTCTCCTGCTTAAGTAAACTTTTGCTGATAGATAGTTGTTAGTTGTTAGTTGTTAGTTGTTAGTTGTTAGTTGTTAGTTGTTAGTTGTTAATTCTGCTACTAACCACTATCTACTATCTACTATCTACTAACCACTATCTACTAACCACTATCTACTAACCGTTAAATTACAACGGACCCGAAATGCCTTGTTTGCGAATCATCAGGAAGTGGAGCAGCATGAAGACAGCAATAAGCCAAGGCAAAACAAAGGTGTGAGCGCTGTAGTAGCGAGTCAAGGTGGCTTGACCAACGCTTGCACCGCCGCGTAAAAGTTCTGCTATGAGGGTACCAACTACGGGAATTGCTTCTGGTACGCCGCTAACGATTTTCACAGCCCAGTAGCCTACTTGGTCCCAAGGTAGAGAGTAACCAGTCACGCCAAAGGAAACGGTAATCACAGCGAGGACAACGCCTGTTACCCAAGTCAACTCGCGGGGCTTTTTGAAGCCACCAGTTAAGTAAATTCGGAAGACGTGCAAAATCATCATCAGCACCATCATGCTGGCAGACCAGCGGTGGACGGAGCGGATCAGCCAACCAAAGCTCACATCATTCATGATGTACTGAACGGAAGCATATGCTTCTGTAACGGTTGGCTTGTAGTAGAATGTCATGGCAAATCCAGTTGCAAACTGGATAAGGAAGCACGTCAGTGTGATTCCACCCAGACAGTAGAAGATGTTGACGTGGGGGGGGACGTACTTGTTGGTGACGTCGTCAGCTAGCGCTTGAATCTCTAAGCGCTCCTGAAACCAGTCGTAAACGTTAGCCATACAATCTCAAGTTCCTACAAATAAATTCGCGGTTAGTTTCTTTGAGTCAAAAGTTGAACGGAGAAAGGATGAAACGAGGCACTTTTTGCTAAGTAAGTACTCACTATTCTACTATCCGCCTTCAGCCAGTTGACTTTTTGCTTTTCCAAAGTGAGAGTGTTAATAGTTTAAAAAAAACTTCACACTCTGAAAAGAGGGTATATATTGCATTCTGTTTGTACCAAACACACCACAAGGCAGTAGACACAAAGCAGACTGTACGGTGAAAAAGTGGGATACGCGTCTATCTATTGGCTGAACACCTTGACTTAGCGATGCACCACTTCTATAAAAAAAGTAACATAGTCGAGACAGAGATTTCAAAAAGCTTTCGGCTTTCAGTGGTCAGCGGTTAGCTTTAAAGCTATCAGCGACTAGCTTTTTCAAAAATTTTGGGTCAATGCCTTCTTTTTCGTGCAAACCGCTGAAGTCTTGACAGCCGAGAGCTTAATTATTGGTTGAGTTCTGGGATTTGGGTTGAACGTGGAAGTGAAAATGGGGTTCATGCACAAACGAATTTTTCAAGTGGGATTGTCATTTTTCTTGGCGTGTTGGTTACTCCTTGGCGGTTTTTGCCAACCTGCGATCGCTTTAACGGACGAACAAAAGCTGGTAGCAGAAGCATGGAGAATTGTAAATAGAACTTATCTAGACGACACATTTAATCATCAAAATTGGGCGTCGGTCAGGTACAAGGCTTTAGAAACACCACTCAAAGGTTCTCAAGCGGCTTATTTAGCCATTCAAAATATGCTCAAAAGCCTTGATGACCCCTTTACTCGCTTTTTAAGCCCAGAACAGTACCACAGCTTACAGGTTAATACTTCAGGGGAGCTGACAGGTGTGGGATTGCAAATCGCCAACAATCCTGAAACTGGTCAGTTGGAAGTTGTCGCCCCCATTGCGGGTTCACCTGCAGAAAAGGCTGGGGTTAGGTCACGCGATCGCATTGTGAAAATAGAAGGTTTTCCTACAGAAAAACTCTCCCTTGATGAGGCTGCGTCTAGAATGCGCGGACCTGTCGGCAGTACTGTCACCTTAATGATAGAAAGAGATGGGAAAGGTCAATGGGAAGTCCAAATAGTACGCGATCTCATTTCTCTCAATCCAGTTGTGGCGGAATTACACTCTTCTCCCCAAGGAAAATCGGTTGGTTATATTCGCCTCACACAATTCAATGCTAATGCCGCAATGGAATTAGCACACGCCATTTCTAGTTTAGAAAAAAAAGGCGCTGATGCCTACATTTTAGATTTGCGAAATAATCCAGGTGGGTTGCTGCAAGCAGGAATCGAAATTGCTCGTATGTGGTTAGACTCTGGCACTATCGTCTACACTGTTAATCGCCTGGGTATTATGGGTAGCTTTGATGCTATAGGTTCGGCGCTAACACTAGACCCCTTGGTGGTTTTAGTTAATGAAGGAACTGCTAGCGCTAGCGAAATTCTAGCCGGGGCGCTGCAAGATAATAGCCGCGCCGTATTGATAGGAGAAAAAACCTTCGGTAAAGGTTTAATCCAGTCTTTGTTTGAATTGTCCGATGGTTCTGGCTTAGCAGTCACGATCGCCAAATACGAAACTCCCAACCATCACGATATTAACAAACTCGGAATTCAACCAGACGTACAAATTTCCTCCGAACCAATCACTCGTGACAAAATTGGTACAAATGCTGATGTACAGTATCAAGCCGCTGTAGAAATGCTGACAAGTCAGTCAGTAGTGGCAGAAAGGGTGTAGGGTGTAGGGTGTAGGGTGTAGTGCAAAATCTTCCCTACACTCCCAATACTGCTCGGTTAACAGTATACTGCTCGGTTAACAGTAGCTGCGATGTCAGAAACCCGGTTTCTCCAAGAAACCGGGTTTCTAATTTTCGCTTATCCGAGCAGTATTGCCTACACTCCTCATTAAAACGGTTCTACTTGCATTAATGCTGCTAAATCCAAATCCGCTAAGTGTTTGTAGGCATTATCGATAACACGTTTGCCTCTAAGAAAACCTGTATTAGCACCAGGACAAATAAACTGGAGTGTTTCAAGAGTAAATCTCTCTAGCAGAAGCTTTACGCTGTTGATTTGTCGAGACCAGTGAAAAGTTTTTGATGTTCGTAATGGTACAGGGTTACCCTGTTGGTTCGGGAGAAGATGGCGACCAGAAAACAAGATTCCTCCCTCGTTAGAATGGTAAAGGCACGATGAACCGGGGGAATGACCTGGTGTCCAAATTAACTGGGATGTTGAATTCAGAGTAAATTCTCGACCAAAGGTAGTTACAGTTACTTCAGGTAACAAGTACGCCTCTTGCTCTTGAATCAATATCTCACACTCGAAAGTGTGCTGAATTGCTGCCGTTTTCCCAATAGCGCTCCGATGCGTTAGAAATAAGTAACGCACACCGCCTTTTGAATGCAGAAAATCTAGAGATGGTTGGTCAAATGCAGGGCAGTCTATCAAGATATTGCCTTCGTTTTCTACAATAAGATAAGCAGTTCCCCCCAATGTATCCCTATTTGGTGGAAATGCATAAATTGTATTGAAAACTGTCCGTGGTGGCTTGGCTGTGGAACTTGGCTCTTGAGGCAAAGTGTACATGAGATCAACCGTTAGATGAGGAGTTATACAAGATTAGGTTACAGTGTGAACTTTTGAGACAGTGAACTGCAAAGTGAGAAAGCACTGTGGACTGTGATTTCAGCAATTATCTTTTGGGAGCTTGTGCTTGTAGGAAATGCTGTAACATCTTGGACTACAAGCGATATTTAACATCTAAAAATTAAACGAAGATAACATGACTTTTTGGTTTCTTCTTCTACTGGGACTAATTACTTATTTAATGGTGCAGCGCAGCGTTGCTCAAATCACCAAAACGCCTGTCTGGCTGTTATGGCTAGTTTTGATGACGCCAGCACTGCTATGGACGACTTGGACAGTAGTCTATGGAGGAAAACAACCCCCTCCACGGGCGCTGATGATTTGGCCATTAATCATCTGTCCTCTGTTATACTGGCTATTGTTTCAGTGGGGACGACGCTCGCTGCAGAAAACACAATCTGAAGCCCGGAAACCCACAGAATCACCATTGGCTATACATCCTACCGCAGAACCAGTACCAGTGCGTCCCATTGAGCCCACAGAAGAAACCCAACTGCGAAACTGTTTCCCTTGGTCTGTATACTACATCCAAAATATAGAGTATCGACCCCAAGCGATCATTTGTCGAGGTCAGTTGAGAACTACGCCAACAAATGCTTATGAGAAAGTAAAGGCAAATATTGAAACGCATTTTGGCGATCGCTTCTTAATCATTTTTCAAGAAGGCTTCAACGACAAACCATTCTTTGTCCTCGTACCCAACAATCAAACTTCCAGAGCAACATCACGCGATCGCGAAAACGTCACACGACCAGGATTAGCACTGTTGCTCTTATTAGTGACATTACTGACTACGACCTTAGTAGGAGCGAGAATTGCTGGTGTGACTCCTACGACAGTGCAAATCAACCCCACTGAGATATTGCAGGGCTTACCCTATGCTTTAGCATTAATTACAATTTTGGGTATACACGAACTAGGTCACTATTTAACCGCACGATTTTACAAAATCCGCGCAACACTTCCCTACTTTATCCCAATGCCCTTCTTTTTGGGAACTTTCGGTGCATTTATTCAAATGCGTAGTCCTGTTCCCAACCGCAAAGCATTATTTGACGTTAGTGTTGCTGGACCACTTGCAGGTTTTCTAGCAACCTTACCCTTATTATTTTGGGGACTAGCTCATTCAAACGTAGTTCCTGTAACTGACAAAACAGGGCTGTTGAATCCTGACGCACTTAATCCTAAGTACTCCATACTATTAGCAATTATTTCAAAAATAGCATTAGGCAGTCAGTTAACAGCAACATCCGCTATAGACTTACATCCAGTCGCCGTCGCTGGTTTTCTAGGATTAATCGTCACTGCATTAAATTTAATGCCCGTAGGACAGTTGGATGGAGGTCATATCGTCCATGCTATGTTTGGGCAAAGAACAGCAGCTATTATCGGTCAAATCTCCCGCTTGTTATTACTGCTTCTTGCTCTTTTAGTTCAGCAAGACTTCTTATTGTGGGCGATTATCTTGATATTCATGCCACTCATTGACGAACCCGCTTTGAATGATGTCAGCGAATTGGACAACAAACGAGATGTAGGTGGATTGCTATCGATGGCTTTGTTAATTCTCATTGTTTTGCCATTACCGCAGGTTATTGCTAACTGGTTGCAAATTTGAAATGGGGGTATGGGGCAGGGCAAAGGTATTTTAATTTAAAGTGATGGCGAGTACAAGGTTAAAATTGTCTTAGCTGAAAGAATTGAAATAAATGCCAGCCAGAGATATTTTTCATGAATCGGTTAAGGTAGCATTACAGAAGGATGGATGGACAATTCTACGGGAGGATTGGTACATCGAAGTCGATTCAATGGGGTTAGCTATTTATATAGATTTAGCTGCCCAAAAGTTGATTGAAGCCGAGAAGGATGGACGAAGGATAGCTGTAGAAATTAAAAGTTTTGTTGGAGACTCAAACATGACCGCTTTCCAAAAAGCTTTGGGACAATTCCTCGTCTATGTGAAAGCTGTGAAAAAGCAGCTACTTGAGTGGACAGTTTATTTAGCAATTCCAGTCGATATTTACAACGGCTTTTTCTTGAGATTTGACTTTATTCGGGAAATGGTTGAGGAGTACGATTTGAAACTGATTGTTTTTCACCCCGGTACTAAGGAGATTGTTTTATGGAGAAACTAAATTATTGCGACGTAGTTGAAAAAATACTCAAACAATATGTAACTATTACAGTGGATGAAGGTACGGAAATTGAGTTCATTACCGATCGCTCGAACGGGCATTATCTAGTTATGTTTATTGGTTGGCGGGATGAAGTTCAGGTGTATGGGAGTTTAATTCATATCGATATTAAAGGGAATCAGATTTGGATTCAGCTTGATGGCACGAATGAGGGTATTGCTCAACAATTGGTTGAGGCTGGTGTTCCGCCGAGTGATATTGTGTTGGGCTATCGTTCGCCAATTGTTCGGCAATTTACGGGGTTTGGCGTGGGAGTTGAGAGCCAATCTAAAGCCAAGCCGTTAGAAGGAGTAGAGTCAAGCATTGGGTAAGCTTTCAGCTCGGTTAGTGTTAACGATGGCGCGGGAGTCAGAAGCATACTTCCACGGCTTTCGGGTAACGCATAATTAATTTCTGGAGATGTCTATTATCTTGACAAAATCATCAAATATGTCCTTTAATGAAAACAGACCAAATGGTCGGAGAGATACGGATGTCCAAAGGAAACGAAACAAAAGAGAAAATTCTCCAACAAGCTGCTGAACTGTTTAATCAACAGGGATACGCTGGTGCATCTATTTCAGACATTATGCGTGTCACGGGCTTGCAGAAAGGGGGAATATACAATCATTTTAAAAGTAAGGATGATTTAGCACTACAGGCTTTTGATTTTGCGATCGCTCAATTTAAACAGAGCTACGCAGATGTATTACGAAACAAACAGCATGCGATTGAACGTTTACAAGCAATTATTGATGTATTTCGTAGCAATATCAACGACCCTATCATAAAGGGAGGATGTCCAATCCTAAATACTGCTATTGAGAGTGATGATACTCATCCTGCTTTGCGGGAACGAGCCCAAGAAGCAATGAATTCTTGGCGGAACCTATTTTATCAAGTTATCCAAACAGGAATAAAAAATGGTGAAATTGACCCAAAAATTGATGCTGATGAAGCGACAACTATCATTATTTCATCTCTGGAAGGGGCTGTGATGATGAGCAAATTGTATGGAGATTCTATTTATATAGAAAGAATTATTAAATATTTGAAAAATTATATTAGCACCAATTTACAAATTGTCAGCAGTCAGCCATCAGCTATCAGCGCTCAGCTTTTATGAGCTAATTAGGTGTTTATAATGGGACAAGGGAACGTAAGCGTTCAGCCGTCAGCTATCAGCTATCAGCTTTTATAAGCTATGGAGGTGTTTATATTGGTACTCAAAATAACTATAAAATACCTGAAAACAGGCTCTAAAGCTGACTGCTGAAGGCTGAAGTGCTGAACGCTTACCTCGAAACAACTTAAAATGTAAGGGAAACAGGCTCTAAAGCTGACTGCTGAAGGCTGAAGTGCTGAACGCTTACAAGAATCATTATATTTTTTTGTTATTAAAAAGACCGATTGGTCTTAAAATGAAAACTCAAAAACAAACACTCTTATGACTCACTCTTTTCCCGACCAAAAAAAACCCTTGCGTCTCATTACTATTTCTATCAGTCATTATTGTGAAAAGGTTAGGTGGGCGCTAGCAAGGCTGGAAATTCCTTATATTGAAGAACCTCATATGCCACCTTTCCATCGATTTGCAACTGGTCGAGTCGGAGGAAAACTCACCCCTGTTTTGATAACTGAGAATGGTGCTTTGACAGATTCAACTGATATTTTGCACTATCTAGATGAAATCGCTCCTGCTAACGCCAAGTTATACCCCACCAACCCTGACTTGCGCCGACAAGTAGATGAGTTGGAAGATTTATTTGATGAGCAGCTTGGTCCCACTACACGTCGGTGGGGCTATTTTCATACAATCCATGACTCCAAGCTGATGCAAAGCCGATGGTGTATTGGCGTACCTTTTTTTGAGCGGATACTATTTCCGGTTGTTTTTCCTACAGTACGTCCTATCGTTCAACGGAGTATGGATATCACACCAGAGTCTGCTGCAGAAGCTTATGAAACAATCAAAAGTATTTTTGAGAAAGTTGGTGAATTGTTATCTGATGGTCGTTCCTATTTAGTTGGAAATAGCTTTTCAGCTGCTGATATCACCTTTGCAGCGCTTGCAGCTCCTACTGTGATGCCACCAGAACATCCTATGAACCGTGGTAGCTTGCAACAATTACCAACCAAGATGATATCTGATATCCGTGCTTTTCGACAAACCCCGGCGGGTGCTTATGCTTTGCGCCTGTATCAGGAAAGGAACAATAGCTAATGGCTAATGGTAAAAACGCAATTAGCAATTAGCAATCAGCAATTAGCAATCAGCAATTAGCAATCAGCAATCATTTTAATTGAGGAGAAATTCTAAATGTTGAAGTTCTATTACAATACCCGCTCACCAATGGCTCGTCGTGTGTGGCGAACTTTACTAGAAAAAGAGATTCCGTTTGAGCCAATTTTAATGAGTTTAAATGGAGACCAATTGCAACCAGAATTTTTAGCACTAAATCCTTTTCATCACGTTCCAGTTATAGTTGATAACGGTTTACAAGTCATAGAATCTTTAGCAATTCTGGACTATTTAGAAATTAAGTATCCTTCACCGATGCTGTTACCTAAAGAACCTCAAGTATTAGCAGTCGTAAGAATGGTGCAAATGGTGAGTACGAATGAGCTAGTGCCAAAAGTAATGCCTTTAATTTTAGAAAGTGAAAATTCACCAAAGCTTGTACAAGCAAAGGAGCATATAAATAAAGTTCTGCAATTTTTGAGCGAACGTTTAGGAGATAACTCTTATTTTGGTGGAGAACAGATAACTCTAGCTGATATTGTGGCTGGAACAGATATATCTTTACTACCGAAATTGGGAGTTCAGCTGAATCATTACCCCACACTTCATGATTGGTTTGAACGCTTGATGCAACGAGAAGCATGGCGCAAGACAGAATTGAGTCAAGAAGAGTTTGAACAGTTCAAGCGGGTTTTAATCAAACTACGTCAGCGCCAGCTTAGTAAAGGGAGTGACAAACAATAAACTATATTGCTCTTGTGGGATGGGCGTCCTCGCCCGTTCCTGATTGAGGTCGGGTAGGATACCCGCACCACAAGAAATTTTAGGACATTTTTTATTTGAAAGTTCTCAATGTACCAACGCTCTAGTAGTAAGTAGCTATCATGCACTTTTGTACACCAGCACTCTAAAATTCTTCCCTTACACCCCCACACCCCCAC
>JAWQFQ010000204.1:0-17834 GCA_035967975.1 Scytonema sp. PMC 1070.18
CTCCCTCCCTCCCTCACTCCCTACAAACCTCTCGGAGTGTCGTAACGAATGCAGGATAAGAGACCGCTGCGGCTTCCGCACGATGGATGTTAGTTTTACCAGAGGCGTTGAGAGATGCGATCGCCAGACTCATAGCAATACGATGGTCGGTATAGCTATCAACATCAGTCCCTACCAAAGAAGTACCGCCAGTAATTTCCATACCATCAGGTAATTCTGTGACTTTTGCGCCCATTTGGTTGAGTTGTCGCGCCATGACCGCAATGCGATCGCTTTCTTTGACCCGCAACTCAGCAGCATCACGGATGACTGTTGTTCCCTCAGCAAAAACTGCAGCTACCGCTAAAATGGGAATTTCATCAATTAATCTCGGTATAATATCGCCTGCAATGGTGCAACTTTTCAAACGACTGGAACGGACGCGCAAATCGGCTACGGGTTCTCCAGCGACTTCGCGTTGATTTTCCGGATGAACGTCCGCGCCCATCATTTCTAAAGCTTCTAAAATACCCGTGCGAGTTGGATTGACACCGACATTTTCAATCACCAGTTCCGAATTTGGTACGATCGCCGCAGCGACTAACCAAAACGCAGCCGAACTGATATCTCCCGGTACAACGACCTTTTGTCCCACCAGTTTCGCTGAACCAGTAATAGTGACACTATTTGTATCAGGGTCTACACTGAGTTCTGCACCAAACGCCCTTAACATCCGTTCGCTATGGTCGCGAGAAAGAGCGGGTTCGGTGACGGTCGTTTGTCCCTCTGTCATTAACCCTGCTAGAAGAATACAGGATTTGACTTGAGCGGAGGCGATCGGGGAATGATAGTGAATTGGTTTGAGGGACGTTCCGTGAACTGCTAGGGGCGCAAGAGAAGCACCTTTACGTCCCCAAATTTCTGCGCCCATCTCTTGTAAAGGTTTGACAACACGGGACATAGGACGCGATCGCAAAGAATCATCTCCTGTGACTGTAAAAAAGCGTCCCGGATGAGAAGCTAAAAGTCCAAGCATCAGCCTAATTGTTGTTCCAGAATTTCCAGCATTTAAGATATCTACTGGTTCTTGTAAATTTCCCAGACCAATACCTTTAACCCGAACCAACTCGGTATTGAGTTCAGAAATTTCTGCGCCCATTGCTTGAAAACAGCTAGCAGTGCTACAGGGGTCTTCTCCCAAAAGCAAACCTTGGATAGTTGTTTCACCTTCAGCTAAAGCCCCCAACATCAAAGCCCTGTGAGAAATGGATTTATCCCCAGGAACTCGGATTCGACCTTGTAAAGATACTCCAGACGTTGGTCTGTGAATGATTAAGTTTTGAGAAGCTTTGTCCCTAGTTTCTACTGTTATAACGGAAGCTGACATATAGGATAAACTAGCGTGTGACTGCGCTAGTATCCTACCTTTTTCCTTGTCACGACAGCTCTACCGATATTTATCAATTTCCGAAACGTTTATTGTTGTCTGAAGTTTATCGCTCCCATGCTGACTCACCACCGCAAACCCGTGTGCTTATCATTGATTTCCACAGACCTACCCGTTTGGTCTGTTGTTGAAACCGCAGCTACACTCTACCAGAAAGATCGCGATCGCTTCCACTTACTGTTAACAGCACCATCTGCTAAGAATTGTGAAGTAGGAGGTGCTCTAAGTCAAGAGGAAACATCGACTCAAGAACAACGCAAAACCATTCACACTACGACTAGCCCCCGAGTTCTATGGCTTGAGATTTCGCCCTACCGAATTATCATGACTATGCAAGGGAATGGTCAGTTGAGCTACCGTCATTTTTGGGAACAAGGCGTATATGGTATTACACGCTACTGGCTACCGACAGAGTCACCGCAACCGAACGAACCCATCCGCTTGAGGAATTTTACGCGCAGTTTGAAACTCGACGGACACCCCTTACCCAAGCATCTCCGAGTCGAATACGAGCTGTGGACTGGGGAAGTCCAACTAGGGAATTACATTCTTGACTTAGAAATTAAACATTAAAACTCAGTTATAAACATCCTCCTTAGCGAAGAATTCCAATTGCTAAGGAGGAATGTTTTTATATCCTTAGATAGAGGTCGTTTGTGAAGGTTATTGTCATCGTGACGCGCCAAAATAACTTGGTTCGTTACCGGGTTTCCACTTAATATTGCAACCAATACTGGGTTTTTGCTCACCTTCAACAGGTTTACCCGCCAGTACAGTCTCAATAGCAGCACGTAAATCTGCACCCGTTACAGGTTTGTCATTGCTTGGGCGACTATCATCCAACTGTCCTCGATACACAAGACGGCGATCGCCATCAAATAAAAAGAAATCAGGAGTACAAGCTGCTGTATAAGCTTGTGTGGTGTTTTGACTTTCGTCGTAGCACAAGGGAAACTTAAAATCAAGTTCTATCGCCATCGCTTTTAACGACTCAGGTGAATCATCAGGGTAATTCTGAACATCATTGGCGCTGATAGCAACAATTCCCAAATCACTATTAACGTAATCTTTCCCCAACTGAGCTAATTCTTGTTTGATATGCTTTACAAAAGGGCAATGCTGACAAATAAACATGACAAGCAAAGCTTTTTTGCCTGCAAAGGTAGAGAGTGAAATTGTTTCTCCAGACACAACATCTGGTAAACTAATATCCGGTGCCTGAGTCCCCAAGGGCAACATCGTCGAAGCAGTTAAAACCATAATTCACTCAGTCATCAGTTAACAGCGAACAGTTATCATTTTACACGGGGTGTAGACGATCTATATTGGACGTTGTGCTCATGATGCCTGTTGTGTTCTCTTTCAACCATATAAAGAACACTACCGTATTCCGTTACCCACAGAATGTTGAAATAAGTATTACACGCAAAGATGTGAAGTCACAAAAAGTTTTGAGTGTTTTAAATACTTTCATGTGGGAATAATGTCGGAAGTTAAGCGAAAGTCCCTACCAGCGATCGCGAAAGCTGTAGGATTAGACAATAAACAAGAAGGGAACTCTTAACTCTTAACTCGAACCAGGGTAAGCTCATCTAATTTTGTATAAAATTAACTTGACAGTTGAACAAAAATAAGGAAAACGACTTTGTAAACAACGTACTTGACCTGAGAGCAGGATCAATGAGATGAGTTCAATGCTGTCGTCGAAAATCTTCAGGAGTCAGGTTGATGTCAAAGGGCTTTGAAACTAAATCTGCTGATAGTGGTACAATTGTCGTGAGAGCACAAAAACCAACAGAAGTGGCAGAAATCAGAAGTATTCAACAGACTCTAGTGGAGCAATTTGCTGAGATTAAAGACCCCAGAGTAGAGCGAACGAAGAAGCATCAATTGACAGACATCTTAATAATTGCGATTCTGGCAGTTATAGCAGGAGCGCAGGGATGGGAAGATATAGAGAATTACGGCATCAGTAAGCATGCATTGGTTAGAAGAGTTTTTGGCATTACCAAACGGCATCACCAAGAGATGATACATTTCGACGGGTATTTGAGTTCATCGACCCAGAAGCATTAAATCGCTGTTTTTTAAAATGGGTGGAAACCCTAGTTACCAAAATGGGGGGAGAGATTATCCCCATAGATGGTAAAACTCTCAAAGGTTCATACGACCGCAATCAAAGTCAATCAGCGCTCCATGTTATTAGTGCAAGGGAGGTGCGAACAACATCTAGTTTTGGCACAGATGAAAGTAGAAGATAAATCCAACGAAATTACAGCTATTCCTGCATTATTAGAGTTACTAGATATCACCGGAGCTATCATTACCATTGATGCAATGGGGACACAAACCGAAATTGCGAAAAAGATTATTGACAAGAAAGCAGATTATGTCCTGGCACTGAAAGCCAATCATCCCACGCTCTATTCTCAAGTTAGCAAATGGTTTGACGACGCTAAGGCTAATAATTTTCACTCTTATTGATGTCAGTTATCACAAACGGATTGAAAAAGGACATCATCGCACAGAAATTCGGGAAATTTGGACTGTACCTGTGACGGCTATTGGTACTTTCGACAACCCAAATTATGGGCAGGATTACAAACTCTGGTTATGGTCGTCCGTGTGCGCCATCTTTGGAACAAAACTACCCGTGAAGTTCAGTTTTATCTCACATCTTTACACAGTGATGCTCAACTTCTCGGTCGGGCTATCCGAAAACATTGGGGCATTGAAAACGAGGCTCATTGGACGCGGGAATTGTACTTTTGGCGAAGATGCGTGCCGCATTCGTTCTTTCCATAGTCCCCGTAATGCGTGCTCTTTTGCGACGCATCGCTCTCAATGCCCTTAACTGCGAACACTCTTACAAACGCAGTCTCAGACAAAAAATGAAACGTACCGCTATGGATAACAATTATATGATTCAGGTCCTTAGTAGTTGTTTCATTGAGAATACATTAGATTCTTCTGATGCCTTGTGTCAAGCCTAATTGAGATGCTCTTACCCTGGTTATAAAAAGGCGAGCCTTGAAACAATAAAAGCACCAGGGCTATTTCATTCTAAAAAGTGTATTTTTGTGCGTTGACGAGATTACGTAGTTTCAGACTGACCAAATTTGAACGGGTGATGGTTGAAAGCTAGTAAATTCGTTGCCTAGATCCAGAATGAAATATCCCTTGTGTTGTCTTGGTTTCAAAGGTCTTTGTCACCCCCTCAGGAAAATAGCCCTTTCTGCTGGGCAAATTTATTCATAAAATCTATCAGTTTTTCAACTGCTTCTAGGGTAACACCGTTATAGAGACTAATCCGGCATCCTCCTCTCGTGCGGTGTCCAGCCACTCCAATGATGCCCGCTTGAGAAGCTTCATGAATAAACTCTTTTTCTAGACTTTCATTCGTAAGTGTAAAAACCACATTCATTTGAGAACGGGAAGCTGGCTCTACAGCACAATTAAATAAAGGTGTTGAATCAATAAAATCATACAGCAAGGAAGCTTTCTTCTGATTGATATTTTCAAGTTGTTTCAGTCCCCCGATATCTTCTTCAATCCAGCGCAAAATATGCCAAGTTATATAAATTGAAAAACAAGGTGGAGTATGGTAGTTAGACTTGCTTTTAATATGAGTGCGGTAATCTAGAAATTCTGGTAAATCCTCGGAAATATTGGTTAACATTTCTTTGCGAATCAGGACAATAGTAGCTCCTGCCAGTCCCACATTTTTTTGAGCATGGGCGTAAATCAGACTCAAGTTGGTAACATCAATCGCCTTACTCATAAAATCGGAGCTCATGTCAGCAACCACTGGTATTGGAAATACTGGAAAGCTGTGAAATTGAGTACCAACAACCGTGTTATTGCTGCAAAGGTGAAGAAACTTAGCGCCCGAACGGGGATGAATCTGATTTAAGTTAGGAACAGAAGTGTGGTTACAATCCAATGATGACGCGATAATTTTCAAGTCTCTATCTAAACTTTGTGCAGCGCAAATCGCCTTTCCTGCCCAATATCCTGTATCAATGTAATCAATTTGATCGCCTGGGCGAGAAAAATTCATGGGAACCATGAGAAATTGTAGCGATCCTCCTCCTTGCAGGAATATAATCTCAAATTGCTCACCTAAACCCATCAACCGCTTGATACGTTCAGTGCTATCATCAATGATAAATTGAATGTTATGGCTACGATGACTTAATTCCATCACACTCATCCCTGTACCATTGAAGTTAAATAGTTCTGCGTGAACTCGTTCCAAAACAGGTAAAGGAAGAGCGCCAGGACCGGCATAAAAGTTTAGCACTCGGCGATCATAAAAGTTTCGTGGTGTTTGGGCTGTTGGTGAAATGACGGAATTTTCCATTTGGGATTTTGTCTGTCAGTGAAATGATATGAGAATAACGCGATTACCCCTTTACTTTACCTACTAGGAGCACTTGAAGCAAGTAGCAATCAGCAATTAACGAAAATAGCGCGATTCTGACTGATAGGGGACTCTAGACGGATTCGAGGGAAATTGTCTCCTTATGATCAATAATGGAAGACTGAGCAATCCAAAAAGGATGACAACTCCAGCCATTACCCAAACAGTTAAACGATTAGGCTGATAGTTTCCTCTTTCAATTTGCCAAAAAACTTTGTTATATCTCCAAGTTGCTAAAGCAATAGTAATAATACCAAAGATAACTAAACTAATACCTAAATTTTCCGAATTTAAAATGACATCTTGAGAGGCTTCTTGTTTTGTAAGAGTAAAACTAAGCTGGCGCAGAAATAAACCAAAACGCGCAAGAGCAAAACCAAAACCTATCAATGCTATCGAAGTACGTACCCAAGCTAAAAATGTTCTTTCGTTCGCCTGATGTTCCCTTTGACGGTCTATGTTAGAGGTTGTGCTCATAATGCCGATTGTCTTCTTTCTTAGCCATAAAAGAACACTACCGCATTCTGTTACCAACAGGATATTGAAATATTAACCGCACGCTAAGACGCAAAGGCACAAAAGTTTTCTTAGCATCTTAGCGCCTTTGCGTGAGATTTAAATTTACAGGTTGTGTAACAAACCGAAGATTCCATGTCCTGTAAACACTTCTAAGGCTATCAAAGACACAAAACCAATCATCGCTAAACGACCGTTGATTAATTCGGCGTAGGGAGTAAAACCAGTGCGATCGCCCTGCTCATCTACGTAAACCTTGGGTTCGATCGCAAAGTTGTTCATTTTACCCGCTTCGTCAATAATGGCACCTTTGTACTGCATGAAAATGTCCTTATGAGAATGATTGCTGTCTATTGTAAATAACTGTAACAAATATATTAATTTCTGTAAACTTCTATAAGTTATGTTGTTCACACGGCTGTAATCTTCTGAAATCAGGGATTTTACACAATCTGGTCGGTAATTAAACCCCCCTTGAAAAGGGGGGCTGGGGGGATCAAAACGGGATGAGCACTATAACCCTTGCAGTATTGGGGTTTGTCTGACTTTAGCTTTAGCTTGTGAACCTACAGGTATGTTCTTTATAAGATAAGATAGTAAGTCTGTAGATAGAGTATGACACTAAGCACGTATCAATTCGAGTACAAAGCACTTTATAAACCCAACCAGTTAATTTATGGACAGGGACAAACAGCCGTTATCACAGGATGGACTGTCAAAGCGAGTGTAGCCAAACATTTGCACCCAAGCGAGTATGCAGTTATTGGACAGCTATATTCATCCACGCGAGGTCTCAATTTACTGATTCGCAATTTGCTGTACAATCCTCACGTCCGTTACTTGGTAGTACTAAACGGGACAAAGGAAGATAAAAACGCAGGCGCAGGAACTTGCTTACTCGACTTTTTCCGTAATGGCTTTGAAGAAGGTTTAAGTGACACAGGGCGACGTTGTTGGGTGGTTCGTTCTCCCTATGTTGGGTATATTGATATTGAAGTTGACCCCAACTCGCTCTTAAAGCTGCGACAGTCTGTAGAGTACCAAGAAGCCAAATCCATTGCTGAAGCCGTCAGTTTTGTTAAAGACTATACACAAAGAGGAACAGTAAAACCTTGGGGTGTACCTCATACATTTAATATGTCCGCTATCCAGCAAACAGTTTTACCAGGACAACGCTATGGACATAGAGTTGAAGGAAAAACAATAGCAGAAACTTGGGTAAAAATAATTCATCTTATTAAGAGAACGGGAACGTTGCGACCAACGGCTTATGATGGACAATGGCAAGAATTAATTGATTTAATGGCAGTTGTCACTTCAGAACCGGAAAATTTTTATTTTCCAGAGCCGAATTACCTACCCATTGACCGTACCTTTCTTCAAGAATACACTTCCCAAATTTTAGATGATGCGCCTAAGCAAGAAGGTGTTAAATATACCTACGGTCAACGACTGCGATCGCACTTTGGAAGCGACCAAATCCGACTTTGTATTGACAAATTAGCCGCCGATATTGATTCAGCTAGAGCCGTCATGTCTTTATGGGATGTCAGTATTGATGGAAATGACAGCCCTCCTTGTCTTAACCATATTTGGGTCAGAATAGTCGATAATGAACTTTCTTTAACTGCAACTTTTCGTAGTAATGATATGTTTTCTGCATGGTGTGCAAATGCTATGGGTTTAAGAGCATTGCAAATGCATATCAGGGAAGAAATTAATAAAAAGACTGGGTACGAATTACAATTAGGACCGCTGGTGACTATTAGTCAAAGCGCCCATATATATGATGATTGTTTTGAAAATGCAGAAAAAGTTATAAATACTTATTATCCAAAGATTTGCCAACAAAGAGATTACAACGACCCCGCAGGTAGTTTTGTCATTAATGTACAAGATGACAAAATTCTTGTCGAACATATGACACCTGGTTCTGGAGAAGTTGTTAACTGTTATTCAGGTAAAGCTGCAAAACAAATTTTAAGGGCGATCGCAGCAGATTGTCCTGGTTTGGAAATAGAGCATGCTATGTATTTGGGAACAGAGTTACAAAAAGCAGAACTTGCATTGGCGATGAAAGAGAAGTTGGTTTACGAGCAAGATAAGCTAATAATTAAAGTATAAAGGATAACTTTTAAGGATAAAATAGAAAAACTTTATTTTGTAGATTTCATATTGTATCAGAGGTGATTTGCATGGTATCTGACGAATTGCCAAAGTTTATTATTCAAGAAATTGACCAAAGTTCTCAATATCTGAAAACCATAATACAGTTAGGTGATGCTAATTCAGCAACACTAGGTTTTTTACCCTACGGAGCCTTCCGTAGACTTGCAGATGCAGGTCGTATTCTCGCCTGCATAACTGCTGAAGCAGGTTGTATCGGATACCTTTTATACGATATAAGTGGCTATAAGGTAAAACTGACACATCTGTGTGTGGATAAGAAGTGGCGGGGTAAAGGAATCGCTAAGGAGCTTATCAAGCAATTGAAAGCAAAGACTAATTACTTATATGGTATTCTCGCATCATGCCGTCGTGATTACCAGATGGACGGAATGTGGTCTTCTCTGGGATTTGTTGCCGTACATGAAAGACCGGGTAGAAGTAAAGAAGGAACTATTTTGACGGAATGGTGGTTAAGTTACGGTCATCCTGACTTATTAACTACGCTTGCATGGCGAAAAACTGAAGCTAGGATGTGTGTAGCGATAGATGCAACCATTTTTTACGACTTAGCAGACGATGAGACGACTGATGAGGGAAGCAAAGAATCTAAGGCTTTAACTGCTGATTGGTTAGAGCCTGAACTGGAATTTTGCCTAACTGACGAAGTAAAAAATGAAATTAATAGGAACAAAGATAGCAAACAAAGGAAAAAATTGCGTGAAACTGCTGATAAATTTGTATTTCTGCCTTATACACAAGAAGCATTTGATGAGGTTTACCAGACTATAGGAGATTTTTTTTCAGAAGATATTAAGGACAGGGAAGTTACTCATTTTCGCCAATTAGCACAAGTTATCAGTTCTAGTATCAAGGTTCCTTTTTTTGCTACACGTAATCAACGATTACTAGAAATTGAAGAAGAAATATATAAAAAATTTGCATTACTAATAATTCATCCGGTCGAGCTCATTCTTAAGCTAAATGAACTACGTAGAGAAGCTGAGTATCAACCAGTCCGTTTGGCAGGGACTAATATCGAGAAAAAGCGTATCATAAGTGGAAAACAAGAATTAGTAATTGAACTATTTGCATGCGATGATGAAAAATTGGAGTTTAGGAGGAAATTTTATCAGTTTTTTCTATATCCCAAGCGCTTCGATTGCTTTACAATTGGTCGCAGAGAAGAAAACCCAATGGCATTAATAGTTTATGATCGAGAGGAAAAACACGAGTTAAAAGTCCCCATTTTTCGCTTTAAAGATAATGTTGTTACATCTACTATTATCCGTCACTGTATCTTTCAATCTTTTTCTACCGCTGCTACTGAAGAAAGACCTTTTACCAGAATTACTGAACCTTATTTAGATGAAAAAGTTGAATTAGCACTTCAGGAAGATAGTTTTTTAAAAACAGAGAAGGGATGGTTAAAAGCCAATCTACCTATTGCAGAAACTTCAGAAAATATTTCTTTCTATATATTAGAATTATGTAATAAATTGGGTAAAGATTATGAGCAATATCGCCAAATTATAGATATTTTAACAAATCAAAAATTACTACAAAATGTAGAGATTATAGCAGATATAGAGCGTAGGCTTTATCCTGTAAAGATTATTGATTCTGCAATTCCTAACTTCATAATTCCAATTCAGGCATGGTGGGCTAAAGATTTATTCGATAAAGAATTAGCAGAGCAATTTTTATGGGGAGCTAGAGAAGATATTGCTCTTAAACGTGAGATTATATACTACCGCTCAAAACACGCATCAGGTGGATTAAAAGCTCCTGGTCGAATTTTATGGTACGTCAGCAAAGCTGGCAGTGATAAAAATAGTTCTTCGATTTTAGGCGCAATTCGAGCTTGTTCTCGGTTAGATGAAATTATAATTGATAAACCTGTAAATTTGCACAAGAGGTTTAGAAGGCTTGGAATCTATAGTTTGAATGATGTTTTAAAAACAGCTAAGTACGATCAAAATAAAGAAATAATGGCTATCAAATTTAGCGATACAGAATTGTTTAAAAAACCAATAGAGTTAAGGGATGTTGAAAAAATTATAGGGCAAAAGATTACTGTTAGATCGCCATACAAAATAAATGCAGAAGCTTTTGGAATGATATATAATGTAGGGACTTTAACTCTTACAGAGAGATGAGTCGAATGTTGCCAAATATACTTCTGCTATCTATACGGCACAAGTATGCAAGCATGATATTTGACGGTGGTAAGCAGGTTGAGCTTCGTCGAGTCAGACCCCGGCACCTGGATGAAGGCGATCTGATACTCGTTTATGTTACCTCTCCTGAAAAAGCCTTAGTTGGTGTACTTGAAGTAGAAAAAGTTGTTGACATGGTACCTGAAAAGCTTTGGCAAATTGTCAAAGATAAAGCTGGAATTAGTTATGAAAATTTTCAGAAATATTATGAAAATGCATCAATAGGTTTTGCTATTTTCTTGAGAAAAACATTAACTTTTGATTCACCCGTTAAACTTGAAATTTTGAAAGAAAAATGGGTAGATTTTCGACCACCCCAATGTTATCGCTATTTAAAGGACAGAGAAATTAATCTTATTCAGTCCATCACTCAGCATGATATTTTAAGTATTTCAGACAAGCACAAGCATTATCAAATTGAACTTTTATCTCATTAGTAAAAAGGAGATAAAAAGGAGGTTAGATGATTTCATTATTACAATTACATCTCTTCGCTAAAATAGTCATAGTTGATTCTCTTAACTACATATTTTTCAGCTTCACCAACTCCTATATCGTATTCAATCATGAGTTGAGAAAGTTGCTCGCCATCTATTAAGATAATTCTTTTCTCTATGAACTTGATATATTCGTAGGCTTCCTTTGAAAATCTAGAGGTCGTAATTAATACACCTCTCTTTGCTCTCATACCCTCTAAACTTCCAGCAAAAGCTTGTACGATTGGTCTTCCAACAGTAGAATCCCATCTTTTAGCTTGAATGTAAATGATATCTAAACCCAGCCTATCCTGCTTGATAATTCCGTCTATTCCACCATCTCCAGTTTGTCCAACAGCATGACCTGCGTCCTCTCTTGAACCACCATATCCCATTGAGATCAGCAGGTCTATGACTATTTTCTCAAAAAATCTTGGTGAGCCACTTTTTACAATATTCAAAATTTCTTGAGCTAACTGCTTTTGTAAACTCTGATAGCCAAGTTCCAATACTTCCTCAGGTGTTTGAAATATCAAAACATTCTCATTTACCTCCTGCTCCGGAGAGAGAGGTAATGAATTTTTAAACTCTAGAAACTCAGGGAACTGCTCTAACAGCTTTTTAGTAATTTTTTCTGGGTTAGTTGCTAATAAATCTAATCCACGCTCAGTTATACAAAATTTTCCTCTTCCAGTACTGTCTAGTAATCCTGCTTTCTTCAGGTAAGTTCTAGCCCATCCAACTCTGTTATCAAATCTTGCTTGCTTGCCACTAGGTAGCAACTCTTTTCTATACTCATCTGTTAGCTGAAATTGATTAGCAAGAATTTCTATAACCTCTGTGAGATTATGCTCTTGTCTGTCTTGTAAAATTTTTAAGAGTGGAAGCATCAAATACTGATAGTCTGGAATCACAATTTACTAATACTCCATTAAGTGTTCTCTTTACACTCCCTGATTGGTATTACACCCGAGCAAGAGTCACCCGAGCCTCTTGATTTTGGTATTTACCTTTACGGTCCGCGTATGAGGTCGCACAAGGATCTCCCTCGAAGAAAAGTAACTGCACAACCCCTTCATTTGCATAAATACGACAATCAGCACTAGAGGCATTACTGAATTCAAGAGTAATATATCCCTCCCAACCGGCTTCAATTGGAGTTATGTTAGCAATAATACCACATCTTGCTAAAGTAGATTTACCAAGGCAAATTGCTGTAACATTTTTAGGCATTGAAACTCTTTCACGACTTACCCCGAGCCCATAAGCATTTGCTGGTATTACAAAATATTTAGATCCATCTTCATCTTCATGGAGATCCGCTGCTTCTAAGTTTTTAGGATTGAAACGTTTAGGATCTACAATTGTTCCTGGAACATGGCGAAAAACGCGAAAATCTAAATCACTTAAGGAAAGGTCGTAACCATAAGAACTCAAACCGAAGCTGATAACTTTTCGATTGTCAATTTGTCGAATTAAAGACCTTTCAAAAGGAATAATCATTCCCTGTTCTGCCTGTTGAATAATCCATTTATCATTCTTAATCATTGCTTTTATATTCGTAATACTTGAAACTGAACTACTAGGATAAGTTTATTTACTGCTATCAATCTCATCCAAATTTTAATAGGACTCAGATAAGATGCTTGACAGTACGATTACAAGGATCTACGTAGTGACATAAAACACTAAGCATATCCACGCTGATCGAGCGTCTTTACCTGAAAGGTATTGTAACGAATCCCATAGAGCCGACGTACAATCAAAGGGCAAGCAAGGATGCCCACCCCACATTGTGGAGAATTTATAATCCCAAACCCTAAGGTTGATGAGTGCGACGGATTTCAGTAATTTGGTCGGCAATGTCGAGAATCGACTTAGGCATTTCCGACCCTGTCAGGATAATATCCACTTGGGCGGGGCGTTTTGCTAGAAATCCCAGGACTTCCGCTTCTGGAATTAAGCCAAAATGAATGGCTAAGCTCAGCTCATCCAGTACAACGAGAGAATACTGACCCTCGAACACTATTTTTTGTGTATTTTGCCACAACTTTTGTAGAGATTGCGCTTCGGCTTCATCTAAATGGGGTGTATCAATACAACGAGGTAAGTCGCAGCGAATCCAATCTAATTTTTGCCCCAATCGAATGGGACGCTCGTGTCCTTGACGGATACCTCCCTTGAGAAACTGTACTACAAGTACTGCTGTGCCTTGACCAGCTATCCTCAGTGCTTGAGCCATAACGCTAGTAAAAAAGCTACGATGTGAACTCGTAAAAACTTGTAGTAGACCTTCAACGGTATGTGATAAACTAAGGGTCGAATTGACGCTTGGGGTTTCTAATTGAGCAACCATAGATAATATTCAAGAAAAACAACAGAATAAAAAGCTATTGCGAATGTATCAGTTATACGTTTTAGTGGCTAATGGCTAATGGCTAATTGTTAATGGCTAATGGCTAATGGCTAATGGCTAATTGCTTCTTTACCATTAGCGATTTGCAGCTTAGCAGTCCTCTCGATAATTTTACATTTTACTTAGGATTACTATATTTGTGCCGATGCATTCTTAGTCAAACACTAGGTTTGTACTTAAGTCAAGAGTGCTTGAATTTTGGTACCTTGCTTTTTGCCAAAAAGTGATTGTAAAAAGAAGAACATATAAAAGAGGGTAGAAATTAGTTCATACACAGGGAAGAATGGCTGCGATGGTCTAAAATCTTTTCTTTGTAGAAAAATTGGCATTTGCCATTCTTTCTGGCAAAACAGACAAGTTATAGTTGTAAATTTGACAAATGAGGAGAGCATTATGGTGAGAGTCGTGATTATAGGAGGTTCGGGATCGGGGAAAAGCACTCAAGCACAAAAGCTTTGCAAATACTTTGGGACTGCTCTGATTTCGACGGGAGAGGTTTTGCGAAACGCAATGTCTGGTGATAAGCCACTAAACGGTTATTCAGGTCTTCATGACTTGGGTCGTCTCGCACAACCCTATGTAGAAACTGGGGATCTTGTTCCGGATGAAATGATGATTGAGTTTATCCGCCAGAGGCTAAAACACACTGATGTAGAACGCGGTTGGGTGTTAGAGGGCTATCCCCGTACAGCCTTTCAAGCAGAGGAATTAGATTTTTTGTTAGATAATTTGGGACAAGAGTTGGATTGGGCGATTTATTTACAAGTACCGCAAGCAGTGATGGTAACCCGTTCATTAGGGCGATCGCTCCCAGATGACCAACCAGAAATCGTACAACGCCGCGTTGAAGTGTTTTACGATCGCACCGTTCCCATCTTGGAATACTACGACCGTCGCCGTCGCTTATTAACGATTAACGGCGATCAAACACCAGAGGCGGTGGAGCAAACCATCATCAATCTGCTCTATGTCCCCTAAAGAATATATCGTATATAAAAATCTAAAAATTTTGAGGCAATCCCAATGGCTTGGCAGCGTCCAGACGGTAGGCTACCCCACCAATTGCGTCCCATCAGCTTTCAGCAGGGTTTTACCCGCTATGCTCCTGGTTCTGTGCTGACAAAATTTGGCGACACTCACGTTCTTTGTACTGTCAGCGTTAGTCAAGGAGTCCCCAGATTTCTACAAGAAACTGGCAAAGGTTGGCTAACTGCTGAGTATAGAATGTTGCCAAGTGCGACTCAGCAACGCCAAGAACGGGAATTGATGAAATTGTCTGGAAGAACTCAAGAAATCCAGCGTTTGATTGGAAGGAGTCTGCGAGCAGCACTGGATTTAGAAATTTTGGGAGAATATACTCTCACAGTAGACGCCGATGTGTTGCAAGCAGATGCAGGAACACGAACAGCAGCAATTACCGGTGGATTTGTTGCCTTAGCTAATGCTATTTCTCAATTGTTACAGCGTGGGGTTATAGAGCGATCGCCCCTAATTGGACAGGTAGCAGCAGTTTCCATCGGATTATTACAGGGAGAGTCATTTTTGGATCTTAATTACACAGAAGATGTAGCCGCTGAGGTAGATTTTAACGTCGTATTAAATCAAGATTTGGGAATTATAGAAGTTCAGGGAACTGCAGAACATGGCAGTTTTAGCCGTCACCAGCTCAATCAACTGTTAGATTTTGCAGAAAAGGGTATACAACAATTGTTACTTGTTCAAAGGGAAGCTATTGCGGACTGGAAGGATTTGTATCTCAATGGTTGACAATCAGCTTTCAGCTTTCAGCTTTCATCTGTATAAGGTGCTACGAATGTTTAATAGAACTTAACGTAACATATTCCCCTTGCTGATAGCTGAGGTGCTGATAGCTGAATGCTTTAGTCAACCTTAAAAGTTTCAAAAGGTCAAAAGGAGAATTATCATAATTTCGCTATTGTATTGCTGGAAGTCACCAGTGAAAATAAAGCGATGAAAAAAGTTGAAGTTCTACCGGATCAAGCCGCGCTCGTGTCACTAGCGCTAGAATTGATATTGTCTAAGATGGAAACTGCAATTGCAGAGCGCGAGCAATTTACCATTGCCTTAGCAGGGGGCAGCACACCTAAGCCATTATACGAAGCAATTGCTACCAAAAGTCTGCCTTGGGATAAGATTCATGTATTTTGGGGAGATGAACGTTACGTTCCACCAGACCATAAGGACAGCAATCAGTTAATGGCACGACGTGCTTGGTTAGACCGTGTCGATATTCCAGCGTCTAACATTCACCCAATACCTACAGATGAAACTGACCCCCTAAAAGCAGCGGCTAAGTATGAAAAGCATCTGCAAGAATTTTTTTCCTCTTCACCCGGAAAGTTTCCTTCTTTGGATATTGTATTGTTGGGCATGGGAGATGATGCACACACCGCATCTTTGTTTCCCCACACGGAAGCATTAAAGGTGACGGATAAGTTGATTGCTGTAGGCAACAAAGACGGAAACCCACGCATTACCTTCACATACCCCTTCATTAACGCTGCTCGCTGCGTTATGTTTGTAGTTGCTGGTGCTAACAAAAGACCAGCCTTAGCTCAAGTCTTTGCACCAGTGGCAGATGAATTCACTTACCCATCGCGCCTAATTCAACCCCAAGGAGAACTTTGGTGGTTGCTAGATGCAGCAGCAGGTAGTGACTTAAAACAGGATGAAGTATAAAGGATAAGAATGAAAACTTTATACTTCTAACTAACCTAATCTACGGGGAACCGCCCTTTAGGTGTCTACACACATTGTCCTTCCATAACTGCCTAACAAGGAGTCCTTGTTAAAATCGGAAGCTAGAGTTGCCCCTCTGCTTGCGAGTACTGTTTTACGATTGAACTTCATCAAAGGCTTAACTCCATGATCGTCTGCCCAAATTGCAATCACCCAAACCCAGACGGCGCTGTCCAATGTGAAGCTTGCTATACCCCATTACCCGCCACCACTAGCTGTCCTAGCTGTGGAGCAACCGTGCAGGCAGATGCGTCTTTCTGCGGTCAGTGTGGTTATAACCTCCGTGCAGCAGCACCCACTGGCATCGCCGCAACCGTTGCACCCGACATTCCACCAGATGCACCACCCCTGGTGACACCCGATCCCCTTGTACAACCACAACCTGTGGCAATGAACGGTTCTGAGAATTCTATTTCCAGTACCTCACCTTTACCCCCAACAGCAGTGTCGGTTCCTGACCCACAGGCTTTACAATCAATTGGCGCTCCACCTCCAGAAGTTTCACATCAAGCAAGTGTAACTCCACCGCCAGCACCCGCCCCAGATCCAGAGCCAGCTCCAGAGGTACCACCCGCACCCGCTCCAACTCCAGTACCAGAGCCAGCAGCAGAGGTACCACCCGCACCCACCCCAATTCCAGAGCCAGAGCCAGTAGCAGAGGTACCACCCGCACCCGCACCTGCACCTGCACCCGCACCTGCACCTGCACCCGCACCTGCAGCATCGACTTCTAGAACACAACTGCAGCAGGTAGTTGGACGACTCATACATATTCAGTCAGACCGGAACATAGAATTGCCCCAAAATCTCTCTGTGATTCATATGGGCAAGCCTAATGACCGCATTCCTCCAGATATAGATGTATCGGGATTTCCTAATTCAGAGATTGTCTCGCGCATTCATGCGGACATTCGAGTAGAAGGAGATGCTTACTATATTGAAGATGTAGGTAGTTCTAATGGTACCTATATTAACAATCTGCCACTGTTGCCCGGAAATCGGCACCGCTTGCGACCAGGCGATCGCATAAGTTTGGGTAAGGGAGACTTAGTCACATTTCTTTTCCAAATCTCATAGCCATTTTAGTATAGATAAAACTTGCTATTGCGTGATTACACTAGCTCTGTTGCATCCACAGCAGTCCCTCCCAGCTCAAAGTTGGACTTTTGAAAATGAACCCATCATCCGCATCGGACGGGCGACAGATAATCATGTTGTTCTCTACAGCGCCGTGGTTTCTCGCCGTCATGTTGAGGTGCGACAAGTTGGTAATGGCTGGGAGATTGTCAATGTCGGTGCAAATGGAACTTACGTTGAAGGAGAACGCATTCAGCAAGTCCCTGTTAGCGATGGAGTCATCTTTCGCCTCGCACGCTCTGGTCCGCAAATCCAAATACGTTTGGGAGGGAGGGAGTGAGGGAGGGAGTGAGGG
>JAWQFQ010000205.1:0-17786 GCA_035967975.1 Scytonema sp. PMC 1070.18
TAGACAAAACAGGACAACCAAGGCATTTTTTAAATTGACCCCTAAAAAATGGGGCTGGCTTCATAAAAAGAGTACCCGTTGGTGCCCTTTGATTAACCAAACCAAGCCAGCCCCATTTTTTCTCGTGTAGGTCTATAAGGGCGATTGATTCGGATTTTATTGACAATATTGAGCATTTATCGCCCCAAAATGCCTCCCCACGAGTACCCGTACAGTGCTCCACGAGTAATCGTAGAGAAGGTTGTCCTGTTTTGTCATGGTTTCCCCTAACCCCTCTCGCTTAAGAAAAGGGTTTAAGAGCCGCCTTTCGATCAGCTTTGATTTGGTGGTCCGCACTCAGCTGTTCGCATAGCCCATCAGCCTCTTCCTAGTCGTCAGAACTTACCTGGGGAAGTCCCATACTGTAGTTGACAACACGTCCGGAGAGATTGTAGCTGATTTCTCCTTGTTGCAGGAGTCCTCGCATAAAATGCTCCAAGTCAGAACCAATGCGACGTAGGTTATAATCTGTCAGGTCTGCACCATTATTCGCTTCTACCAGTTCATCGAACTTGCGATACACTTTGTGCAAACTGTCTTCGTTCCAATTGAACTCATTGTCTGGGTCAACATCTAAGGTTAACACCTGACTGCTGGGAACTAGTTCGCCATCTTGGTCTATCTCGCCGGCAAAAATCCTTATGTGCCGAGTTGTGGACTTAAGCAGCATCGGGTTGTCCATAAGCGGTTCTATCGTTGGGTTAATCGCGCTGAAATCATTGTAAACCTTATCCTTGACTGAATGCGATACGTATTGGTGGGGACTTTAGACCCTACCAAATGCCATCCGGTGTTCCCCGTTCCTTTTTACAAAATATATAAATCTGATTCTCAAGAATAAAGTTCACCCGTGGCAACGCAATTTCGGAAAAAAATGCGAGCATAGGATTGGGCAACTACCGCTTTGACGCCGCTTGCGCCTAGAGCAATAGGGGGCGTGTTCCTGTGAAGAACCACAACCAAAATTCTCTAAGAGCGAGAATAATTGGGTAATCTGTTTTCATTTCGCCTAGAACAACAAATTTGCTGTGGCGGTTTGGTAATCCGACTCAGGCATAATTTCCCAGTTTTTCGCACTTGTCTGGTTTGGAAGGAACTAAAGTTAGATACTCTGCACGAATAATTTGATCTGTATCTATAATTGTCATCTAAAACAAAAATTTTACCCTCGCTCGCTTTGCTCATTTCGCACTCCCGTTTTTAAAAATGAAAAAATCGTACATTTAGTAATTCCACGGAATCTCTTCTCAGCAATGTCTAGCTTTCATTTGATAAGAAATAGTCAGCGGATTTACTTACGTGTAACCACGCGTTTTGTAGTAAAAACTCAAACTGTTATTGACGTTTAGATGAAGTTGATGTAAAAACCTTTAAAAAGCTAGAACCAGTTCTTACAAAAACTTTATTGTATAGAATCGTAAAAACTGAATAATAGTTTATGGTCTACTTCGATCATGATTAGGGGGAAACCTAAGAAAGTGAGACAAAAAAATTCAAGCTCGAAAACACACAGGAGAGAAAAATGCCGTAAAAAGTTTGTTGAACGACAGGAAGTGTTAATTCAAGTACTTTGGATGTCAAAAAAGATATAAAGAATTCTTGCAAGACAGCTCCTCACCCACGTAACCAATTAGCAAAGGACGCCTAAAAACTATGAACTCCAAAGCATTATCACGCCAAGTAAATAGTATCGACGTAGGGGTTTATGAGTGTGAAATACATCTCAAATTCAGGTTAATTGAGGAAAAAAGTCTGTTGAGCGATCGCGAGCAACTTTTACAGGTACTGCTGGACGCTTTAGCTGTAGGTTCTGATGAGTTCCTAGAAACCCTACACGCATCCGTTAAAGCGCAAGAAGTTCCCGAGTTAAAAGCCTCTCCCCAAATGCGACGCCAGCTTCTACGCTTACGCAACTCCTCCGACGTGAGTCAGTAGTGAAATGTGTAACCCTACTAGCGTATGGTTACGGCATCAGACATAGAAAGGTAAATTTTTATAAATTTGCCTATAAGCTTATACGTTCTCCTAATGACTTGGCTTCATTTTTACGTAACCCTACAACAATCTTTAGAACTTTGGCTGTAAGGAAACGACAGGGTGTCTCCTTCAGAGTTCAGTCATCCTTAGCTTCTGAACGGGGTTATAGTTTTAAAAATTATAGATTTCAGGGTAATGGTTGCTACCACAGATCAATAGTTAATAAGCTGTCGTGTCTGGAAGTTGCATATTTTTCGATAGGGCTGTTAATGGTTTAGTGGTGAGTGGTTAGTAGTTTGTAGTTGGAACTTTTCCTGATAAGACTTTCACTACTGTCTAGTATCGACGCACTACTAACAGCCCTCTCGCGCTATGGCGCATTCTACAAGCACTCAGCACTTCACTCAAGAACTTATATACTTTGAGCGGTGAGCGGTCGGTAAAGAGCTAAGAGGTTGTTTGAAAAGTGGTTGGCTGTAATTTCAAGCACTGGTTGATCCCCCCTAGCCCCCCTTAAAAAGCTACGGTGTACACAGAAGTCCTAAAATCCTTGCCTGGTAAGATAAAAGCCTTAGTAGGTAAGGTTTTGAGTTGAGCCTATTGATTCTCAATAGTGCCAGCTTATTGATAGAGGTTGAACGGAAAATCAAGGATTTCAAAAAATCATTTTCCGTTCTTTTCCGTCCATTTGATTCCCAACTCGACTTGTGTGTACACCGTAGCTTAAAAAGGGGGGAAAATCTCTAAAGTTTCTATTCCGGCTTATCCGAACCGTATTGGGTGATGACTAAAGTGCTCAGACTGCCAAATCACTTTGCCAAACCGTGTTCTAAAGCAAAACGAACTAATTCCGTACGGCTATTTGTACCTGTCTTACTAAACAAACGGCTAACGTACTTTTCTACATTGCGGACGCTTGTTTCTAAACGGCGAGCTATTTCTTTGTTCATCAACCCCTCAGCTACCAAATTCAGAACACTTTGTTCTCTGGGTGTCAGATCGATAGAAAATGGAGCAGGAGACTGGGCAATTGCATTCTTTTGTGTTAAGAGGGCTTTGATTTGGGCAATCTGATTGGCTAGGTCTGTGATATTTGGTGCATCACCGTCCTCTGTGGTTGTCGCTAGGGTTTTAGCGCTGCGACGTTCCAATAAATTTTCGACGATCGCTACCAACTCGTCGGGATCGAAAGGTTTGGGTAGATAAGCATCAACGCCAGCTTGATAACCTTGAATGCGATCGGTTGTCATACCCTTAGCCGTAAGAAATATCACCGGAAGCGATCGGAAGCGGGGGTCGTCTCGCAGTTGCTTGAGGAATTGGTAACCATCTACTTGGGGCATCATAATATCAGAAATTACCAAATCTGGTGTATTCTGCTGCACCAACTCCCAGCCCTCTCGGGCGTTACTGGCAACCTGAACGCTGAAACCACTATCCTGCAAATAATCTTTCACCGCTTCACGCAATCCCGGTTCGTCATCTACCAGTAACAATTGTCCTGCCATCTACGGTATCCTTTGCGCTACTTTTCTCCAATGTAGCGAAATTTCGTGTCACTCAGCTACCGGGTGTGGGTGTGATGATTTATTATCCCCACTCTAAATCATTATTTTTCTTAAAATACCAGACTATTTATTTGCTTAAAGCTTTACAATAACTTAAACTTATTCTTCTGGAGTTTCAACCATTCCTAGCAGGGCATTTAGAACCTCCCAAGCATCCCCCTCTGTAGCAGCATTCGCCGACATGGATGATTCTAGGTAAGTCCCGTCCATCATCGGAGTGTCATCTATTACTACTACTACTCTGTGATTTCCCGGTGGAACATCAGACGGCAATTGCACCGTGAGCTTTCCATCAGGACTAACGTTAGCAACTGTTTCGATACTTCTCATGGATTCATTTTACATTTTTTTCAAGTTTAAAACTACGAGTGAGAAAATTAGGCTGTGGGAGAGCCAGTGTGTTACGGCTGAGGCTAAACGCTCACAAATGACGTGTAGAGATGCGGTAGCTTGAAAATAGGAACCATTTTTTAAGCTTCACAATCCGTATAGTAGGATTCATAGCAAGTTAATGGAGGCACATATAAATAAATTAAGTATAAATTCCTATATTTAAACTGCTAATATCTTAATTGCTCTCACTTCAGTCTTATGGTTAGTTTACATTCATTGTAATTAGCAGTAAAAAATGTTTTTCTAGTGTTTTTACTCTTGCCAACGGGATTGTTAATTCCTCCAAACGCTAGAATAACTGGACACAACTTGAAAACTCAACACCGCTTTAATAAGCGCTCCCATGAATCAACTGAACAATGGTTTCACTTTATTTCTGAGTCTACTGGTTGAAGCGATCCCCTTCTTACTATTAGGGGTTTTGTTCTCTAGTGTGCTGCTCTTTTTCGTTGATGAGCGCAAATTAGTGCAAAAAATGCCCAAAAACCCCTTATTAGGTGCAATAGTCGGTAGCTTAGTAGGATTTTTGTTTCCTGTTTGTGAATGTGGTAATGTACCCGTAGCGCGACGCCTACTGATGCAGGGAGTCCCTACACCAGTAGCCATTGGCTTTTTACTAGCTGCACCAACAATTAACCCAATCGTTATATGGGCTACATGGACAGCATTTCGCGACCAACCAGAAATAGTTGTACTGAGAGTCGTGTTTTCTCTCCTCATTGCGGTCATTATCGGGTTTGTCTTTAGTTTTCAGAAAGATTTAACCCCAATAGTGCAACCAGCAATTGCTCGTTATCTAAAATATAACCCACCTACTCAACGTGAATCTAAACGAAGTCGGAAAAGTCAGCTATTAGAACAACAGACAGAAACTGCTTCCTTATTACAGTCAGGAACGTATCTACTAGGAAGTGCAGCGGGTCAAACGGTGAAAATGGATACAGGTACGTTGCAACAATCTGTGGCTGTTTCTAAACCCAATAAACCCGTGGTAGATAAATTGAGGTTGTTGGTAGATAATTGCGTGCAGGAATTGCGCGAATTGGGTGCAGTGTTGATTATGGGTAGTGCGATCGCAGCCGCTATTCAAGTCTTTGCTCCCCGTGAGTTGATTCTCAGTTTGGGTGCAGGCCCAATTACCTCTATCGCTGCCATGATGGTGTTAGCTGCGGTGGTGTCAATTTGTTCCACTGTTGACTCTTTCTTCGCCCTGTCTTTTGCTTCAACTTTTACCAGTGGCTCTTTGTTAGCTTTTCTGGTCTTTGGACCCATGATTGACATTAAAGGTATTGGTTTGATGTTATCGATTTTTAAACCCAGGGCAATTATCTACTTGTTTGCTCTTGCAGGACAATTAACGTTTCTATTTACTCTTTTCCTAAATCTACATATTTTTTAACCACTGTATTATATTAATGTCTGGTTAAACAATTATCATTAAGCTCACGCAAAGTCGCAAAGACGCAAAAAAGTCTCTTTTGTCCTCTGACAATGAACCATGATTAATGACTAATAACGAATGATTGATTGTTTATGAGTTTAAACCAAAATAAAAAGTCTAGAATCCGAGTTAAAATACTACTTTGGATAGATGTTTTTGCTTTAACAGCTTGGGGACTTTTAATTCTAAAATATTGGTTAACCAGTAAGTTATATTTATTGCTTCACCCCGATTACTTTTGGTTAGCAATTGCGGGAGCCATAGGTTTACTCATTCTTGCTTTCTTCAAAGCAGTACAACTATTGCAAAAACGGCGTGGTGAGACGCTCCCAAATGTCCAACACTTTACAATATTTCCTCCTGGTTTTGGCAGTTTTTTGCTGTTAACAACGGCGATTTTAGGATTAATAATTACGCCTCGCGTTTTTGCCAGTCAAGTTGCCCTTGACAGGGGCGTTACCGATCTCATAGGTGCAACACGTTCCCAACCTCAAGCCTTTCGTGCTTCTGTTCGCCCAGAAAATCGCACTTTAGTAGACTGGGTACGCACTCTAAATGTCTATCCTGAACCAGATGCGTATACAGGACAAACAGCGAAAGTACAAGGATTTGTTATTCATCCACCAGACCTGGGAAAAGAATATTTGTACATTGCACGGTTCGTTTTAACTTGCTGTGCTGCTGATGCTTACCCTATAGGATTACCTGTCAAACTAAACTCTGAAAAGCGTGATAAATATAAACCAGATACATGGTTGGAAATAGAAGGAAAAATGATAACGGAAACTATTAATAACAAACGCCAATTGACTATTTCCGCAACTTCCTTAAAAACAATTCCTCAACCCAAAAATCCTTATAGTTATTAAGACTGGTTAGTAGTTAGTGGTTAGTGGTTAGTAGTCAAGCAACTAACAACTAACAACTAACAACCAAAAACTAACAACTAACAACCAAAATCTAACAACCAAAAACTAACAACTAACAACTATCAAATGTCTATTAATAAAACTTTTTTCCAACCATTGGATCGCGTTGCGATCGCATTGATGCTCATCCTAAGTATATTAATAGCAATATTAGTATTGCAGGGGGATGCAGTTAAGCCGATGGTAAGGCAATTTAGCTGGCAAAATCAGAAAATCAGTACCGATGATATTTCTTTTGCTCTCACCTTTAGTCGTCCAATGAACCAAAAAAGTGTTGAGGAAAATTTGACAATTGAACCACCTTTGGCAGGTAAAGTCAGTTGGGCTGGACGACGTATGGTTTATACTCTTTTAACACCAGCACCTTATGGAACAAACTATACTGTAAAGCTGCAAGATGCGACAGATAAATTTGCAGAAAAGGAAGGCAAAAAAAGGGAAATGCAACCCTTCACAGGTACCTTTCGCACCCGCGATCGCGTTCTTCTTTATATTGGTGCTGATAAAAAAGATACAGGTAAGTTGATTCTTTATAACTTAACAAAAGAGCAAAAGAAGGTACTCACTCCCAAAGACTTGGTAGTCATGGATTATGAACCATTTCCAAGTGGTGATAAAATTATGTTTTCCGCACGAGCCTCAACCAGCCAAGACTTACTCTCATCTCAGGTCTACACTGTCACAACAGGTATTGCAGTAAAAGCAGGAGAACCAGCAGAACCACCAGGTAGAATAGACCTGCTTTTAGATAACAAAGAATATCAAAATCTAAAATTTGACTTATCACCTGACGGAGAAACCTTAGTTATACAAAGAGGTAAAAGAAACGATCCAAGTGACTTTGGACTGTGGTTTATGTCTGTCAACACCAAGGAATCTGGAGAAAAACCGCTCCCCAAACGGCTAAAAACTCAGCCAGTAGGAGATTTTATCATTACACCAGACAGCAAAGCTGTAGCAGTTGCTCAGGGACAAGGTGCTGCAATACTACCACTACAAACAGACGCTAGCAAACCCCTAGACTTTCTACCTCAATTTGGCTTGGTTCAAGCTTTTTCTAAGGATGGCTCCCAAGCAGCAATGGTTAAATTTAATACAGACTACACGCGGGACTTGTTTTTAGTCACGAACCAAGGGACTCAAAGACAACTGCTACGCACTACAGGGACAATTCTCCAATGTCAATTTGATAATGCTTCCCCTACTCTTTACTGTTTACTGACCCAGCTATTAGAAGCAGAATACTATCAGGAACAGCCATATTTACTCGCAATTAACCTCAAAGACGGACAACAGAAACCTCTGTTGTTATTACCCCCAGATCAGCGGAATATGGAGATGAGCCTAGCTCCAGACGGTTTAGGATTATTGTTTGACCAAGTTGTACCACAAACAACCGTTACTAAGGGAACACCTACAAATATCCTCACGACTGAGGATGGTCAGACAATATCTACCAGTAATCTCTGGTTAATGCCCTTAGTTCCCTTTTCAGATCCTACCGCAGAAGAACAAATTCAGCCAGAACAATTACCCTTAGTCGGATTTCACCCCAGTTGGCTTCCTTAAAAGCGGTGTACAGCTAGCAACTCGTTATACCTAAAAGAAACATCAGTAGTGTAAAAAATCTTTCTTCCCACCCTCACTCCCTCACTCCCTCACTCCCTCACTCCCTCCCTCCCTCCCTCCCTGTGGATAACTTGTGGATAACAAGGGGGGGTTTTCCACAAGGTAGTCATACATATATAAAGTTTTCCACAGATTAATCGTAAGTTTTCCACAAAGAACAATAAATTTTCCACAAAATAATTTTTTTTTAAAGAATTTTTATACTTAGCTTAACATTTTCTTCCCCATTTTTTTAACGACGGCTAGTCATGCTGATGCGATCGCTCAGCTGACGTAGCGTTTGAGCCAAATTTTTGTCAGTTTCTCGCAATTGTGCTATTTTTTCACAGCTGTAAATCACAGTTGTGTGGTCTTTTCCACCAAATTCTTCTCCGATTCTGGGGAAACTCAGATCGGTATGCTGGCGCATGAGATACATTGCAATTTGACGAGCCCAACTAATCTCCCGCCGTCTTGAATTCCCTTTCAGGTCTTCAATTGAGACATTAAAAGCATCTGCAATAACCGATAAAATAGTATCAGGCTTTGCTTCCACCTTCTGAATAGGTGTTTCTAAAACAGGGGTAATATTTTCTACAGTCATGGGCAAACCCCAGATAGAAATATACGCCAACGCCCGAATTAAAGCACCTTCCAGTTCTCGGATATTAGAAGTATAGCGAGAGGCAATATACTCAATTACCTCTTCAGGTAGACGAATATTTTCGTATTCTGCTTTTTTTTGTAATATTGCCATCCTAGTTTCCAAATCCGGTGGTTGAATATCAGCAATCAACCCCATAGAAAACCGAGAACACAAACGCTCTTGTAATCGAGGAATTTGGTTAGGAGGACGGTCAGAAGCCAAGACCACTTGCTTTCCTGCTTCATGTAAAGTATTAAAAGTATGGAAAAATTCTTCTTGGGTGTACTCCTTACCCTCAATAAACTGAATATCATCTACTAAAAGCACATCAGCAGCACGGTAATGCTCCCGAAAGCTCTGCATACTATCTTTACGGATAGAAGTAATCAGATCGTTAGTAAATTGCTCAGTAGACACGTAGAATATTTTTGACTCAGGGCAAATGTCTACACGATAATGACCGATCGCCTGCATAAGGTGGGTTTTCCCCAAGCCCACACCACCACAGAGAAACAAAGGATTAAACTCTCTTCCTGGAGATTCAGCAACAGCTAGAGCAGCAGCATGAGCCATGCGATTATTCGCACCAACGACAAATCGAGAAAACATATACTTTGGGTTTAGGTCTGTTTTTCTCGGTGGGTTTTTAGCAGCTGTTTCTTGTGGACTACTTTGGATGGGAAATCCCCACGTCATTTCTCGTTCATTCACATTGGGAACTTCATCTCCCTGAGCTATCGTTATGTGTATATCCACGGAGTAACCGAGAATATCCTGCGCGACGTTAGCGATCGTTTTTATGTAATACTTTTGTAGCCAATTGCGAGCAAACGGGTTAGGAGTGCGAATGACCAAGCAATTGTTTTCCAATCGCTCTGCACTAGCAGTTTTTATCCAAGTTTCAAAGGTGGGACGGGATAACTCTAGTTGCAAGCGTTCCAACACCTGACTCCACAGACTCTCTACGGGCATTTCCATGATTTGTTACCAATGCTCGACAATCGTCACAATATTATTGAAGATGTCAGCAAGCACTACTCTAACAAACTATACTTTGAGCGGTCAGCATTTGCTGCTATCAGCCATCAGCTAAACACTAATCGCTTAAGTGCGCTTAGCTCAACTAAAAGCTCAGTTTATTACCGTGCAAAGTATATATCTCTCAACCAGGAACATTTCCTTATTATCTTGGACTTACCCTGATAGCCAAGATTCTAACATTCACTGAATTCCCATGGAGAAGAAAGACAAATGAAGACAACCGACCATGAATTTTGTTCCCTCCTTTGGTCGTCAAAATGCCGATCGCCACAAAACAGGTCAATAACCAGGCTTTTGGTCATGCTTGTTGGTGGTGTAGTCGCCGCATCCCTTGGGGGCTGTTCCATTTCTGCTAGAACCCTTGAGGCAAACACTCCATCTTCAAACTCGCAAACCCAAAATGCAAAAACAAATGACACGACAGCCCCTCAAGTCGCGCCAATTTTTTCCGGTTCTAATAATCCTAACTTTGTTGTCGGGGTTGTGCAAAGGGTAGGTCCTGCGGTTGTTCGTATTGATGCTGCGAGGACGGTTATTTCTCAAGCACCAAAAGAATTTAACGACCCGTTCTTCCGAAGATTTTTTGGCGACTCAATCCCATCAGAACCCAGACAACGAGTTGAGAGGGGTAGCGGCTCTGGGTTCATCATTAATTCTGGCGGTCAAATTTTGACCAATTCTCATGTGGTCAATGGCGCTGATATTGTAACAGTAAAATTGAAAGATGGTCGTACTTTTGACGGACGCGTACTTGGCGAAGACCCAGTTACTGATGTTGCTGTCATTAAAATAGAAGCCACTAACCTGCCAACGGTTACCTTAGGAAATTCAGAAGCTTTACAACCAGGGGAAGCAGTTATTGCAATTGGGAATCCTCTTGGTCTAGATTATACTGTCACTTCTGGGATTATCAGCGCTACGGGTCGCTCTAGCAGTGACATTGGTGCTACTGACAAGCGTGTTGACTACCTTCAAACAGATGCTGCTATTAATCCTGGCAACTCTGGCGGTCCACTGCTGAATACAAATGGGCAAGTGATTGGTATGAACACTGCTATTATTCGAGGTGCTCAGGGGTTAGGATTTGCAATTCCCATCCAAACGGCGCAGCGAATTGCACAGGAGTTAATTGCCAAAGGAAAGGTCGATCATCCTTATTTAGGCATTCAAATGGTCACTTTGACAGCTGACTTAAAAGAAAGAATCAATTCTAGATTTGGTGTGAATCTGACTGCTGAGAAGGGCGTGTTATTGGTTGATGTTGTTCCCCGTTCTCCCGCCGCTTCCGCTGGGCTTAAAGAAGGCGATGTCATTCAAAGTATAAACAACGCGCCAGTGACGGAAATTGAAGAAGTGCAACGAATTGTTGAGAATAGTAAAATTGGTATTCCTTTACAATTACAAGTTCAACGTCAGGGACAAGTTAGACAAATAGCGGTCAAACCAGCGCCTTTACCCGTACGCCAAAGTAGCTGAGTTATGAATTATGAATTATGAATTATGAATTATGAATTGAAAAGTCTTATAGTTCATCGTTCATAATTCATTGTTTTTATCTGTAAATTTGTTATGATGAGAAAATTGCGTCCAATCATTCAACTGGGCAATCCCATATTGCGCCAAAGAGCTTCTTTAGTGGGAGATATCTATGATGAGCACGTTCAAAATCTTATTAATGAGCTGATAGCAACAGTTGCTCAAGCTAACGGTGTAGGAATTGCTGCTCCGCAAGTAGCAAAACTATTACGCCTATTTATTGTTGCTTCTCGTCCCAATCCAAGGTATCCTCATGCTCCAGAAATGGAGCCAACTGCCATGATAAACCCTAAAATAATTGCACATTCAACAGAGGTGCTTAAGGGTTGGGAAGGCTGTCTTTGTGTTCCGGGTATTAGGGGGCTAGTACCTAGGTATCAAGCTATTGAAGTAGAGTACACAGATCGAAACGGTAAACTTCAAAAGCAAGAATTGACAGATTTTGTCGCCCGGATATTTCAACATGAGTACGACCACCTTGAAGGAATAGTTTTTCTGGATAGGATGGAAACCACATTGGATATAATGACCGAACAGGAGTATCAAAAACAAGTGAAATAAAATACACGAAAAGGAAGTATTTACCATAAAGCATAAGTTTGGGATCTGGAGCAATCCACAGGAAGAATTGTCTGGACTTCACATCCCTCCCTAACACTGAAGTGCAAATCAGAATTTTGTATCACAAATGACCTTCACAAGTAAGACTTAATGGTAAATAATTCTAAAGAATGATAATTTACCTGTTATCGTTAAGATACATTTAACCTACTGTTAACCTTTGATTCAACCAAGCTATCGAGTAAATGACCAAAACCATCAGTAGTCGCGAGAGATTAAGCTCCAATCAGAAAAAATCTGACGATGTAATCTCTTCTGTGCATCTAAGCGATGAAGTGAAGAACGATACGAGAAAAGGGGATGCAAAATCAACAAAGCAACCAATTCAAACGGGGTTGCAAATTATCCACGCAACAACGGGGCGCGTCCGCATCCGTGCTACTGACGGTAGTCATAACTCGATACTGAATACCCTCTGTGAACATTTACAACAGCAAAAAGGTGTAAGGGAAGTCTTCATCAATGAGCAAACAGGCAGTTTGACTGTTAACTTTGATGAGAAAAGAATATCTTTACCCCAAATGCTGGAGCGACTTGAGCAATGGGGTGTCAAGCAAGCAAAATCTGCATCTGAGTCAGAAAGCAAAGAAGATCCATTTGCTGCGTGGAAATCTTTGGATTTTTGGAAAGAACAGGGAGTTGCTTTAATACCCTTAGTAACCGGATTAGCAGTCACAAGCAGGCTAGGAATCACTGGTTTGGCATCAATTCCAGTTTACTGGGTGACAGCAAATGCAGCTCGTCGCGTCATTAGCTATGTCGAACCTCGCCTTTCAGCATCAGAAAAGAGCACAAATTCTCAAAAAACAAAAAATAGTACAACTTATCAACCATCATCAAACTCAGAAGTGAAGCAGTCATCTACCAACGTAGCAGTCGATCCTGCAAAAATTGAATACAGCATTGTTCATGCTATTCCAGGACGTATAAGGTTTAACGTACCTCGCATCAACCGCGATCGCGCCTATGCACGACGACTGGAGAGGCTACTCAAAACCGATCCCCATGTGACGAACGTCCGTCTGAATTGCGATGCTGCGTCTATTGCGATCGCTTATGGGTCAACTGAGATATCAGTCTCCCATTGGGTAGATTTAATGCGGTTAGCTGACCAGACAGTCCCGCCAACAAATTCTGTTAACACCACAAAAGAGCAACCCAGTCCAGAGCCGCTCATCCAGCTGACTCAACCAACAGAATCGACAACGACAAGACAAGAGCCATCTCTGGAAATAGCCGGGATATGGTCTGATTACAAGACTCCTGCTCTCTCAACGGCTCTATCCTTTATGGCGAACTTTCCCTTAGACATGGTTCCATACTGAGGAAGACTGGAGGAAGAAATGGCTGGTATAGTATCACAATTAGCACCGCACATCAACCAACAACCACGGGAAATTGTTTCTAAACAGACGGGTGATTTCGTTTCGACGCCTTACCCACCAGTGGTTTACAGCATCGCTCATGCTCTTCCTGGAAGAGTGGGATTTTGCATACCTCAAATATCTGGAGACGCAATATATCTAAAACGCTTGCAGACTTTGCTCAATTCACAGTCTGGAGTGATAAGTCAGCAAGTGAATACCACAGCGGGATCTATTGTTATCACCTATAAGTCAGGAATAATGTCAGATTCCGAAATGCGATCGCACTTAGCCAGTCTGATTCAAGCTGCTAATCATGATGTACCAGCAATTGAACAGCCAGTTAACTCGTCTTTAGAAAAAGTTGACAGAAAAGAAGACGTAAAGACAGTAACAAAGGGAGATGAACACAGAGAGGAACAGACAGAGATAACTACACAGGAAGATGCGGAAATAGAGAAATCTAATGACGCAGCAACAGAAAATTTCCCGATGTCCCCACTTCCTCGTGTCCCTGTGTCCTCTTCCTTGACATCTCCTTCACAGGAACTGACAAAAGTAGCGTACAGTATTGCTCATGCAATCCCAGGGCGGATAAGGTTTCGCGTACCACGAATAGCACAAGATCCAACATATGTGCAAAGATTGGAAGCCTTATTCAAAAAAGATCCTGCAGTCACAAACGAACGAGTGAATCGCTCAGCAGCATCAATTGTGATTACTTATCAACCAGGAAAGATATTCAATTCTCAAAAGCTTTGCTCAAACGTCGTGGAGCAAGCTATATCCTATCTTTCCCGTTTGATTCAATCTGCTGCTATCGACAACAGCTGCTACGGAGTTAAGAGTTAAGAGTAGAGGCGCAATCAACCTGAAAACAGAGGCGCAATGCAACAGCGCCCCTATTCCTCTATCGAGGTTTCATCGAGTCGGCTTTTGACTCAGAGTTCAACAATTCCTTTTTTTATGAGAGACAAGAAATGGCAGAACTTAGCGTGCAACTACCCTCCTCCCAAATTCATCTTTCTCCACTGAATGTAAAGGAGAAAAACGGGAAGGTTTCCTTAGTTGAAAGCAATAGACCCTCACAAACACAGCTTTCCAAGGTTTCGCACAGTCTGGTGCATAAAACTCCCGGAAGGATAAGGTTGCGGGTACCTCGTCTACGTTATGACACAGATTATGCACAACGTCTTCAGGTGTTGTTAGAAGCTGATACCCTATTGACACACGTGCGAATTAAGCCTGCGGCGTCTTCACTGACAGTAACTTACAAATCCGATCAAATTTCAGAGAAAAAAATAAGTTCTCATATAAGTTACTTAATTCAAGCTGCAAGTGAAGTTGTTGTTCTTAAGTCCTCTCAGCAAAAAGCTGCTGCGACTGAAACCGAGGGTTCTTGGCCCGGTTGGCAACTTTCAGCTTTAGCAACAACCCTATCTGTATTGGGAGGTCCGTTGGGAGTTCCAGTTCCGCCTATAGCGATCGCAGCAACTATAGCGCTGGCGACATTACCCGTTGTCAAACGGGCGTGGGAGGGGATTCGGGATGAGAAGCAACTGAATATTGACTTTCTAGATTTGATGGCGATCGCCATCACCACCGTTCAAGGTCAATTTCTCACACCAGCCCTGATGCTCAGTCTGATTGAAATTGGTGAAAACATCCGCGATCGCACCGCCAGGTCTTCTGCTCAACAAACTCTAGACCTATTGAGTTCTCTAGGACAATTTGTCTGGGTTGAGCGTGATGGAGAGAAAGTGGAAATTCCTATCCAAGACGTGCAGAAAGGAGATACAGTCATTGTCTATCCAGGGGAGCTTGTTCCGGTAGACGGTACTATCCTAAGAGGTAAAGCACTGATTGACGAGCAGAAACTTACGGGTGAATCTATGCCCGTGTTGAAGAAAAAAGGACAAGCTGTCTATGCTTCAACTCTTGTCAGAGAAGGACGGATGTACGTCATGGCGGAACGTACAGGTAATGACACCCGTGCGGGACAAAGCATTCAGTTGATGCAACAAGCGCCTGTCCACGATACCCGGATGGAGAACTATGCAGCAAAGATAGCACAAAAAGCAGTCGTGCCAACTTTGCTACTTGGTGGGGCAGTATTTGCCGTAACTCGCAATGCAGCTAGAGCCGCCAGTGTACTGACTCTGGACTTTGCTACTGGAATTCGTGTATCTGTTCCAACCACAGTTTTGGCAGCACTTACTTACGCAGCCAGACGAGGTATTCTCATCCGCAGTGGGCGGGCGTTAGAAAAACTTGCAGAAGTAGACACCATCGTCTTTGATAAAACTGGGACTTTAACCAAAGGTGAAGCTACTGTTGTTGGTGTTGAAAGCCTCAATGCAGGAACTTCTACAACCAAAGTGTTATCCCTGGCTGCGTCTGCTGAACAACGCTTGACTCACCCAGTTGCTGAAGCAATCATACGCTATGCCGAAGCACAAAAAATAGAAATTCCAACTCGTGGTAAGTGGGAATATAAACTTGGTCTGGGCGTAAAAGCAGAGATTGACGGAGAGACTGTCTATGTAGGTAGCGAGCGCTATTTACGTCATTTAGGCATTCCAATGGAACAGCTAAATGGGGAACAAAAACGTGTAAATTCAGCTATTTATGTAGCCAGCAATGGTCAACTTCAAGGTAGAATAAAATACAGCGACATACTTCGTCCAGAAAGTCAAGAAGTTATCTCGGCGCTGTTAACCGTCGAAGGTGTGGAAGTCCACATGCTGACTGGAGATAACAAGCAAACTGCAAGCGCTGTTGCGGCTGAACTTGGCATTCACCCAACCCATACTCACGCAGAAGCCTTTCCCGAGCAGAAAGCAACAGTTGTTCGCGAACTACACGAACAAGGTAAAACAGTTGCATTTGTTGGCGATGGTATCAACGACTCACCAGCTTTAGCCTATGCCGATGTTTCCGTTTCCTTCGCCAACGGTTCCGATATCGCTCGTGAAACTGCGGATTTGGTACTCATGCAAAATGACTTGCATGGTTTATTAGAGGCGATCGAAATTGCCCGCAAAGCCAGACACTTGATTCGTCAAAACACGAGTCTTATCGCTATTCCCAACTTGGGAGCAATGATTGTAGCTGTGTTGTTTGGTCTGAACCCCCTAGCAGCAACTATGGTTAACAATGGCTCGACAGTCGTTGCTGGATTAAACGGTTTGCGCCCAATTCTAAGAAGCCGCCCTCAAAAAACTCTACCAACAGCAGGATGAGATACCTGTTGCAATCAGAGTACAATTGTATACTTTGTCAAAATTTTTCATTTTCCAGGAGGTAAATAAACATGGCACCTAAACTTCCCGTTCCTGAATTTGTTGAAGAAGCAGGCGCACCTGGCATCATTGCTGGTATTGGCGCAGTACTCCTAGCACCTGTTGTCATTCCCGTTGTAGCTGGAATCGGCAAACCATTGGCTAAGTCTTTAATCAAAGGCGGAATCGTCCTTTATGAAAAAAGTAAGGGAGCCGTTGCAGAACTAGGCGAAAGCTGGGAAGACATGATTGCAGAAGCTAGAGCAGAACTCGCAGAAGGAAGACAACAACTTCCAGCCGTCGATGTTGCAGGTACCTCTGCTGATAACTCTGAAAACGGAGCATAGTTCAAATTCTCCTAAAGACTGTTAATAGTCAATAGCTAATAGCTAATAGCTTTTTCCCATGAGCCATTAGCTATTAGCTATTAGCAATTAGCCATTAGCCATTAGTTAATTATCGAGGGTGAATTAGTGTCAACAAATGGTTTTGTCAATCTTACTCAGGTACCTACAGTAATGGATGAAAAAGAATATGTAAAAACCTTATTGAAGCCCATATCTACAAAAATTGTTAGTTCTACCCCAGGGCGACTGCGTTTGAGAGTCGCACCGTCCCACCGTCAATATAAGGATATGCAACGAATTGTTAAGAAGCTAGAAGCCCATCCCAATATTACTCAGGTGCGGACTAATCTCCAAAACGGCAGCATCGTCATACATCACGACAATCAAGATAAGAGTCTGGACAATGTTTTCGCTACACTAAGGGATTTAGGCATAATTTTTAGTGAGATTACCCTCAGAAAATCTATAGCAGCAACGGGAGTATCGAATGCTGTTGTGGACTTAAATAAGCGAGTTGGACAGGCGACTGATAATGTCGTTGATTTGCGCGTTCTTTTTCCTCTAGGACTAGGTATCTTCTCTATCCGACAGTTGTTAACAAAGGGACTGCAATTGGACATCATTCCCTGGTATGTGTTAGCCTGGTACGCTTTTGATAGTTTTATTAAACTTCATGCAAACAGCCAACCTCAGTCAAACACAGAGTCGTAGGAAAAAGGGTGTTGGGTCTGGGGTATGGGGCAAAACGGTTCAAGGGTCACAGAAACCCGGTTTCTTTAAGAAACCGGGTTTCTTAATGTTGCTTAACACTGCCCTGACTCAGTGACGGGCGTCCCGCCCGTACCACAAGAGATTTCTGGATACCTTTTTATTTGGAAGTCGCTAATAGTGCCATTGTCTGTTGTTGGATAAGGGCGAAGCTATCAAGAGAACCTTTTCTAGCAACCAAGGAGCAAGGCGGTTGCACCATATGGCTAAATGACTTTGCCATCCTA
>JAWQFQ010000206.1:0-17707 GCA_035967975.1 Scytonema sp. PMC 1070.18
TAATACTTGTTATTGGCGCTACAGAAAAGTATACTTCTTAGCCGTTTTTAGTATACACTGCAATTCAAGCTTGTGCTGCTGATAGTGAATACAACGAAGCTGAAAAAGCATCTGTACGCAAAATAGCCGCCAAGTTAGAAATTTCTGAGGATGTAGTTAAGCAATTAGAGGATCTTTGTGAAGAGGAGAAAGCTCAGTTAACTAAGAGGATTAAGTTACTTTATCCTGATGGGCATCCTTTGCTGGTGGAAGAGTAAGCGTTCAGCAGTTTAGCCGTCGTTTTTCAGTTTGGAAACATATTTTCGGGTATTCTCTAGCAATACTGCAAGCGATAAGACAAATTCGATTGACATTTACCCCCTGTAGAGACGTTGCACTGCAACGTCTCTACATACCCAAATTTCTAATAAAAAATCCAAAACCTACGTAGTATTGTATTCTCTAGGTGTTTTCGATAAGTTAATTAAACACCTCTATAGCTGAGAAAAGCTGATGGCTGAACGCTTACATTGAAACCTAACTTTTCTGCCAGATTTTAATCGTCTTATCCAAGCTCCCACTGACTAAAAGTTCTCCTGATGCTGTAAATGCGACTGCTGTCACTGTGTGAGCATGACCTGTAAAGGTAGCGAGTAATTCGCCTGTTTCCATATGCCACAACTTGATAGTTTTGTCTGCACTTCCACTAGCAATAATTTGACCGTCTGGGCTGAGTGCGATCGCATACACCCCATCTCTATGTCCTTTGAGGGTACGAATTAATTCCCCTGTCTCTAACTGCCATATTTTAATCGTTTTATCGCGACTACCACTGACTAAAATCTTTCCGTCTGTACTCACAGCTAGAGAACGAACAATGTGAGAATGACCTGAAAACGAGTGCAGCAACTGTGGGTCGCAATCTATTATTCCTTCATATCTGATAATGCGCCAGACCTTGATTTTGCGATAACTACCCGTTATCAAAGTGTCCCCATTTGGACTCAATGCCAAAGAATGAGCAGCCGTATCATCTAAGGAGAGGGCAGTTGTCACTTGACGCAAGGTCAAGTCCCAGAGCATAATTTTCCTGTCATCTCCTCCAGTTGCTAGCATCCGCCCATCTGGGGTAAAAGCAACGCACCGCACCATTCCATTATGCTTGTGCATAATGTCTATTAAGTCTTGTGCTCCTACGTGCCAAAGTTTAATCGTAGAGTCTGCACCGCCACTGACTAATGTCTGTCCATCCGGACTAAAGGCTAAAGAATTTACTTCATCGACTATTCCAGATACAATCCAAGGGTATTCGGATAATGTACCGACTAATTCTCCCTTGGTTAAATCCCACAGCTTTGTTTCTCCACGGCTACCACTCGCTACCAAAGGTAACGCTTTGCCATTATGACTTCTGGCACTGAAGGCAAGGCAATTAATTCCTCGACTATGCCCCTTCAAGGTTTGCCAGCATTCCCAATCCCCTATTATACCTTTTAAAGGATGGTCTGATGGTAAAGTTTGAATGGTTTCTGCTAAAAAAATATCTTCTAACAATCGTGCCGTATCTTTCTGAGTCACTAATGAATCTAAGTACCAACTCAAACCACCTGCGTATAATAAGTGACTTGGAGTGATAGACAACTTTGGTTCATTGAACTCTATTTCATTCGTAGGTAAAAAACCTGCAATAACCGCTTGTTTTTCGTAACCTCTTTTACCTGTAAATGGAAAAAACAAACACAGAAAAATTAAGACTTGATGATTTCTTAAATCTTCTTGTGTAATCGACCATCTTACTTTGTCTTTTTTAATACTATTAAAGCTTTCTCCGTCACTAACGTAAACTTGAATACCAATTTTAGGGTTATTAGCAAGCACATAGGGAAATTTACTCTCACCGCGCAAATTTCCCTCATCATCCAAAACCATGCTATCCACAGTATCTTGTGATACTTTTTTAACCCGTTTTCCAAAGCGATCGCCCATCACCCGGTCTACGATTTGCTCTCGTAGCAGGAAATCTTCGGCTTGGTGCTGGAAGTGTTTGGGAAAAGGGATCGCCCAATCCGGGGGTTCGGGATATTCAGGTGGTGTCGGAGGAGGATTTTTGGCAACAACTTCTGCTTGTTGACGAGCAACTTCTAGCAGTCTTGCCAACGGTTCACCCCAAAATGCCATAATTTCACTATGGCAACCTTTGACTTGGGTTTCCAGCAAAGAAAGATCGTAAGTTTTAGGTTTTTTGACTCTTTGAAGGAAATCAGCTTGTTGAGTTCTGAGTAAGCTCATCCAATCCATTTGCATTCGGTGCGGTGCAGTATCGCCTACCTACGTTAAGCCAGAGTTTGGCAGTAGCTCAAGTTAATTAATTGACTTTTGTGAATTCAAAAGCCAGTAAGCCCAGTAGTTAATGTAACACAACCTTTTGATTGGATATGTACCAATTAAACTAAACCCGCTCATAATTCGTAATTCAGGGTAGATCCCTACAGCAGTTGCATTCGTTATTTCAAGCCCCAAACTCTAGTTATGAGGTAACAACTACAAATTACGAATATCTTAACGGGGAAAGATTTGACATGAGAAACCATGAGCATTGACCGTCAATTCTAACTAATCCAATAAAGAAAATACTGTATCTGACAAACCAGATCGCTTAAGGCGAGGTTAAGCTTGAGAATTTAAAATAGTATTAGCGCACTGGCTTCTCAACTTACTGGTTCCCCCAACCCTTATTGTGATTTATGGATGTAGATGAACTAAAGCGTCGTTATGAAGCAGGGGATCGAGATTTCCCGGCTGTCAATCTCAAGAAAGCCCGATTGATTAGAGCATCTTTAGCTGGAATCAATTTATTTGCAGCAGACTTAACTGGAGCTAACTTAGCTCAAGCCAAACTCTGGGGTGCTAACTTAGGAGCAGCTAACTTAGTCAAAGCCAACTTGACACGAGCGAATCTGAGTGGTGCAAACTTACGTGAAGCTAATCTCAGAGGCGCTAAACTAAACCATGCTAAGCTTTATGGGGCAAATTTGAATGGCGCTTGCTACGATAACAGCACGCGATTTTCTAGGGGGTTTGATCCTGTAAGTCAAAATATGAAAAAGTTTTAACAGTTATCGGTTATCAGTTTCATGTCTGGTAATGTGTATAATAGAAAACGGAGTTGTCTGTAGCTTACGTACTTAGAAATGACAGACATAAGTGGTACTTGGCTTGGAACCTACTGGCAAAAAGGGAACCCTACCCGTTTTGAGGTCACATTAATTCAAAGTGGTAACACTTTAACTGGTAGGGTTTTGGATGACAGCTATTTGGGAGAAGCTCAAATCGCGGGTGAGGTGATTGGGCGTCAGATTAGCTTTATCAAGCGCTATCTGACAACTTCCTCTGAGGATATCTCCTATGTAGGTACAATTTCAGAAAATGAAGATTACATGCAAGGACAGTGGAGCATACAACTCTGGGACTACGGTCCTTGGGAAGCCCACCGCAGTGGAGAATCACTAACAGTGGACTTACAAGCTCGCATAACACAACCAGTTTCTGTATAAACTCTAATATCTCGGTATAATTCTATTCACCCCAGACCAAACGCTACCTTGCATTCGTAATTCGTAATGATTGACTTCAATTACGAATTATACCGGGGTTTGTACCCTCAATGAATTAATTGATAATTAATTCATTATTAATAAATTTTTAATTACGAATTACGAATTACGAATTACGAATTATTTGGTCACCCTACCCCCTTTGTTCAAATCAATTCTCCACGCATGACGGTAACAGCTTGTCCGGATAAGTAGACGCGATCGCCCCCGTCATAGCGAATCTTCAATACACCGCCTCGACTAGATGCTTGATAAGCCATAAACTCGTCTTTTCGTTTGCGATCGCGCCAAAAAGGAGCAAGACAACAATGGGCGGCTCCTGTTACGGGGTCTTCATTGATACCAAATCCGGGTGCAAAGAAACGGGAGACAAAGTCATATTCTGAGTCTTGATGTGTTGAACTCGTGACTATGATTTCGGTATGGGGTAAAGTTTTCAGTAGCTCAAAATTTGGCTGCATTTGTCGTACGAGGTCTTCAGACTCTACCTGTACCAAATAACCTAAAGAATTTTTCATGACTGTTTTGAGGGACACACCCAAAGCCTCACTCAGTTCTGGGGGAGCAGTAGTACCTTCGGATTTATTAACTGGAAAATTCAGTTCAATCCAACTACCCTGCTTCTTAGCAATTAGCAGCCCACTTTTGGTGTGGAAACGAGCGACTTCGTCTGGTAAAAGGTGTCCTTCCGACCAGAGGACATGAGCACTCGCTAGGGTTGCATGACCACACAATGGTACTTCTGTAGTAGGCGTAAACCACCGGAGATGATAACCATCCTCCTGTCTGACTAAAAACGCCGTTTCTGATAAATTCATCTCTTGCGCCAATTTCTGCATCCACTCGTCTGTCAGGGGAGCAGGTAAAACGCAGACAGCAGCAGGATTCCCAGCAAAAGGTGTGTTGGTAAAGGCGTCTACTTGAGTAATAGTTTGTCCCATATAGCAATTCTAAATCATTCGTAAGGGCGAGAAACCCGGTATCTTTGAGATACCGGGTTTCTGGAGCTTTGCAATTTGATAAATCAAACCGGATTTCTAGAGCGTCGGTTTAATATTTCTCTTCTCATTTTAGAAATGTATAAAAAATGTATTCAAAAACCAGTATTTTCCGCAAGACTTTTAACGATTTTCTTTATAAAATTTATTGTATAAAATTGTTTAGTTTTCCAAAAAGAATGAAAATTTAAAGTTAAAACCAGAGTTATTATTTTTTATTAGAGGGTGCAAATGAAGGAACTATTTCTTATTATCTACCAGACCACAGAATTCATTGACAATAGTACTTGAAAGGCATTGTATTTTTTTATGAATAAACTAAAACTTCTTCATGACTCATCCCTTATACTTTCTGCTTTTTTGCCCAATCATTCTATATACTTTTCATGCAAGTTGAACGCAAAATCAACATTTTACTTGTTGATGACTATCCAACCAACCTATTCCTTTTAGAAGCAATGTTGGGTAATCTAGGACATAATCTTGTAAAAGCTACATCAGGAAAAGAGGCTTTAGAATATGTTGTGAACCAAGATTTTGCTCTCATTTTGCTCGATATCCAGATGCCGAAATTAGATGGATTTGAAACAGCTAAACTGATTCGACAGCACCTGCGATCGCAGCACACCCCAATTATTTTTATAACTGCCTTTCATAACAACCTACACAAAGTTTTACAAGGTTATAGTTTTGGTGCAGTAGACTATTTAGTTAAACCAATTGTTCCAGAAATATTAATATCCAAAGTCAAAGAGTTTGTAGAACTATTCCGACAAACACAAAAGATTAAACAACAACACGATCTTTTAGAATTGGCTAATCAAGAACTGAAAAATGAAGTTATTCAGCACCAACAAACACAACAGGCTCTCCTACTGACTCAGCAAAGACTGCAATATCTACTCTTTCACAGTCCATCTGTCATCTATTGTTGTCAACCATTTGGTGATTTTGCTACAACCTTTGTCAGTGAGAACATTAGTGAAAAACTTGGCTACACAGTACAAGATGTCAAGGAGGATTCAAAATTTTGGGTCAAACACATTCATCCAAGCGATCGACCTCACATTGTTGATAAACTCCCATTACTTTTAAAAAATAGTACCCAAACCTATGAATACCGTTTTCTCCACTCGGATAGTAAGTACCGTTGGATACGAGATGAAATCAAGTTAATACACGATGCAGAAGGTAATCCGCTAGAGATTGTCGGCTCAATGATGGACATTACCGAACGCAAGCAGGTAGAAGAAAGCCTTTGCAAAGCGTTGGAAAAGGAAAAGGAACTCAACGAACTCAAATCGCGTTTTGTTTCCTTAATTTCCCATGAGTTCCGTACCCCCCTGACAACCATCCTCGGTGCTAACGAATTACTAACCCACTACCATCAGCGCATCACAGATGAAAAAAAACTTATTTATCTTCAACGCATTCACAATAATGTCAAACACCTGACCCAGATGTTAGACGACGTGCTGCTATTGGGAAAAGCAGAAGCCGGAAAATTAGAGGTAAAAACAGAACATCTGGATTTAGTTCAACTTTGCCGCAGTTTAACCGATGAGTTTCAAATCGGTACTGGTAACACACACCAACTGTTGTTCACCTCCAATAGCCAGTCCACATATATTGAAATGGATGAATACTTACTTAGGCATATCCTGGGAAATTTACTTTCCAACGCCATCAAATATTCACCGACTGATAGCGCAATTGACTTTAAACTGACGTGTGAAGATGAGGCGGCGCGGTTCCAAATTCAGGATTGGGGTATTGGTATTTCAGCAGAAGACCAACTCAAGTTGTTTGAGTCCTTTCACCGTGGTACGAATGCTGGCAAAGTTGCTGGTACCGGCTTAGGACTAGCCATTGTCAAAAAAGCAGTGGATTTACTAGGAGGAGACATTGTCTTCAACAGCCAACTTAATGTGGGTACAACATTTACAGTGACTATTCCTTTAAAAAAAGAGACATAAAAAATGACAAAAATTTTAGTTATTGAAGACGAAGAACACATTCGCGAAATTATCAGCGTCATGCTAAGTGCTGAAGATTTCGATGTGATGGAAGCAGAAGATGGTCTAATGGGCGTTGAATTAGCACGAGGAAACAAGCCTGACTTGATACTCTGCGATATTATGATGCCGCAACTAGATGGTTACGGTGTTCTGAATGAATTGCGGCAAAACACATCGACTCAAACAACTCCCTTTATTTTTCTGACAGCTAAAGCGGCTAAAGTTTCTGTCCGTCAAGGGATGGAATTAGGCGCAGATGATTATTTAACCAAACCATTCACTAGAGACGAGTTATTGGGAGCAATTACTGCCCGCTTAAAAAAGCAGATAGAAATTGACAGGCAATCTCAGCAGAAATTGGATGAATTACGAGATAACATTACCCATTCACTTCCCCATGAACTGAATACTCCTCTGAATGCCATTATAGGCTTTTCTAATATTCTCATTGATAGCTATGACGATTTAGAAAGAGATGAAGCTTTAGAAATGCTAGAAGCCATTCATGGTTCGGGTAGACGATTACACAGACTTACCCAAAACTTTTTGCTCTATGCTGAACTTGAATTATCAGCAACCAATTCCGACCGGGCTAAAGCTTTGCGTGGTGAATGGGTTTTCACTGAGACCAAAACCACAATTACAAACTTTGCTTTCCAAAAAGCTCAAAAGGCTAATAGAGAAGCAGATTTGCATTTACAACTTCAAGAAGTCACTGCTAAAATTTCACAATCAAGTTTACAGAAAATTCTTGAAGAAACTCTTGATAATGCCTTTAAATTTTCCTCCTCTGGAACACCTGTCGTTGTTAAAACTAAGACACTAAACAATACCTTGATTCTATCGATTCTTGATTGTGGAAGAGGTATGACAGCAGAGCAAATTATTCATCTAGGAGCTTATATGCAATTTGAACGGAAGCTTCAAGAACAGCAAGGGACAGGTTTGGGGATCATTATTGCTAAACGGTTAGCTGAATTATATGAGGGGAGTTTAACTATAGAAAGCGTCCCAGGGCAAAAAACAGCCGTGCATATTACTTTGCCAGTTTAGAAATTGGGGTGTGGGATATGGGTGTCTTTGCTCCCCAATTATTTACTACTGTAGAAATACGATGCGTATCTTAATGATATACGGAGTCTTTTTTACCGAATTTACCACGATGCTTAAACCAGGGCAAAAGGGCATGATTATATCAGTTCTTTTTTTAGGTATAAAAACACACAATTATTATTGTAAGCACGTGTTTGCTCCTTTGACATACCACTTCCAACAACTTACTCATGCCTACTTTTGCCCCAGAGGCTGCCATTATTAAATCTTGTCTATCACTTGTTACGCCTGAGACACCTTTAGTCGATATCATTCCTCTATTCAGCCAGATGGGCTGTACCTCCATATTGCCTGTCTTTAATCAAGCGCTACTAGAGACTCCAGATGCCATATCGCTCAAGGGTCAGGTGGTAGCTAATTGTGTGTTGGTTATGGAAAAAGGGCAATTGGTGGGATTGTTAACTGAGCGCGAGCTTGTTAGGTTTGTCGCTCTAGGTCAAACTTTTGAGAACGTCAAAGTTGTCGATGTGATGGCACAACATCCGATCATCTTGAATTATGCAGATTTTCGGGATATTCAAACAGTCGTCAAATTATTCCGAGAAGACGGTATCTATTATCTGCCGATTGTCAGTGATGACGGTCAACTGTTGGGAATAGTGACGCCAGACAGTCTTTGTCAAAGCTTGCAAGCGACGGGTGTACTTAGGACTTTATGTGTGACAGAGGTGATGGAGACAAAAGTTATTCATGCTCAACCAACAGTATCCATACTTAAGTTAGCACAGGTCATGGTAGAACACCAAGTTGCAAGCGTTGCGATCGCTGAGAAAATTACCGAGAACACATTTCTTCCTATAGGTATTGTCACGGAACGGGATATTCTCCGATTGCAGGCTCAAACACCAGACCTCTCAGCTTTGCTAGTTCAAACGGCTATCAATTCGCCGTTATTGTGTTTGAAAAAAGAGGACTCTCTCTGGACAGCGCACCAGCAAATGTTGTTTTGGCAGGTTCAAGAATTGGTAGTGAGTGGCGATCGCGGCGAAATGCTCGGTCTCGTTACTCAAACTAACTTGTTACAAACATTCGACCCAGCACAATTATCGAACATCATTCAGGTTTTGCAAGAAAAAGTTTGCCAACTTGAATCAGAAAGAGTTGAATTGTTGCAGGGTGACAACCTTAAAATTCAGGAACAAGGAAAGTTATACAAGCCGACGACAGATGAAATAGAGAAACCTCAATTTACAGAAGCAGTACTACAAAAACAGTTAAAAATGCGGTTACAAGAGTGTAACATATCAAACTTCAAACAGATTAACGAGCAATTAAAGCTAGAAATTCTTGAGCGCTTGCGTGCGGAAGCAGAACTGCAAAAAGCAAAAGACCAACTCCAAGCTGTGTTGGATGCAGTACCCGCATTTGTATCTTGGATTAGTTCGGATTTAAAATATTTGGGCGTCAATCAGCATTTAGCGAAAGCCTTTAAACAACCTCCGGAAGCTTTTGTTGGTCAACCCTTTGGGTTTCTGCAAAATAGTTTAGAATTTCGTGAATTTGCTAGCCAGGTTTTTGACGGTTCCAGTGATACAGTGACTCACGAAGTGAGTGTAGATATTGATGGTTTACAAAAAAATTACTTCATTGTTGCTCAGAAGTACGCACAGCAAACATCTGCTGTTCTCATCGGGATTGATATTACCAATAGTAAGCAAACAGAGAAACAATTGCAACGACAGTTAGCAGCTGTGGAAGCAGCAACAGATGGTATTGCAATTCTCGATAGCGAAAGTAAATATATTTACGTAAATCAAGCTTATGTTCAACTATTTGGTTACACTCACACTGAAAGTCTGCTTGGTAAAACTTGGAGCGATATTTACTACGCTGAGGAAAACAGTCCATTTGAGGTTGATGTGTTACCTATTCTCAAACAAAAGGGTTATTGGCAGGGAGAAGTTAATGTTAGAAAAAGGGACGGCAATACATTTGTTGGTGAAGTATCTCTGACAATGATTTCCGATGGGAATTTCATTTGTGTCAGTCGCGATATTACCGAACGTAAACACATAGAAGCAGAACGCGATCGCTTGCTTACTGAAAGCAGGTATAATCAAGCACTTTTAAGTGGTCAAAATCATTTTTTGGAAATGGTTGCTACAGGGACTCCATTAGTAGAAGCACTAGCTTTCCTTGCTTTATTGATAGAGGAACAATCAGACGAGGGGATTTGTTGCATTCTACAAACCGATCCAAAAAGTAAACAACTGTGTTCGCCAGTTGCTCCCAACCTTCCACCAACTTATTTATCCGAACTGATCAAAGGCATACCCATTGATCCAATGGGTGCTAGTAGTGGTACAGCTGCTTATTTCCAGAAAACAGTAATTGTTTCAGATATTGCCAAAGACCCTCTATGGGAAAATTACCAAGATTTACGTAATTTAGCACTGTCCTATAAACTCCAGGCTTGTTGGTCTATACCCATTTTTACTGGTAATGGAGACGTAGTAGGGACAATATCTATGTACTACCGAACACCCCGCCTTCCCAAGGAACAGGACAAAAAATTGCTCTTAGCGTTTTCCCGTTTAGCAGGAATTGCCATTGAGAGACAAATGTCAGAGATAGCCCTGAGAGAACAACAGAATTTTTTGCAAAAGGCATTAGAAAAAGAGAAGGAACTGAATCAACTCAAATCTCGCTTTGTATCCATGACTTCTCATGAATTCCGAACTCCTTTAACAACAATCATGGGTGCTACTGAATTGCTCAAACACTACAGCCATCAGTGGAATGAAGATAAAAAAGTTGTTTATTTCAACCGTATTCACACTGCTGTCAATCGCATGACCCAAATGTTAGATGATATGTTGCTACTGGGGAAAGTAGAAGCCGGAAAATGGGATTTTAATCCTGTTTGGTTAAATTTAGTTAATTTTTGCAACTCTATTGTAGAAGAGTTACAATTTGGTGCAACAAGAGAACACAAAGTTATTTTTACTGTTGAGGGGGAAGCTACTGATGTTTATATCGATGAAAAACTTCTCAGACACATCCTCACCAATCTGCTCTCGAATGCTATTAAATATTCCCCTTTAGGAGGTGATGTTTACTTGTTATTAAAATTTCTGAATAAAAACGTTATTTTCCAAGTCCAAGATAGAGGTATTGGCATTCCTAAAGAAGACCAAAAGCACCTTTTTGAAGGATTTTATCGTGCTAATAATGTTGGCAAAATTTCTGGGACTGGATTGGGACTAGCAATTGTCAAAAAAGCCGTTGAATTACACAAAGGAAAAATTACGGTGAATAGTGAAGTTGGAGTGGGAACAACCTTTACAGTTAACATTCCCATTGACACTGAGATGACTCCCTTATCGGTATGAAATTACCGAAATAAAAAACCGCTCCAGGCGCTCCAGAACACAGAGGACAGAAACTAATAAAACATCGGTAATCTTTTGGCGGAAAGGGAGTAAATTGAATTCGGAAAATTTTTGAGTTAATGCTAGAAAAAACTGTAAGCGTTCAGTCGTCATCTATCAGCTATCAGCTTTTATGAACTAATTAGGAGTTTATAATGGAACTCGAAACAACTAAAAACACCCGAGAACAGGCTCTAAAGCTGACGGCTGAAGGCTGATAGCTGAACGCTTACGAAAAAAATTTTACTAATAGAATTTCTAATTATTATGTACGGTTTAGTGAATAAAGCAATTCAAGAGATGGTATGTAGCCGCTTTGGTGAAGATACGTGGGCAACTATCAAACATAAAGCGGATATAGATATTGATGCTTTCATTAGTATGGAAAGCTATCCAGATGACATAACCTATCAGCTCGTGCATGCAGCTAGTCTTGTTTTGGAAATATCTCCTCAAGAAATTCTGCAAGCCTTTGGTGAGTATTGGGTGCTGTATACAGCGACAGAAGGCTATGGTCAGATGTTAGAGATGGCTGGAAACGACTTATCTGAATTTCTTCACAACCTCGATAATCTTCACTCTCGAGTAGGCTTAAGTTTTCCAAATTTGACTCCACCCTCATTTCATTGTACAGATACGGGTGAAGAGTCATTAGAACTACATTATCAATCTACTAGACAAGGGCTTGCGCCAATGGTGGTTGGACTTGTGAAAGGACTTGGTACAAGATTTAATACAGAGGTAGAAATTGTACAGATACAAAACCGTGATGAAGGTTGCGATCGCGACGAGTTTTCAATTAAATATAAAAAAGGCTAATACATTATGCCTGTTGATCGCATTGGACTTTCACCCCAGTTACTAGCAAAGATTTTTCCTTTTCACATAGCTTTCAACCGCAAAACTGAAATTATACAAGTTGGTAACGTTTTAAAGCAAAAGTATCCCAGAATCTCTATAGGTAGTCAGTTAGCCACGCATTTCCAAATGACTCGTCCGCAAATGTCACTGGAATTTGATGCGATCTACAAGCGGCTAAATTCCATATTCTTGCTGCAATATCTGCACAACCCTATGCAACTAAAGGGACAAATAGTCTACATTGAGGAATCCGAGAGTATGTTATTTCTTGGTTCTCCTTGGGTTACAGACTTAACACAGTTACAACAGCTAGGACTCCAACTTAAAGACTTTGCTATTCATGACCCATTAGTGGACTACTTAGTTCTACTACAAACACAAAACATGGCTTTGGCTGATACCAAGCAATTCGCAGAAAAACTCTCTGTTCAACGTGCAGAAATTCATAGAGCTTTAGAAAAAGAAAAAGAACTTAGTAAACTCAAATCCCGAATTATCACGACAATCTCGCATGAATTCCGCACCCCACTGACAAAAATCTTGGGGTCTGCTGAAATATTAGAACATTATAGCCACAACTTGAGCAGAGAAAAAAAGTGCATTTATTTTGAGCGCATTAAAGACAGTGTTCAACATTTAACCGAAATGCTGAATGAGGTCTTATTACTTGGAAAAGCAGAAGCAGGAACACTAGAGTTGAATCCAGTACTTGTGGATTTGTTGAAATTGTGCCAAAACTTAGTAGATGAGTTACAAAGCACAAAGGGTAACCAACACATAATACAGTTCAATAGTTATGGTAATTTTACACAAGTTTGGCTTGATGGCAATCTCCTGCAACAAATTCTTAGTCATTTATTATTAAATGCAATTAAGTATTCCTCTCCTGGTAGTATAATTAGACTTGAACTTATGATTTTTACTCAGGAAGCTGTCTTTAAAATTGAAGATTCAGGAATAGGTATTTCCCCAGAAGATATCGAACATATTTTTGAGCCCTTTTATCGAGGTAAAAACGCAGAAAACATTAACGGGACGGGATTGGGTCTAACAATTGTCAAAAAATTATTATCTTTGTATCAAGGCAATATTTCAGTAAAAAGTGAAATTGGTGCGGGAACAATCTTTACAATAAAAATACCTTTGCAGAGTAAAAGAGAAAAAGAAAAATGAAAAAAATTTTAGTTATTGAAGATGATGAATCTATTAAAAATATTATTTTAGAAATTTTAGAAGCAGAAGGTTTTAAGGTGTTAAGTGCCATAAATGGTCTCATGGGTATTGAGTTGGCTAAAACTCAACTACCCAATTTGATTATTTGTGATATTATGATGCCTAATTTGAATGGTTATGGTGTACTCAATGCACTGCAACTGGAAAAAAAGACATCTCTTATTCCCTTTATTTTCTTAACAGCTAAAGTTGAAAAATCAGATATACGTTTAGGTATGAACTCAGGTGCAGATGACTACCTGACTAAACCATTTACTAGAGACGAATTACTAGAAGCAGTTATAGCTCGCTTAAAAAAACAAGACATTATAATTCAGTATGGTAGTACTGACGGTCAATGTTCGCAAACATTAAAAACTACTGTTGATAATTTGAAAATGATAAATTCAACTCAAGAAGAAATCATAGAGCAGTTTTTAGTGAAAAAATCTCAAATTATGGCAAAAATTAAAATGGCTTTGCATATGTTAGAAACTGCCCAATCAAAAGAACAACAAGAGCAGTATTTCAAAATATTACAAGAAGAATATGAGCATGAAATCTGCCTTATTAATGAATTTTCTGAAATCCGCAACCTTTTGACACCAGAAAATATTAAACTTCTTCGCAAATATAACTTGCTTCATGAAGCCTAAATTAAGTAGACATATCGGACTCCTATTTGATTTTTGAACAAAATTAGGTACACCTGAATCTTCTGGTATCCTTTTGCCTGTTGCCTGTTGCCTACCTACACAAGTTATTTCACCAAATCAAATCGGATTCCTATAGGCGTGAAAATAAATATTTATTTTGCACGTCTACTTATTCGTGAAAGGCGAGAAACCCGGTAACTTCAAGATACTGGGTTTCTGGGGTCGTAATATCATGTCCTTTCTTGATAAAATACCTAAGCTTGGAAATTCACCACTGAATTCTGAAGTTGATTAACCATCTTTGCTAGCCCATTGAGAGAAATTGTCACCGTCTCCGCTTTTTGGGCTGTGTTGATGGAAATCTCGCTCGACTGTTTCACAATGACTGAAACTTCTTCTGCTGAAGCTGCCTGTTTTTGAGCTGCTTGTGCAATGTTATGAATTAAACTATTAATTTCGCGGCTGACTTCAATGATAGCCTTGAGGTTAGTCTTTGCTTCGGCTGCAAGTTCCGTACCATTAATAACTTGTTGAGTCCCTTCTTCCATTGCACCGATGACACGACTAATATCATTTTGAATAGTCTTGACAATTTGAGAGATTTCTTCAGTAGAAACCGCAGCGCTCGCTGCTAACTTGCGGACTTCTTGGGCAACAACGGCAAAGCCTTGTCCTTGTTCTCCAGCTTTAGCTGCTTCAATTGTAGCATTTAATGCCAAGAGGTTTGTTTGAGAGGCAATTTGGGATATGGAAGTCACAATTTTACCGATTTGCTGTGAACCTTTTCCCAAGCGTTTCATCATCTCACCAGTCTCAGAAATAGTTTGGCGCAGTTGATTGATACCGTCTACAGTCCGGTCTACAGCTTTTTCTCCCTCCTCCGCTGTTTTGGCTGCATGCTTTGCTACTTGTTCAGTTCGTTTCGCGGCTTCTGAAACATCTTTGATAGAGTGAAGTATCCGTTCTATCTGTCGGAGGCTGTTTTCAATTTGTAATGCTTGAGTACGTGCTTGGTGAGTCAGTTCGTTAGTGTCAGCGATGGAAGTGGTAGTTGCTCGTTTGGCTTGTTCTGCAGCACTCTGAATTCCAAGCACCACTTTCTGTAGAGAGCTAATTAAATAGTTAAAAGAATCTGCTAATGGTTCTAGTATCCCGTCACTGACTGGAGCCGTGACTGTTAAATCTCCATTTGCGGCTCCTTGAATCTCACCTAAAAGTCTTACAACTTGTTGGGTTAGATCATCAGCTTCTTGTTTGCGTTCGTCTGCTAGTTTCTCTAAACGCTCGGCAATTTCTTTTTGCTCAGTAATGTCAAAACGAATACCTATATATTTAGCTATTTTAGCGTTAGCATCAAAAATAGGGGCAACGGTTGAATCTACCCAATAGAAGGAACCATCTTTACGCTTATTTTTGAGTTCGCCACGCCATACCCGTCCACTGGAGATGGTTTTCCAAAACTCCTCAAAAAATTCCTGACAATGGTATCCAGAGTTAACAAGACGATGGTTTTTACCTATCAGTTCTTCAAGACTGTAACCAGAAATCGCACAAAACTTATCATTAACATATGTAATATTTCCTTTGCGATCGGCTTCGCTGACGATCGCAGCTTCGTCTAAAACATCTTGACGGTTTTTGATTTCTTGAACTAATCGTTCCTGTTCAGCAGCCAAAGCCTGTAACTTTTCTTCCGCCTGCTTGTGTTCTGTGATGTCAAATCGGATACTTATGTATCCAGTAATTCTGTCTTGTGTATCTAGCAGTGGTAACAATGTAGAGTGTACCCAGTAAAAAGAGCCATCTTTACGTCGATTCTGGATCTCTCCGTGCCACACTTGTCCACTAGAAATAGTCTTCCACATTTGGGAGAAAAACTCTTTGGGATGATAACCGGAGTTGACGATTCGGTGATTTTGACCAATGAGTTCTTCTTGAGAGTAGCCAGAGATTTCTGAGAACTTGGAGTTGGCGTAGATAATGTCACCTTTGCGATCACTAATCGAGACGATCGCAGACAAGTTAAGGGCTGTCTGCTGATGTTTCAATTCTAAAATTCCCTTTTCAAGAGCGATCGCCATCTGGTTAAATTTGCTCGCCAGATTGTAAAAAGTTCCATTCTTTCCGACAACAGGAATTCGGGTATCAAGCTTACCTGTGGTCACATCGCTCATAGCTTGCGCGAAAACATCCATCTGTTTTTGCAGTCTCTGTTGTTCTTCTTGGATTGAACGACTGAACCAATGTGCGACTACAAATACAATTATTCCGGAAACTAGAGTAGCGATTCCAGTCACACTCAGTAGATTCAACAGTAGACGGTTATGCCAAACGAGTATTGCTGCATCAACTTCAGCATCAGCTGGCATACTAAAGCCATGAAGGAGAAATATTGCTATTCCTACCGCCAGCATAACAGGCAATGTACTCAGAGCAATTGCTATCATTTTAAATTTGGTTTGCCAGCTTATCTTTTGCTGCTGCCTAGTTTGTAAAGTTTGATGAACGTACATGAGAGGAAATAAAGGGTGTGGGGTGTGGGGTGTGGGATGTAGCGGTGTAAGGGTGTAGGGGAGGGGTTGTCTGGTTGTTTGCTCGTATGTACATTAGGGTGTGGGGGAAAATTCCGGAAATCTCTTTCCCTATACCCTACACCCCAACTTCTAGTGAAATTGCTTGGAGTAACGCATCAAAAGAACCAACTTCAAAAATCAGAATGATATCGCCCCGGATTTGGAGTTGTTCTACAGTGAATTGAGTCTGAGCCAATAGAATAGTCGTGTCAGTAGTGGGATGACTAGAAGCAATTAAATTCTTTACCGTGTCTTCAATATATCTAGGAAGAGCATAGTCTAAGCGTCTATTGAGTAAATTACCAATTGAACCGATAACACTATTAATTAAAATATTACCTACTTCACTTAAGGTGCCAATTCTGACAGCGTCTAGGTCAGGGGTTCCTGGTTCTTCTCCCGTTAGCATTGCTGCTAAAGTAGAAGCGCTTTCAGTTGGAAAAACTAACTCAGCAATACCGGAAAATGACCCGGAAAAGTCTTGACGCACCGCCGCTACCCGTTCCACACCAAGGCTGGCTTCTAATTCTGATTGCAATTCTAGTAGCGAACCTATATTGATGTAAGGGACTTGCAAGCGAATGTAGCACTCTAGCATCTCGTTAAACACCGAAGCAGCGCGACCTACACCAATATTAACGAGCTCCTGAATCGCATCAATTCTATCAGCTGTTAGATTCATGAGAGCATCTCCTGCGCTTTTCCCAATGCTTTTTCAAGGGTTTGGTGTAATTCCTCCTCTTTAGGTGGTTTATTAATAAAACCAGAAGCCCCTAATTCTAAACAGCGCTGTCTCACACCTTCTTGAATATCTGCTGAAATGACAAATACGGGAATTTTGGATTTGCGATCGCGCAAAGCCTCCAGTACAGCAAAGCCATCCATTATAGGCATCAGCAAGTCAATAAAAATACAATCTGGATTGTGGTTTTTTACCATGTCTAGACCTTCTTTCCCATGACTTGCTTCTAGAGTTTCGTGACCCACTGCTACTAGCGCCTTGCGAATCATTCGGCGTGTAAAAGCTGCATCATCAACTATCAGAATTAATGCCATTATTCCTCCACAATAAATTTTAAGAGGCAAATAGGGAATGGGCAATGGGGAATAGGCAATAGGGAATGGGCAATAGGCAATAGGGAATCAGGAATCAAATCCTTCGAGTGGTACCGAATTTTTCAAAAATCAACCAGGAACCCCATAACAGTCCTAAATGAAATGTAAAATTTTCGTGCGAACTACTAATAACCATTCACTATTAGCCATTAGCCATTAGCCATTAGCCATTAGCCATTAGCCATTAGCCATTAGC
>JAWQFQ010000207.1:0-17333 GCA_035967975.1 Scytonema sp. PMC 1070.18
TAATACTTGTTATTGGCGCTACAGAAAAGTATACTTCTTAGCCGTTTTTAGTATAGCTGACCTGGGAGCGGAGGTTGTTATTTCCATCGTGACAGTTCAGGAATTGTTTAATGGCTGGGTGGTGCGAATTAATGGTACGCAGAAAGTAGAAGATGTTGTGCGACTTTATGGAAAGTTGAACCGTACAGTTGCTCTATTCGGACGAGTGAAGGTATTGGATTTTGATGAGAAAGCAGGTGAAACCTTTCAGCGTTTGCAAGCAAGAACATCCGAGGTTATCTAAGCAGCGATTGCAAAAAGATATGCGAATTGCTGCAATTGGCTTAGTGAATGATGCAGTTGTGGTAACACGAAACTACCACGATTTTTCTCAGGTACCAGGTTTAAAAATTGAGGATTGGTCACGCTTGGATGGATGAAATCAATTGGCGTGGGTAAGATGTATGACTTGTTTATACTTAAAGGTGTACAAACCGATGCCATTAACCCACAAACAAGTCATTGCCTGTAAAACGCGAAAACATACCATCTGAAATCCTTGTATAACAAGCTTTTTAAAAACTCTACAACTTTTTTATTTGTTTTTGGATACGAGCACAATAAAATTCTACAACTTTATTTTTGCCAAAGTGCTGAGGTGGTAACGATATAATCAGGGTTTGAGGCAATGAAATTCTACGACTTTTTTATGATTCTACATTATTCCTCAAAAGTAAAGTTTTGTTAAGCAAATCTAGAGAACGAAGACAAATTGTTCAACCATTTAAAAAAGCTCGTAACGGAAAAACAAGGGTTTGAGGCTCTGAAATTGTTCAACCGTTTTATTCATCCACACAAGGTACCTTTAGGAGATTTTATCATAGTCAGGAGGTAGTCATATGACCAATAGTAGCGCCTCACAACAAAATTCTATGAACATTGAACTGGTAAATACGTTAGTAAAAATTATTCGTTCTCTTTCTCAAGAAGAACGCAAACTATTAGAGCAAGAGTTATTCTTTGATGAATCAGAACCTTCTACACAAGAATTAATAAACCTTGCTCAAATGGGAGGTTCTTTTGATTTCTTATCTGATGAACCAGATATTTATACGTTAGAAGACGGAGAACCTGTATAATGTCGCTCAAAAAAGGTGATGTGGTTTTAGCACCCTTCCCGTTTACAGATTTAAATCAAACTAAGTTACGTCCTGCTGTCGTAGTCTGGGCAAGTTCGACAGGTAGTAATGATGCGACAATCTGCTTTATTTCATCTCAAAATCTCACCAATTTAAAACCTGAAGAATTTTTGATTGAAGATTCAGATGCAGAATTTGCAGATACAGGTTTAAAAGTTAGCTCTAAAGTTATTGTCTCCCGAATGGTAACGATAGACCGTAATCTTATTAGCCGACGTTTGGGGAAGTTAGGGATTAATCAACTACAACAGTTAAATAGTTGTCTTATTCAGACGTTTCAAATATAAAAATTCCTTCTACATAGTTAGAACGCTTTACCAGAGAACTCTAAAATGGCAAGCTTGAAGGATATAGATTGCATCCGCAAGTCAATTTGAACTGCGCGATCGCATACAAAACTGGGGTTCTCTACTTTTACTCTTGATGTGCGGATTGCTATAATCTTAAAACTCACATTCCGCACTTCATGGTGTAATACGCGTAGATTTCCATTTTTTTGCTAATAGAGGTTAGATATTAATCACGAATCATCAATAATTAACAGTATTAATACTTAATTTTTGATGGTTGTTAGGAATAATTCTTGAATATCGAAATACTACATATTAAAGTACGGAATATGGGTCAAAAGTTCAAATAACTTGCGACATCCAGCAACCAATGACAACGCAAAAAGTCACGGTTGAACTTCCACAAGCTATGAGAGTATTGTGGATTGAGAGTAATTGGCATCCTTCCTCTAGATAGTAATTGTCGATTACTCTAGAAACCTAAGTTCGACGTAAAAAAAGAATATGGATATAAATAGTATCCGCAAATCAATTTGAAGTGAGTAATCGCACATCCAGTCCACTCAAGTTGTTGATACAAACTTGGCTCTTAGCTTATATCTTGTACCTGGGGCAAAAACCGGGTTTCTTGCCAATCATATCGCTCGGAAAGCCTAATTTATCGTTTAGAAACCCGTTTTTTTAGGTCTTGTTGAGAATGGTGCAAGATGTGAGTTAGAGCGTCGGTTCAGTAGAAGGGTTTGACCAAAGACGCAGAATCGATTGCAGAAAGATATGCAAATTGCTGCAATTGGCTTAGTGAATGATGCAGTTGTGGTAACACGAAACTACCACGATTTTTCCCAGGTACCAGGTTTAAAAGCGATACGAATTTATGAAACGTATTACTTAGGTGCAAGAGTTGCTAGAGTAGTAAAAATGCTCTGTGCAAGCGTGCGATCGCCTGATTTTGTGGGGTACGTTCGTGGAATCTGCTGCAAGGGATATTACTCATAAATTTGGGAGATCATGATGAAGTATATTAGCTGATTCCCCAGGATTGGCAATTTGATTCTGTATAATTAAAAAACAACTAACCCTGAAAAACAATGAAAACCTTCAATCAAAATCATTTAAAGAACATTTACGAAATCGATGAACATCTTTGGCTAGAAGAAACGATAAAAATCCTCAAAGAAAATCGTTTAGATGACTTGGATATAGAAAATTTAATTGAGGAATTAGAGAGCTTGAGTAAAAAGGATAAAAACAGAGTTAGCAGTTTTTTAGAACAAATCATTAGACATTTGCTACTGCTACAATATTGGACAATAGAACAGGAAAGAAACAAGAATCATTGGCGAGCAGAAATTCTAGGCTTTCGGACTCAAATAAAAAAATACCTGACGACTAATTTGCATGACTATTTAGCTGATGAATTAAATGTTATCTATCAAGATGCTTTAGAATATGTTCGGGAAAAAACAGGATTATCTGTAGATTTTCCTCAAGAATGCCCTTATACTTTAGAGCAATTATTGGATAAAAAATGGTTTAATGGTGAAAATTTACCTTTGTAGGTTACGTTCGTGCCTAGAGCGCCGGTCCAGTAGAAGATATTGACAAAGCAGGCAAAAGAGGAATAAACGCTGTCACCCTTGGAGCGATACAATCTTTTTTCTTACGGGTATCATGATAAGGAAGCATTACGTCGTTGCGGATTCTCTCATAGAGACTTTCATGACTTAAGCCTGACCAAACACCAGTTTGCCAGGTCGCTCCCTCTGTTTCCTCAATCACTAGCTTGCGTTCTTGTGAATGCTGAAGTGTTAAAACTCCTCCACTCATTTCTCCTGCTTCGATAGGAGATCAATCACTAGTTGGGAGAGGGGCGTTAGCATGGATTAATGGTATCTACCGAGTCTTCAGGACGATCGCTGGCATTTGTAGGCGATTCGCTGACAATTCCGGCTAAGTTGAGCAGTTTAGATAAGTTTTTGCTAGTCAGTTTTTCTTCTAGTGCTTCTTTAATGAGATTATCTAGAGTTTGATTGGGATTGTCTTTTAAGTATTGCTTTAATTGTTGAGCTAGGGTATCGGGTAGGTTGATTGTGCATTTCATAAATTTAGAGAACGGGGAACAGGTGATTTTTCTGTGATTGTCTGTTTTGAATCTTAATCAACATCTACGATAAGTGCAAGCTAGAACTAAAGAATATCTCTGAGATATTTTACTGTTGACGGCAAATTCCATCGCACAGAGAGCGATCGCTACCAATAGTTTTTTGTAACAAGCAGTATATTGGCAGTCAGTATTTTTGAGGGGGAGCTACTCTTAGAGTAGGCTGGCTTATGTTTTTTTCAGGAGTATAGCAACTATTTTCAGGAAAGTTCTATGAGGCGAGCACCCACATTCCGCCAATAATGCGCGATCGCCTTTTTCATTTTGTACGTCAACCACTGAATGTTAGGCAGGAAATAACAAATTCATTTCATAAAAGCTCTATAAAAGCTAAAATTTTAGCTGTCTTTGGTGATGACACTGGGTTAAGTTTCGCAGACGAATCACGTGCTATATCATCACTTCAAAAGTCGCCAATGTTAAAGTTAAATCAATTCGTTAGGACAAACAGAAAGATATTAATAATTGGAAAAATGAAATAATTACCACCCTGACTACTCAAAGCTGAGATATGCTATTTTTTGCTGGACACAGTAATGAAACTACTTTTACTGGAGGTCAGATATCAATCGCGCCTAATGTTAGCATTTCTTTAAGTGAAATCGAAAAGCCCTTGACGACTGCTATTAATAATGGTTTAAAATTCGCTATATTTAATTCTTGTGATGGTTTAAGTATTGCGAATAAATTAATTGACTTAGGCTTAAGTCAAGTTGCAATTATGCGTGAAAAAATACATAATCGCGTAGCTGGGGAGTTTTTTGTACAATTTTTAAATGCTTTGAAAGAATATCAAGATGTTCACGAAGCATTATTAACCGCAAGTGATTATCTCAAAGTCGAAAAAAATCTTACCTATCTCAGTGCTTACCTAATTCCTTCTTTATTTCGTCATCCCAATGCTGAATTATTCCGTTTACAACCAAGCGGTCTTAAGCATAAAATTCAGTAATGGATACCGACAAGCCGCGAAACTTTGGCATTAGGAACATTAGTTATTTTAAGTCTGATTACTCCTGTACGGCAAGCTGTAATCGACTTACAAACTGGTATGCAAGCAGTCGAGATGTGACTCAACAAGTACCAAAAGACAATATATCGCCAGTTTTACTAATTCATATTGATGAAAAATCATTGAATAAAGTTGGTACTAAAGCTAATAAATTTAAGCCTCTTGACTCACCAAAGATAGAAAATTTAAAAAAAATTGCCAAACAACAGAAAGCTACGCTTGTAGAGTATTCCATTATTACCGATAACTTACAACTTCAAGGGAAACAACAAGCTCATGAGACAGAAATTTATTTTTGGGTGATTAAACCAACAGGTAAAGTTATATTTCGTAAATCTGATTTAAAAGTGTTGTTACAGAATGAAAATACAACATTGCAGAAATTAGTTGATCAGACTCGCCTATCGATAGGCGTAATAGATATTAACAGTCGGGCTGGTGGTATTGTTATTGCTGGTAATGGAGTAGATAAAACTAAGCAAAATCAACACTTAAAGCAACTGCATGAGGTATTAATTAAACCGATCGCAGATAGTCTCCCCAAAAATCCTAATGACCGAGTAATCTTTATCCCTCAAGGTGCGCTGTTCTTGGTTCCCTTCCCAGCACTGCAAGATGCAGACAATAAATATTTAATTGAAAAGCATACTATCCTAACTGCACCATCAATTCAGGTATTAGATTTAACTCGTCAGCAAAAATTGAAACAGGGGTCAGTGAAAATAGGTACGGGGGAAGCTTTGGTAGTCGGTAATCCTACAATGCCGAGTGTAGCTTTAAAAGCGGGAGAAAAACCAGTAAAGTTACCGCCTTTGCAGGGTGCAGAAAGAGAAGCAATTGCGATCTCACCCCTCCTTAAAACCAAACCGATCACAGGTAACCAAGCCACAGAAACTGCGATCACGCAAAAAATGCAGCAAGCGCGATTCATTCATATAGCGACACATGGCTTATTTGATGATGATCGAGGGTTGGGGAGTGCTATTGCTTTAACCCCTTCCGGTAAGGATGATGGGTTGCTGACTGCGGAGGAAATTCTCGATATGAAAATAAATGCAGATTTAGTTGTTCTCAGTGCTTGCGATACTGGTAGAGGTCGCATTACTGGGGATGGTGTGATTGGTTTATCCCGTTCTTTGATTAGTGCAGGTGTTACCAGTGTCATGGTTTCTCTGTGGACTGTAGATGATGATTCTACGGCATTTTTAATGACCCAGTTTTATCAAAATCTGCAACAAGGTGTTGACAAAGCCACAGCGTTAAGAAATGCGATGTTAAAAGCAAAAGATCAATACAGCAATCCTTTGCAATGGTCTGCTTTTACTTTATTTGGGGAAGCAGAGTGATAATTTGTAATTTGGAAGAGGAAATGATAAAGCGATCACTTTCTTAAGCATCAGCGATGTCTCTTAACAAAGCGATTTTTATTCAAACTTCAATGTCATTGATAGCACTACTGCTATTTATGCTATCATCGCTATAACGGCCATCAAGGTCAAAAGCCAGCGCCGAACTTTCCTAGGGCTGACGCTGGCTTCTGGCTCCCAATCAAAGGAGACTTTAATAATGATAAAACCTGTGGGCGTTAAAGGCGATCGCTACCAAGAGTCTTTTGAGAAAAACCGTATATTAACAGCTGGTATTTTTAAAGGAGATTTTGAATTTTCTGATATCGTGCAAAGCCTTACTATCAAAGGATTTGTAGAAATTGTTCAACCGTTTTATTTCTCGAAAGTAAAGTTTTGTTAAGCGAATCCAGAACGCAAAGACAAATTGTTCAACCATTAATAAAAGCTCGTAACGGAAAAACAAGGGTTTGAGGCTCTGAAATTGTTCAATTGTTCAACTGTATTATTCATCCACAGTACCAGGTTTAAAAGCGATACGAATTTATGAAACGTATTACTTAGGTGCAAGAGTTGCTAGAGTAGTAAAAAGGCTCTATGCAAGCGTGCGCTCACTAATTTAGCCAAGAGGAAAAAAACAATGCTACGAACCATTGAAGGAACTTATAAAAACGGCAAAATTGAACTTGCTGAAATACCACAAGGTATTACTGAAAGCCGAGTTTTTGTAACTTTCGTAGAAACAAAACTAACCACTTCTTGGGCGGAAAATATTATGCAACATCAAGGTGTAGAAGAGACTATAATTTTTGAGTCCTACCGAGATGAACTGGTATCACCTAAAGAAATCGAGTTTTAATAATGGGTTATTTACTCGATACCTGCGTAATTAGTGATTTCGTTAAGGGAGAAGAAAACACCCTCAAATGTTTAAAGTCTACTTCTCCTGTTGATATTTTTATTTCATCATTAACAATGATGGAAGTGAAATATGGATTAGCAATGAATCCCCAGCGTGCCATCAAAATTCAATCGTTGATCGAAACATTCTTAAGTTCAATTACAATTTTACCTTTTGGCACGTTAGAAGCAGAACGTGCCGCCCAAATTAGAAGTATCCTGAAAACAGCAGGTACTCCTATCGGTGCTTATGATGTACTGATTGCAGCAACAGCACTAACTTATAATCACATTGTTGTAACATCTAACTTAAGAGAATTTCAAAGAGTACCCAGTTTACAAATCGAGAATTGGCGTTCTTCTTAAATTGTGATCGGGCACAAAAAAGGGGAACTGACGGATGGAGTCAAGCCGATTGCTTGCAATAATATTTTATCCGAAGTAGCCTCGCCACTGAATTTTGGAGCCAATAGCACTAAATTCTTACAGGAAAAGGGGTTGAAACCTACATTCCGCACCCTCAACTATCACAATCGGTTTTTACTGCTTTTTAAATTGAGAAAAAGCTAATTTATATACTGCTTGTCCTCATTTTTATGGAGGAAAAAAAGTTTTATATACATAATTTATAGCTGACAATCTAGAAAAAATTAAGTGATTATGCTGTGTGACACCCTAGGGTGCGGAATGTGGGTTGAAAGTGAGCGATCGCATGGGAAACCGGGGTTCTCTACTTTTACTCTTGATGTGCGGATTGCTATAATCTTAAAAGTATAAATAACTTGCGACATCCAGCAACCAATGACAACGCAAAAAGTCACGGTTGAACTTCCACAAGCCATTTTTCAACAATTGGCGCGGATTGCCTCAGCAACCCAACAACCTTTGGAAGTTCTGGCTGCTCAAAGCATTGCCAGTAACTTACCCCCAACACCTGACAATGCTCCAGTAGAAATTCAGGCAGAACTTTTGCAAATGCAAACATGGGATAGTCAAGAATTGTTAGAGCTTGTCAGGTAAATACAGGGATTCGTGACTTAGCTCACCAACACGATCACGATCTCCACAGCACACCAAAGCGGGAAGATTAACACAAGTGAGCTTTTTTGCACTTTTTCTAGTTTGAGAATCGAGAGTAAAATAAGCATCTGTAATTTTAACTAAATTTCGATTGTCTGCTTTGCGATTTTATTCATCTACACCAAGGTGATAAAATAATAGCTATGCGAGAACTCTACCCACCTATCGAACCCTACAACGAAGGCAAACTCAAAGTTTCTAACCTTCATACCATTCACTATGAAGAAAGCGGTAACCCACAAGGTAAACCCGTCGTTTTGCTACACGGTGGACCTGGTGGTGGATGTCCGCCTTTTTACAGACAGTATTTCAATCCTGAAAAATGGCGTATAGTCATGTTTGACCAAAGGGGCTGCGGTAAAAGCTTACCCCATGCAGAGCTACGAGAAAATACCACTTGGGATTTAGTAGACGACATTGAAAAATTGCGCGAACACTTGGGTATAAAAAAATGGGTAGTCTTCGGTGGAAGTTGGGGTAGCACCTTAACATTAGCTTACAGTCAAACCCATCCTTCCCGTTGCACCGGACTCATTCTGCGCGGTATCTTCATGTTAAGACACAAAGAATTGCAGTGGTTTTATCAAGAAGGAGCTAGCTATATTTTTCCTGATACTTGGGAGGAATATCTCAAGCCAATTCCACCGCAGGAACGAGATGATTTACTTGTAGCTTATTACAAACGCTTAACCAGTCCGGACTTACAAACTAGGCTGGAAGCAGCCCGTGCTTGGTCAATTTGGGAAGCCAGTACCAGTAAACTCTTCCCAGACCCCGCACTCATGCAAACGTTTGGAAAAAACGAATTTGCAGAAGCTTTCGCTCGCATTGAGTGTCATTACTTTGTTAACAAGGGATTTTTTGAACCGGAAAATCAATTACTTCTCAACGTGGACCGCATCCGCCATATTCCAGCGGTGATTGTTCAGGGACGTTATGATATTGTGTGTCCAATGATATCAGCTTGGGAACTGCATCGCGTTTGGTCAGAAGCTGAATTTATTGTCGTTCCTGATGCAGGACATTCGATGACTGAACCGGGAATTCGCAGTGTGTTGATTGATACGACGGATAAGTTCGCGGAGTCATAATAGAGGGTGTAGGTGGTAGGGTGTGGGGAAAACTATTATTCACTACACCCCAACTCCACATCCCAAAAATGGAACAAGTCTGCTATATTTTGTGTCATAAAAGACTAGGACACATAGTACAATTTTTTGTACTGAATTCTTTTTTTACCGGGTGCCCCTGTATAAATGATACAATCCTCAGTTAGGAAGTTGGGATACCTCAATGGCAGTTGCAGCTCACTCAATCAAGTTTGGTACAGATGGCTGGCGGGGCGTCATCGGCGATGAGTTCACTTTTGAACGTGTAGCCTTAGTTGCGCCTCTTGCCGCAAAAGTTTTATTTGATACATACGGAGATAAAGTAGGTAACCGTAAAATCGTTGTCGGACATGACAGACGGTTTATGGCGGAAGACTTTGCTATGAAAGTGGCAGAAGTGGTTTCAGCAGCAGGATTTGATGTGTTGCTGACAGATACCTTTGCTCCAACACCAGCTTTTAGTTGGGCGGCGAAGCAACAAAATGCTTTGGGTGCATTGGTAATCACCGCAAGTCACAATCCTGGTAAATATTTGGGTCTAAAGGTGAAAAGCGCTTTTGGAGGTTCTGTACCACCAGAAGTGACAAAACAAATAGAATCACTGTTATCCGAAGTTGCACCGCCAGCGTCTATCCCAGGTAAGATAGAGAAGTTTAACCCCTGGCACAGTTATTGTGAAGTTTTACAAGGTAAAGTCAATATTACGAAAATCCGTGATGCGATCGCCGCAGGAAAACTAACAGTATTTGCTGATGTTATGCATGGTGCAGCATCAGGTGGACTAGGAATGTTACTCGGTGACGGAGTTAAAGAAATTAACAGCAACCGCGACCCTCTTTTCGGTGGTGGTGCGCCGGAACCCCTCCCTAAATACCTCTCCCGTCTATTTGAAATCATGGGTGATGACCGCAAAACCAATCCAGGTTTGATGGTGGGCTTGGTGTTTGACGGAGATAGCGATCGCATCGCCGCTGTTGATGGAAATGTTAACTTCCTCAGCTCTCAAGTCTTAATCCCCATATTAATTGACCACTTAACCCTACGGCGTGACTTTAAGGGCGAAATCGTCAAAACCGTCAGTGGTTCTGATTTGATTCCCCGTGTCGCAGCACTCCACAACCTATCACTATACGAGACCGCTGTAGGTTACAAATACATCGCTGACAGAATGCTAGAAGCAGAGGTGTTGTTAGGTGGTGAAGAATCAGGAGGAATTGGTTATGGAAGCCATATTCCCGAACGCGATGCTCTCCTTTCCGCATTGTATGTACTAGAGGCTATTGTCGAATCCGGTCTGGACTTAGGCGACTATTACCGTCAGATGCAGGAAAAAACTGGATTTATTTCTGCATATGACCGCATTGACTTACCCCTCGCCAGTATGGAAGTGCGATCGCGTCTACTACAACAGCTGCAATCTCAACCTCTAACAGAAATTGCAGGAAAAGCAGTCATTGACTGTCAAACTATCGACGGCTACAAATTCCGCCTAGAAGATAAGAGCTGGTTAATGATTCGTTTCAGCGGTACCGAACCCGTTTTACGCCTGTACTGCGAAGCCCCCACCCTCGAACAGGTACACGAAACCCTAGCGTGGGCGAAAAATTGGGCGGAGAAATAATAAACTGTAAGCAACCCCCTGTGTCAAACAGGGGCTTCAGCCCAAAACGGGAGATGAATTATGAGTTATCAAGTTAACATAATTCATAATTCATAATTCATAATTCATGTCATTGCTTATTGTAGCTACAGGGAACCCAGGTAAACTGCGTGAAATGCAGGCTTACCTGGCTGATACTAATTGGGAACTGACCCTCAAACCTCAAGAATTAGAAGTCGAGGAAACAGGAGATACCTTTGCTGAAAACGCCTGCTTGAAAGCATCCCAAGTTGCAAAAGCGACAGGAAACTGGGCGATCGCTGATGATTCTGGTTTGCAAGTGGACGCGTTAAATGGAGCACCAGGAGTTTATTCTGCACGTTATGGTAAAACTGATGGCGATCGTATCGCGAGGCTATTACAGGAATTAGGTGATACACCCAATCGCCAAGCCCAATTTGTTTGTGTGGTCGCGATCGCTCGTCCAGATGGTACTATTGCCTTACAAGCAGAAGGTTTTTGTCCCGGTGAAATTCTCCATGCACCTCGCGGTACTGGTGGTTTTGGCTACGACCCAATTTTCTACGTTCCTCAAACGCAGTTGACCTACGCAGAAATGACGCCAGAAATGAAGCGTTCCATTAGTCACCGAGGTCGGGCTTTTGATATTTTGTTGCGACAATTACCCAATATTTGTTAGTAGTTAGTGGATAGTTGTTAGTAGTTAGTGGATAGTTGTTAGTAGTTAGTTGAATTTCCCACTAACAACTATCCACTATCCACTATCCACTATCCACTACACAGCTTCCGTATTCTTTTCGCCAGTCCGAATCCGTACAACCTGTTCCACTGGCGAGATAAAAATTTTACCGTCACCTATTTCACCGGTACGAGCAGCGCTAATAATTTTGTCTACAACCATGTCAACCTGATTGTCTTCTACAACAATTTCCACTTTGAGTTTTTGTAAAAATTCTACTGTGTATTCTGAACCACGATAGCGTTCTGTTTGACCTTTTTGACGACCGAAACCACGGACTTCAGAAACCGTCATACCAACGATACCTGCATTTACCAAAGCAATTTTTACTTCATCTAGTTTAAAGGGACGGATAATAGCTTCTACTTTTTTCATTTTTTCTCCTTTTCTACATTTCTATATTTAAGCAGCTTATTTAACTGTCTTTTGTTTTTCTGTTCAACTGTCAACGTTCAGCTATTAGCCGTCAGCAGTCAGCTTTAAAAGCTATTCAACACCTTTGTGGCTCACAAAAGCTGATAGCTGATAGCTGAGGTGCTGAACGCTTAGCACAACCTCAACTCAATATCTTATAAATCGTTGAAGTTGTAATCTGAAATTATACGCTCAATTTATCATTTTTGGTAAATTAATTGAACAGAAAAATAGTCCCAATTGTGAGATGAGGCGCTTCTACTTAGAAAAGTATTTAACTTAGCGATTCTGGCTTTCCAAAAAGGGACGCACAATCAAATAGCCAGCACCAAAACCCATAATAATAATGAACAAAATAGATATTATTATCCAAAACCGATTGATTGGTGAAGGCTCTGGTTCGCTGTCAAGCAAATAATTTTCTTCTTGTTCTTCTACATACACTGTTTCGGGAATTTGATTGGGAATTTCTACTTCACCGAAGATGACAGGAGAGCGGGGAGGAGAAACTTGCTTTTCAAAACGCTCTTCATTAACAGACTTTTTAGGTTCAGTTGTAGAACGCTGAAAGTATGGGGGGCGATCGCTACCCTTAGGTTGGACATCTACCAATTTTTGCAAGTTTAAAACAGACCCCACCGCTTTGGCAATTTCTTGCTTGAGGAATTGGTTCTCTTGCAAAAGTTTTTCATTTTGGACAGACATGGTATCTAGCTTTGCTTGAACAGCCTGTAACTCAGAAGCTAAGTCTCGATACACGGAAAGTGGTACGGAGGGAGCGTAGTTCTGAGCGGGGACTTTTCGTGTATTTACGGGAACAGGACCTATGGGTGTTCGCATAAGTGGATTGGTATCTCAATTTAACGTAATTCTACACATCGGAGTAGTGTTATCAGACCCTCTACTTCAAGAAGACGGAAAGAATATTTTTGAAGTGAAGACTTTTAATTTATAGTCATGTGATGTAACAACACAAGTAAATAACTATACCAAAACAGAGATTTTCGTATCGGTTGAGTTCTGCCGTCATTCATAATTCTTAATACATGATGAATTATGAATTAGGAATAATTGGAAAGAAGTGCCCTACTGGACCTTGACCTTTACCAATCTCCAAGGCATAGGAGAGCGCATTTGTGACATATTCCTTTGCTTTTCGCACGGCTGTTACCAAATCATGTCCAAGTGCGAGATTGGCGGCGATCGCAGCGGATAAAGTACAACCCGACCCGTGGGTATTTTTTGTATCGATTAGGTGTGTCTTCAAAGTTTCCATCTTGCGTCCATCATACAAGATATCAACCCCACGCATGCTTCCCTGCATACCTCCACCCTTAACCAAAACAGCCTTTGCTCTTAAATTATTGTGAATAATTTGAGCAGCTGCCCTCATATCATCTAAAGAATGAATTGGGAACCCGCTTAAAATTTGTGCCTCCACCAGATTAGGTGTGATAATAGTCGCCTTAGGGATGAGGACATTACGGATAGTTGTCACAGCCTCATTATCAAGCAACTGCGCTCCCGTACGGGATACCATAACAGGATCGACAACTAAATTAGGAATTTGTAACATTTCTACTTGTTGAGCAACAGCAGTAATGATTTCCTTATTTAGTAACATTCCTGTTTTTGCGGCTTGCACGCCTATATCCTCGTATACTGCTTGAATTTGAGCCACAACAGCTTCTGGTGACATAGCATCCACTCTAATTACATCCACAGTATTTTGGGCTGTAACACAAGTAACAGCGCTAGTTCCGTGAACGCAGTGAAAAGCAAAGGTACGTAAATCAGCCTGGATACCAGCACCGCCGCCACTATCTGAACCGGCGATAGTTAAAGCAGTAGGGACTTTGGGTGTTGTTTCGGTGTTCATAAGGGGGGTGTTAGTTGTTAGTGGATAGTGGATAGTGGATAGTGGATAGTGGATAGTGGATAGTAGATAGTAGGGATTTTAGCAACTAACAACTAACCACTAACAACTAACAACTAACCACTAACCAAGGACTGTAGATATTTGCCCCATTCTGCGGCTAAGGGAATTTCTGTAAAGGGAATGCTTACAGATTGGGTAGAATCGGAAAAAAGAAATTCCAACTTAATCATACGACCTCTGTGTGGTGGTTTTTCTATATCGACTAGCTGATCATCTACTAGAAGACAAATTTTTTTAACATCCAGCAAAGAGAACGTTTCTAGCTTAATTGGACCTTTTGGTGTTGGTTTCCCCCAGGTGATAGTGTTGTCTTTTTGACCTAAGACAGCGTAAAGATCGTACTTAGCCTTGTCAAATTGCTCAGCCCAGGTGCGGTAGGCTTCAATTTTTTGATACTCTTTGGAACCTTGCCAAGCCAACCAGAAAAAAGCAACTAATAGAGGTAACCATAAAAGACCGCGTTCCATTGTTTAAAAATATCCTGAGATTTGCGTGAGTGATGTAATTTTTATACAAAATCCCCCAACTAAGGGCTTGTTTGAGTTATGGTAGTGAGCAAACTGGCAAAAAGCGGTAGTTGGTTGAAATGAGAAAACTTCTAATATTATGCTTGTTTGTCATCAGTCTGAGTGTTGCCCTGTTTAATTTTATTAATTTTCAGGGACTCGCAGCCAAGGGTGAGTTTGAAACAATTGTGCTGAATTTTCGGGAAGATATTCCTCAGGAAGTATTGCAGAAAAATCTGCAAGCGATCGCCGAACAGTACCAAGTCACACCCCGACTGGATAACAAGTATTCTGCTCAAGATAATGTGTACATCATCACAGGTGATAAAAAGCGACTGAAAGAACTGAAAAAGTCGCCATTCGCCACAACGATGGAATTTATTGAGCCAAATTATATCTACAAAATTCCCACACCAGGTGATGCGGATTGGTTGGGAGAATTATTGCAGCAAGACACTGATGAGGAGACAATGGCTGCAACAGGACCTAACGATCCCATGTACAACAAGCAGTGGAACCTGCACAATATCAGTATTGAAGGTGCGTGGAACCAAACTAAAGGTAAAGGCACTACCGTTGCAGTAATTGATACTGGTATTACTCGCGTACGTGACTTGGTAGAGACAGAATTTGTCCCTGGTTACGACTTCGTCAATGACAAAGTCGAAGCTAAAGACGATAACGGACACGGAACTCATGTTGCTGGTACAATTGCTCAAGCTACTAACAACGGTTATGGCGTAGCTGGCGTTGCTTATGAAGCCAAGCTAATGCCACTGAAAGTTCTTGCTGAACATGGTGGCGGTACTGTTGCTGATATTGCTGAAGCGATTAAATTTGCTGCTGATAATGGTGCAGATGTTATTAACATGAGTTTGGGCGGTGGCGGTGAAAGCCAACTGATGAAAGACGCGATTGAATACGCCTACAGAAAAGGCGTTACAATAGTCGCGGCAGCGGGTAATTCAAATCAAAATTCTGCTGACTACCCAGCTCGTTATCCCCATGTTGTTGGTGTTTCCGCATTAGGTGCGGATGGAGAGAAAGCACCCTATTCTAACTTTGGTGCTGGCATAGATATTTCTGCTCCTGGTGGCAGTGAATCTGGTAAAATTTTGCAAGAAACTATTGACCCTGAGAATAAGGGTGTAGCAGTGTTCATGGGCTTTCAAGGGACCAGCATGGCAGCCCCTCACGTTGCAGGTGTTGCTGCATTGGTTAAAGCTTCTGGTGTTCAAGAACCAGATCAAATTATAGAGGTTTTGAAGCAGTCAGTACGAACTGTCCATGATGATAGTTTGAACTATTATGGTGCAGGACAACTGAATGCTGAAGCCGCAGTGAAACTTGCTACCACTGGACAAATCAGTTTCAACGATTTCTTCCGTTGGCTGAGAGAGAATGGCTACCTCAACCCCCGCTTCTGGATTGATGGCGGCGCTGTGGCGTTGTTACCCAAGATTCTTATGGTTGTTGGTTCCTACCTCCTAGCTTGGTTTTTACGGGTTTACTTCCCATTTAGCTGGGGTTGGTCTTTATCTTTTGGGTTAATCGCGGGTAGTTCTGGCTTTTTCCCCTTAAGAAGCATTTTCATCTTTGACGTTCCGCAATGGCCCCTCCGTTTGTTAGGAAGTTCAATCCCCGAATTAGGTAATACCCTTCAGGGAACAAATGCTTTCAATCCATTGTTTGCTAGCGTTTTGATTCCTATCGTGTTAATGGCTCTGTTGCTAGGAAATCCTAAATGGAAGTGGTTTGCGATCGGTTCCACAATAGGCGTAGCAGCCTGTTTAGCAGTCAGTTCAGTTTCAGACCCAGCTGTTTGGGGATTAGGTAGTGGTATCCTCGCACGCCTGTTTCTCATCGTAAATGCTATACTCTGCTTTGGTTTAGCGCGTTTGGCAGTCAAAAATGAAGAAAAAACTGCCTAGAGTTAGTGGTTAGTAGATAGTGGTTAGTGGATAGTAGTTAGTAGTAGGAAATCCAACTAACAACTAACCACTAACACTTAACATTTTTTATGAGTATCACAGTCAAAGGCACTATCGAACGTCGTGATATTGGTACTGGCGCTTGGGCGTTAGTCACTGATGAGGGTGTGACCTACGAAATACTTAGGGGTGCAGATAAAAAGTTGCTACAAGCGGGACAAAAAGCACAAGTCACTGGTCAGGTTCGTGATGATATTATGACAGCGGCTGCGATCGGTCCAGTTTTAGAAGTAAAGTCCTTTGAAGTCACAAACTAAGTACAGAGTTACATAAGTTCATAGCGTTATAGTTTGTAGTTGCGCTTTAGCGCATGCATCGCAACTACAAACCTTTAATACGATATGGATTTATAAAATGTCTTGTAGGATGGGCAAGAAGGATGCCCGTCCCATAGAACGAGCAGGCTCTGACGCCCTGAAGATGGTGTCAGATTCCTTAGCTGGCGTCAGATGCTACCGAATCTAGAACTTGTTGCAAACGAGTTCTGAATTCTCCCTTAGGATGACCCCCTTTCACTTCTCCCACAATCTGAAACTCTTCCTCTGGGGAATCGCAAATAATATACGTGGGCCATCCCATCTCTGACTTGTCTGGATACTGAGTTAGCAAAATATTGCGATACTTACGGTAAGCAGCTGTATCCTGCATTTTTACGTCAATAAATTGCAAACCCAATTCCTCTACCACTTTCTTGTCATAGAAAGACATTTTGTGGCAAATGCCGCAGTCTTCTGAAGAAAACTTAATGACAGCTAAACTCATTTTTGCTAATCTGTGCTATATGCAACAGAATACCAGTAACACAAAAGAAAAAAGATTAAGATTTAAAAAAGCGTTATTTTTTATAAAAAAATACAAAAACTCCCCAGCAGTCTAAAGTCTGCTAGGGAGAACAGTTATCAGGGTGCATCTACCATTACTTTGTTCTGTTAAGAACTTATGAATCCGGACAAATTTGGGAAAATTGAGGTTATAGTTATCTCATCAGCAATAAAAACCCCCAGCAGCCGAAAGTCTACCAGGGGAGTCAGTTATCAGGGTGCATCT
>JAWQFQ010000208.1:0-17212 GCA_035967975.1 Scytonema sp. PMC 1070.18
TAGATTATGTATTTGTTAACGTGTGTTGGGAATCGAAGCACGAAAAAGTATCGGATACAAGATTTGAGGTGCCTCAAACGCGCCAGAAACCCGGTATCTTGGAGATACCGGGTTTCTAATTTTTGCGCTTCCCGAACAGTATTGCGCCCGCTTCTACAAGAGGTATGGATATTCTTTTATCTAGAAGTCCCTCTAACCCGTTTTAACGGGTTTAAGCTTTTAGCCCGAATTTTAATTCAGGGCTGATCCTAATTAACTCATCATTAATATACTTTTCCTGTATCGTTTTCTGCCAGCTGATTAAGCTACTCATCCTACATAAAAGCAGATGAAGAAAGTTGGAAGAGAATATACAAATTTTCAAATGAAAGAGGTAAGTTGAAGGAGCGATCGCCTACTTTTTATAGTGACAACTTTCATTCCTAATCAACAGATTATTTACCTGCTTCTGGGTTCTTTTGCAGGCGAATCAACATATTATAAACTTGCCGTTTCAAGTCTTCATTACTTTGTACTTGTACTGTAAGTTTGTTAAATTGCTCGATAGTCAAACCATTTTGTTCCACAATTTGTTGAGAGCGTTTGCAGTAATTCACCGCAATATCTTTAGCTTTGCTTGGAAGACTACTGAAGCTACTAGGCTCATTACAAACAATTTTGGGTACCTCGCGATCGCCAATAATTTTTTTGATTTCACGAAAGGCTTCTTGACGCTGTGGTTCCATAACCAACAAAGCTCTAGCATAGCTTTTCAGTTCATTTGAATTTACCGTTTGTGAAGGTTGAGCGTTAACTGGTGAACTAACGACAAAAGGACTAAAAAGCAAACTCGCAGTAGCAAGACAACCCACAAATAAAGAATGGGAGAGTATCCGAATTAGATTTAGTCGGAAAAAACGATAGTCAAATTTCTTCATTTGCTTGAGATGAAAGAACTACAGTCAGGATATCTTCTTACTGAGAATTCTTTTAAGACCTATAAGTTCCACAAAACCTCTCAAACCTGATAGCATTTAGCAATCACCTAAGAGCTATAAACTGAAAGCTGATTGCTGACGGCTGAAAGCTGACCGCTGACGGCTAGACTCTTCGGTAGACTTGACAAAGTTCTATAACTTTAGTTTGTAGTACAGACATCTCCGAAACTCCTTGTTTAAGACTAACTTCTAAATCTAGGAGTATGGGTAGACAGGCTAAGAGTTGTCGTACAGAGACAGACTGTAGGTCTTTCTGTAGAAAGTAAACCCGATTAGGATTGCTGATTTCTGCAGCTTTAGCAATTTCTTGTGGATTTCGCTCACCGCTTTCCATCATGAGTCTCACCCACAACCAAGTCCGAAATTGACCGATGAGTGTAGCAACTATCCGTAAAGGAGGCTCGCAAGCAGTGATTAAGTCATTTAAAATCGCCAAAGCTCTAGCAGTATCACCTTTCCTAATTGCTTCTGCCAATTTTATGCTATTTTGAGTCGTATTTCTAACTAATAGAGCTATAACGTCTGTATCTAAAGGTTGATTCCCATCCCCAGCATAAAGCCGTAGTTTTTCCAGTTCGTTGTCAAGTAATCGTGTATCATTTCCTACAGCTTCTACTAGCATATCCACACTCATAGGAGTCAGTTTCACACCCATCGCCCGAGCTGCTTGATTGACAGATTGCACCAAGAGTTCCGTTTTCCAAGGTGGAATCAGTGAAAATTCTTGAAATTCAGCAAACTTTTTGAAAAGTTTGGTAGACTTGAGACGTTCATCAGGTTTGCTACTGCTAGTAAGCAATAAAAAAGAATTTTCAGGAATCGCACTGAGAGTTCGCTCTAGTTCTGCTAAAACATTATTTGGACATTGCTGGAAAATGTTCGTATTTGCTAACCATACCAAACGCCCACCAGCGCCAAATGGTGGTGTCATCGTTAAATTTAACGCCTGGATGGGAACATCCGGTTGTTCCGGCGTCAACACTGTGTAATTAAAACTTGTCCACACAGGATCGAGGATGCGATCGCGTAAAAGAGCAACCGCCTTTTCCAAAGCAAAATCATCCTCACCCCAGTAAACATAAATTGGCATACAATACTCACCCCCCCTACACCCCATACCCTACACCCCACAACCTCATTATCCATCTCCTAGTTATTTCGGGTAGATTTGCCTACAATCAATAATCGTGAGAGTGCGAGGATATTAAGGTTGGACGACAAATATCAAACTTATTTAAATAGAGTAGCGCGGATGACGCTGTTAGAAGCGTACAAAACCCAAGTTCAGCATATTCAGGGATCTTCCAAGTTCCAACCAGATTCAGAAGGAACAAGAAAGGCTGTCCCTTTTCCTGGCTATACAGTTATAACTCCTCCTTGGGAAGACGATTCAGAAAACTCTGCTTTTTATTCACACTTGCAACGTTACCAACAGGAGTTGCTAGAGTTACCTATAGGCGTTGATTTAATTACGCCTGTCCCTCCGGCTAGCTTTCATTTGACTTTAGCGGACTTGATTTGGGACAGCGCTTACCACGACGCCTGCGAAAAGAATCCAAAGTTCGAGGAACAGTTACACTCTGATTTTGGAGAAATTTTTGGGAAATATCAACGGTTGGTGAAAAACCCTGCTAAACCCATCCGCTGGCAAATGTTGGGACTCATCGTCATGACAAGAGCCGTGGGAGTTTGTTTAGTCCCCCAAGACGAAACCTCTTACGAAGAAATTCTTAACCTTCGCAGAGCAATTTATCAAAATTCCAGTCTCATGGCATTGGGAATTGAACAACACTATCATCTAACGGCACACGTTACATTAGGATACTATGGGGAAATCCCACCCAATTTAGATCGCGATAGTCTTGCTTCTATGTTTTCTGTATTGAATCAGCAATGGACAGAAAATGCACCAGAGTTTCTCATCCACCGTGCCGATTTACGAAAATTTGATGACATGACTCGTTATTATCGCGAACCTGATTGGCCCATATTAAAGTTGTAAATGGCTAATAGCCAATAGCTAATGGCTAATGGCTAGTTGCTAATTGATATAAGTACTATTAGCGATTAGCCATGATCCAAAATTCTGGAATAGAGTTTCGTTATTATCAATTTCATTATTTTGACAAACACTAAAGATGCATCTGAATAATAAAAAACCGCAAAGACGCAAAGAGAAAAGAAAGAGAAATAATTCTGACCTTATTGGATTATTCAATTCATAATTCATAATTCATAATTCATAATTCTCCAACCATTGTACGTGTTGGGGAAGCAGTTTGGTCAAATCATAATTTTTGACAATGGTTTCCCGTGCTTGAATTCTGAGTTCTTTCATGCGATCGCGATGTTTGAGAACTTCATCGACTCGTGCTGCAATTTCTTCTGGTGAAAAGAAATCGACTAAAAGTCCATTAACACCATCTTTTATGACTTCTTGCACGGGTGCAGTATTTGACCCTACTATCAAACATCCAGTTGCCATTGCTTCTAACATCGACCAAGATAGAACAAAGGGACGCGTCAGATAGATATGTACGGAAGAAGCTTGTAATACTTGTAAATATTGTCCGTAAGGTAGTGGACCTGTAAAATGTAAGCGAGATAAATCAAAAGGTAGCTTTTCCAACATCAATTGTTTGTAGGTTTTGCCATCGCTGAGAGGTTTGCCATAAGCAACTCGGTCTTCTCCTACCACGACTATATGACATTTTGGTCGCCTTTGCTGAATGAGCGCGACTGCTTCCATAAACTGGGGAAAGCCACGATAGGGTTCCATTCCACGCCCTACGTAGGTGACTATTTCTTCGACATGGGATAAATCTAAATTAACATTCGGGAGTACTAACTTAGCTTCCGGTTTTGGTTGGAATATGGTAGTGTCAACGCCATCATGCAAAACATGAATTTTGGCACTAAATTCTACAGGAAATTGCTGTCGCTGCCAATTTGTGGGAGATAATCCGCGATCGCAACTATATAAATCTAGCAAAATGGGTGCATTCTTGACTCGAATCCGCGCTTCTGCATCTGCATCCAAAGGTTCTGTGGGGTCAAAATCTGCATCCGTTCCATGTGCATGGTAAAACCATTCAAAGTAACAACAATATTTTGCATGAGGGAAGATATCTTTAACAAACAAACCTGGACCCCAACCAGAATGAGCATAAACTACATCAGGAGCAAACCCTTCTGTTTTTAATTGCTGCGCCACTCGATAAACGGCTTGACCCTGAAGGACAGCGCTTTCTAAAGGACGAATATAATGATGGGTTTGAGGTGATGGTTTTCGAGATTCTTTATAAATAACTTTATAAACACCCGGAAGGCTTCCCTCTTGGCGGGCTGTACCAAAGACGACTTGATTTTTTGGGTCCTTGGCTAATAAGGTCGCTAAGTGGCGAAATTGCGCGGGAAAATTGGGATGTAAAAATAAAATACGCATTAAATTAACTGCTAAAAAAATAAAAATGTTTGTAGATGCGCTGTCTTCGCGCTTAGCGCATCTACAAACTTAGTGTAACTGTTTATCTCGACATGATTAAACAGATAAAATTTAGCGTTAAAGCGCAACTACAAGCCCAAGAGTGCGATACAAATTTATGAAATTTAGAACTAAATTAAATGCAAAATGCTTGCGATCAGAAACCCGGTTTCTTTAAGAAACCGGGTTTCTAAGTTTTAGTGCTTATAACGCCTTAGAATTAGAGGGTAAAGGCTTCCGTCACATTGGTAAAGGCACTGCCTGCAGTCGGACCGCCTCCTGCTACATAGATAACGTCATCAATCGTGCCAAACGCAGCTCCGTGTCGAGGGGTTGAAATTCCTGGTAGCGATCGCCAAGTATCAGTTACCGGATTGTACTCTTCCTGGACATCAAATGCAGTACCACCTGGACCAGCTTCACCACCAATAACCTGAATTCGGTCATTTAGGGTTCCGACACTTAGTGCTCGCCGCCCAGTGGGCATTGGTTCACCAAAAGACCATGCATCCTGTGCTGGGTTGTAAATCTCCATTGTATTCAGGGTGTCATTGACAACAGATCCATCCGAGTTTCGGGTCCGACCACCGAAAACATAGAGCACATCGTCAATTACTGCACCACCTGGGTTATCCCGTCGTGTTTGTAGGGGTGATTCAGTAGACCACTGACCTGTTAGCGGGTCGTAAACCTCTACAGTGCCTAAGGAAGCTCCATCAGCGCCTAAACCACCGACCACATAAATCTTGTTGTCTAAAACTTGGGCTGTAGCACCACCACGAGCTGTAGGCATATCTGGCAATAAAGACCAGCTTGACGTAGTCGGGTCAAAGACAGCTGCGTTGTCTACAGCACCGGAAAAAGCATCTGTCGAACCACCAAACACATATATGTTCCCGTTGAACGCTACGACAGCGGGATTTTCGACAGCAGATCCTGGCAGGTTTGGTCCAGTTGTCCAAACATCATCTGTTGCAACAATGGGGTCACCAGGGTCGTAGATATACAGGCTGTTAACATGAGTTGTTACTGTTTTACCACCGACCATGTAGAGCTTGCCATCTAAGGTCGCGCTCCCTGCATCTAAAACCTCTGCGGGTGCGTCTGGTAAATCGGTGCGCCAGATTCCTAAAGGCTCTAGGATAGTTATTTTGCTACCGTTAAATTCGCCAACAATAAATGACCCATCAGGTCCCATCGCAATCGGTAATGGATCTGTAAATCCACCAACTAAAGATGATGTATTAATAACTGATGAGCCATCGGACGACAGCTTAACCCTGGTTACATTATCACCTTGGGAGTAGTTCGTGATTAACAAATCGCCCTGTAGTTGTCCAAAAAAGTTATCTGCTGTGTACTCAATAATACCGTCAGCAGAGCGATTGACGCCCAAAATCAACAAGGGTTCTTCATAATCGGGATGACCAGGTGGAATGTCATTAGACGGATCGTTATCGCTGTTATCAAAACCTTGAAAAGTGCCGTCTTTGAAAACAACCTCGTCTCTGTACGGATTGGGATGACCATAATAACCACCTTCAACGATTAAGTTTAACGGATCGGGTTGCTTGCCGGGATCGTCTTGAGGAACTTGACCAAAAAGAGTCGTTATGCTTCGGTCTGAGGGATCTCCAAGTCTAGGCACAGGTGGAACTGTTCCAGTAGTGCCCAAACCATTGTCGGGAGCATAAATGTTACCATTACTATGGAAGACACCATCATAGGTATTGCGGAGTCCAGATGCATAAATTTGAACATCACTGTCAGTGCGGGCATAAAAATCTTCAATGAACTCACCGATGTTAGATGCGGCGTTACCGTTGAAATTGGGATTTTTAACATCTGCGACTAATAAAGCTGCTGAAAGGACTTGCTCAGGGCGATCGCCAAATTCTGTCAGCGCATTGTTGGCGGAACCTGTACCAGTATTACCTCCTTGCCATATGTAAAGTCGTCCATCGGGTCCAAAATCAATATCGTTGCTGGCGTGGTTAGCAATAGCACGAGGTAACCCCGTAATGACGTCTTCTTTTTGGGTAAACCCAGGACCCGAAAGGCGAGAAACTTTACCGGAATTCAAAGCTCCATTATTTACAGATCCGCTAGAATGAGATGCCCAAAGAACGACATTGTCTGGAGTAGAGTCAGGGTCAACTGCAATTCCGAGAGTTAAACGGTTACCACCTTCACTATTAGGAATTGTCTCAATGATTTCCCTAGTAAAAGTGCGAGTATCTGGGTCAATAGTTAAGACATGAATGTCACCAAACAAAGTTGCAACGTAAAGCCGACCATCAGGACCGTATTCCATAGACGTGGCATTATCGACTGGAATGGACCATTGACTAAAAGGAAGGTCTGATGGAGGCAGAACTACATCTCCCTCAATAATAGAGAAATCGTCAAAACTAAAAGTTTGAGAAGCACTAGCATTGCGATGAGTGGCAAAAATTCCCCCAAAACTGCGAGTTGCAATGCTAGGGTTAATACCTGCTTGGTCAAAACTGAACCACTCTTGAGGCACTGCGGTGAAAGTTGTCAGGGTTTCAACAAGACCATTGCCAATACTATATTGAGGTGTTACTGTTTGGTCATCCGGGTTAATCACTAAGTTAAGAGAAACTGACTCAGGGTCGTCGGGAATATCAATCTCCTGCTTTTGGACGACAACCCCATTTTGCTCCTGCAGGGCTTCTAGCACATAATTACCAGGTGCAGTAGATAAGACAATAAACTTAATGTAGTTGTCCTCGCTACTGCCAGAACCACCTCCCTCAGCTTGACCAAACCAAAGTCCAGCTTGGGCAGCACCTCCTGGTGCGGTGGGAAGATCGACTAAAGTCGTTTGTAGCTTCAAGGGACGACTAGGCAGGTTTAGACCTACTCCAAGGGCATTGTCTAAGTTATTGTTGTCTAAATACTGAATTCCTGAGGTGGTGCTTAGTTTAAGCACGCCATCACTGACATCAAGCAGATCAGACCAATAGCCGACAACGCCAGATTGTGGGTTAGGGTTACCTGGGTTAGAGGTGGGGTCAGCCATAGTAAAGCCTGTTCCCTGATTATCTCTATCAACCAATCCCTCATCCGTACCATCAAAGTTAAGAACTAGGTCACCCTCAACCCGAACATCGGTTAAGGGTAGTGGAGAAATTGAAACAGGCTCTGTCGAGGGAGCAGTGACTTGAAGATAGTCAAAATTAGCACCACTGCTGCCATTTGCTGTGAGCCGTATAGTATTGGAGCCTGCATTTAATGCTACTGATTGGGTAACAAAATTCCATGCGAGCCAATCTCCAGTTCCTATAAAGTCAAGATTAGGATCTTCAACCTCACCATTGACAGCTAATTCTAATGGACGGTTACTAGCTCCATTTGCGTACCGCCATGATAAATTGTATGTTCCTGCAGTTTGTACATTAACTGTCCATTCTATGAAGTCTCCCGCAGGATTCTGATAGTCAACGTAACCTGTACCTTCTGCACCTCTTCCGCTAAAGACGACAGGTCCCTCAAAATTGGCATCTTCCGCTTGATAAGTGATACTAGAACTCGTGACTTCAAGATAGTCAAAATTAGCACCACTGCTGCCAATTGCCGTCAGTCGTATGTCATTGGAGCCTGCATCTAATGTGACTGGCTGATGGACAAAATCCCAAGTCGTCCAATCTCCGGTTCCTACAAAGTCAAGACTAGAAACTTCTGTGACACCGTTAACAGCTAGTTCTAACGGACGATTGTTACTACCATTCGCATAGCGCCACGATAAGTTGTATAGACCTGTGGTGGGTACATCTACTGTCCACTCAATGTAATCTTCTGTAGGATTTTGATAGTCAATATAGCCTGTGCCCTCTGCACCTCTCCCACTGAAAAAAGCGGGTCCATCAGAAATAGCATCTTCCGCTTGATAGATCGTTCCAGAACCCGCAGCAATATCGTTGTCTATAATTAAACCAACTTCGCTAACACCTGCATCATCCACTGGATTTGCCAAAACACTAGCTCTTAAAGAAACAGTTTCGGGTGATGAGTCTTCTTCTATCGAGTCATCATTGATTGGCAATCGGGCTTGAATGATGCCATTAATGCCAGATCGAATAGTCAACTGGTTGTCATTATCTAGTAGTTGCCAGGTACTGCCTCCATCAGTGCTGACCTCCAAATCCTCACTAACAAAGTCGTTTGGTTTTGCCGTTCCCTCTTCAACAGCCAATTGCAGAGAAAGTGTCTCATTATTTGAGGATGAAAGACCCACATCAAAAATTAAATAGTCATCTGTGCCTTCAACCGCCACGGGGTTTGATATGGTAACTTTTGTCTTAGGTTCTCCATCATCATCGATAATCGATCCAGTGCCAGTATTAGTAGCATCATCGAGAGTACCAAATAAAACATCAGCAACTTTCAATTTCATGGTCTCAGGTATTGTGCCTTCTGACACCGTGTCGTTATTAACTGCCAGACGGACTTTAAGTCTCGTTAAACCATACTCAAATGTAACTTCATCTTTATTATCTGCAGGCTGCCAAGTCTTGCCTTCGTCGAGGCTATATTCAAAGTCCTGGTTGAAAAAGTCAATACCTGGTTTTGCCGTTATCTCTTCTGCTACCAATTTTAGCTTCAGGCTTTGACCAAACGGAAGAGAATCTGAAAGCTTCAGGTCAAAAACTAAAAACTGATCTAAGCCTTCGGTTGCTGTTGCGTCTGAAATTCTAATCATTAAAAAACCTCGTCAGCTTTTTCCTCACAATTAATGGTGTTGTAGGTCACCCCTTATCTAGTAGCCAACTATTTGTGAGTTAGCTCGGTCAAAAGCTGTAGATTGCAACTAAACTTTCTCACCTTTGATCAATGTATTGTCAAAAGTTTTCTATTAGTCATCTAGTGGTCATACACAATCTTAGATATGACACACTTGTTACAACACAATTTACTTTAACTAAAACCAATACAATATCTCTCAATGAGGTTGCAAAGTTTGCTAAAAGTTTAAAGGAAGTGCAGTAAATAACAAATTTTCTGTAAAAATTTGCATATCTTCCGGGAATTTACTTTCCATGTAGGAATATAGTTCAAGTATTTGATTCAGTTCAAAAGTACTATATTACCTCGAATCCCCCTTTGCAATCCTTAACACCAACCATATTGGCTAATAGCTAATCGCTAATAGTAAAAAAGCAATTAGCCATTAGCAATTATACTTTGAGCGGTCAGCACTTCAGCTATCAGCTAAGAGCCTTGAACTTGTAGCTAGTAGATTCTATAGGAATCCGGTTTGATTTGGTGAACTGATTCGTGTAGGCAGGCAATAGGGAATAGGCAATCTTGCTACAGGAAATTAGGTCTTGCGAGTGGTACGGAATTTTTTCACAAATCAAATAGGAGTCCTATAGCCAAATCAAAAGTTCAATTGATTCCCGTACAAAGTATAGCAATTAGCAATTAGCAATTAGCAATTAGCCAAATGTTATTGACATTCCCAACAACGCACGCAACTAAAGAAAACAGAAATAAAGATGATGACTTCAACCAGTAGCTGAAAGGGCGTGGGGGTTAAAGTAAACGCCCAAACAAGAATGAATGTTCCAGTTATTACGGCTGACAAACGATATATTTCGTCAGATACAAAATACCCAATCGCAATGATTGCTAAACCAACCACTAAAAGTAATAAGTAAATCATTACACTTGACACTAAATTTCGAGTCGCGATCTTATTCCTGGCTTTGCAATAAAGTTCGATTGATTAATGGTAACAGTTCGGGTACAATATTTGTATTGGAGCGTTGCACTCTCTACAGATTTTTACCCTTATCCGAACTTTATTGCGAGGATTAGGCTAAAGATTAGTGTTGTAACTACTCTATTGTTGAATTTCTAAATTAAGAATATAACTTCCCAGTTGAACTTTTCCTGCTAACAATTCGTATTCTACTCGCAATTGCTCTGGCATGGGATCTCCTTTGACGATCAAGCTACGAGTAAAATTATGCAAGCGGATTGCTTCGTTGGGTTGTGATGATTCTAATTCATTAGGCAACCAATAGCGAGTTCTCCCATAAGCACCTTTTTGCCAGAAGTGACGGTAGTTTAACTGACCATTACCTTGTACCGTCATGATGACTTGGTCAGGAGTGATTTCCCACCACCATTGTCGAGGATTTGTGGGGAGATGAGCATTGTTTTGCTCTTGACAATTTGTAGTCTCTGAACTATGAGAATCTACTACTTCACATTCGTTTTCAGTCGGTACCTTCAACAGTAAGTGGAATCGATTACGGTTTTTCTGATACGCTGTCACCGTAGCTTCAACGATAGACCAAACTTGTTGGTCTGTGGACATCAGCGATAAGCAGACTGGCTTGTGATCGTAAGTTAGCATCAGGAGTGATAAGAGTGATACTGTTTCACATAAGCATACCAAGCACCGTAGCCTTCAGGAGCACATAGAAGGAATTATAAATTATGAAATTTTTTAGCGTTCAGTATTCATAATTCATAACTTTTTGTCTTTTGTATCATTATCCAACCGAGGATGGTACGTCGGTTGCTTTTTTCGTTTTTCGCCTCCATTGTCAACCTCACAAGCAGATTTATTGTTCACAATTAGGCTAAAACCGCAGGCGGTGGAATATCTTCTGCCTTGAGACTGTTTACTGTTTAATGATGGTTTGTTTCAAATTATACCTGCTTTAAAAATATATAAATTGACACTTTCATTGTTGAGATTTGCGAGGGGGGACAGAAACCCGGTATCTTGGAGATACCGGGTTTCTAGCTTTTGAGGGTTTCTCTCTATTTACGAATGATGTGTGAATTGCTATATTACCGAGAATATGCCCCTTATTCGCAGTTTTTGGATATAGACGACAATATATTTTGAGCCTCCCAGGGTAGACTTGAATTCGTATTGCTGATGTCGGCATCCATGAACTCTGTATTTTTGGCGCTAGAAATCTCGGAATTGGAGCTATCAACACTTGCCCCACTTAGATTAGCACCACTGAGTTCAACACCTGTTAGATTAGCACCTGTTAGATTAGCACCTGTTAGATTGGCAAGACTTAAATTTGCTCCACTCAAATCGGCACCACTAAGGTCTGCATCTATCAGATTAACACCACTAAAGTCAACATCCCTAAGGTCTGCTTTGCTCAGGTTTGCCTTACCAAGGTAAGCGCAACTCAGGTTAGCACGGTTCAGATTTGCTTGGCTGAGATTGGCGCTACTTAGGTTAGCAAGACTGAGGTCAGCCTCATTAAGGGTCGCCCTACTTAGGTTAGCACGGCTCAAACAAGCACCGCTTAAAGTTACGTTACTCAGATTTGCTTCCCTGAGGTCAGTACCACCAAGTTTAGCACTGCTTAGGTTGGCTCCACTGAAGTTAGCTCCCCTGAAGTTGGCTCCATTGAGATTGATATTGAACAGGTTGTGATCGCTAAGATTAACACCACTAAAATCTGCTCCTACAAAGTCACTAGTTTGTACTTCGTCCACGGGCTGATTCCAATTTTGAGCATTTTGAGGAGATTCTTCAGCTATCATGCCACTTTGCTCGAATGAAATCTAGTTTTAACTCTAACTTTACTAAAAATTGATTGATTCCACCTCATCCTTGATTATTATTTTTCAGAATATTATTCGGAACTCCTCACTTTCAATATCTCCAACAGCGATCGCTCAATCTCCTCTTTCACCAACTGATTTCCCTGTAAATTCAAGTGAATGTGGTCGTGATACAGGGCTTTGGGGTCTTGATGAGAGTTAAATATTGGTAAAAAATCTATATATGTTATCTGTTGCACTTGACAAAACTCATTCAGGCGTTGACGTGCTTTGACTTCGTAATCTCGTGGTCCTGGTTTGCCTATCTCTCTCAACAAAGGAGTCATCACTAGCAAAAATTTGGTGTTGGTTTGATGAGTTAGGGCTTGGATTTTACTGATTGCTTCTAAATTCACACCGACGCGATCGCCCCCTTCTTTGTATACTTCTTGCAATTCTGGTATTGGCTTGGGCTGTAACAAATAACGGTTCAAGACTTCTACCAATGCTAAAACTGGTTTTCGATTGGGATAATTGCGATCGCGTCCTACGGGTAAACAGGTTGGGGCTGTAGCAAATAAATCATCGGTATTAATAATTAGTACAATAGCTTGTGCGTTAAAAGTGCCAAACTTCTGTAAGTAAGCTAATTCGTTTCTCGGTCCCCAGGAATTTGCTGAAGCATTTAAGACTTCCACATTTTCAAAATTGCCAACCCCTGCGGATGTCAATGAGCGCTGGATTAAACTAGAAATTGTATTCTCTTGGTCAGTCCACCAGCCCCCATTAACGATAGAATCACCTACTAACAGCACGCGGAGAGTAAACGGTGAAGGCGTTTTTTGGATTGGGTCGCTTCGCATTGAGTACTCGTTAATCCTGATATGATTCCCAAAACGGCGGGTCTGCTGGTTAGGGATCAATAAGTAACCAATCTGTTCATCTGCGGTGTAGAGTAGGGGGTTACCAAATCCAAATCGCCATCGCAATCCCACTTCTATCATGACAATGAGTCCAATTGCGATCGCCAAACTAAGCCAGAATACCGCTTTCATTGTCAAATCCTCCCAATATAAACTTTTGTAAAGATTTTATAAAAAATTAAAGAAGCTGTATTTTATACAAGTCCTACAAGAAAGTCGGAAAATATAATGTATAAAAGATTATTCATGTTAACTTGAAATAAGTATTTGTGTCGATGCTAATGATGCTAAATATAAATAAAAATGATAGAGGCAATTTCGCTTAAATAGACTAAAATCGAAACGGTTACTTCAAATCAGTGAACAGTTATCAAGCGCCTGTTGCTGGTAACTAAATAACTGTTAAAACTGCTATCACCAACAAAAAAATGTGTTGTTAAATCAGTATCAGTCGTTAGTTATTAGTCCCGCAGCCGTGACGAAGATAGCCAGTCACGGCGAGAGGGAAATCCGGGCGCTGTCCACAAGCATAGTGGGAGACGCGAAACCCAGTCATATAACTGATAGCTGATAACTGTTAACTGTTAAAGTAAGCGCAATACCCTTATGGTGGAGCGTCTAATGTAAAAAGGAGGCTTACAAAGCGATGTCCGACTTAAACCGAGGAATCATGAAATTTGAAGGCGCTGACTCTCCAAAAGTAGTCACAATCTCCTCTGTAGTGCTTTTGGGGTCAATTCTTGTGCTCATCTTTTGGGCGTTGCAAGCAGCCTACGCTGTTCATTAAGAAAGGATGAAGGATGAAGGAGAAAGGATAAAATATTCTTCTGTAGGTAGAAAATCCTTCCTTGTCTTTGATTGAGTTGAAAGTAGACTTCAGACTCCAAACTTCATCCTTCACAACTTCGTGACTCGAACAGCTAGTTGTTTGGAAAGCTACAATTATTACTATAAGAAAAATTATAGAATTAGGATTTGAGATTTTAGATTGAAAATATATCTAAAATCGAAATCAAAAAATGCTAGAACTTTGGGGTATCTTAGTAATTTTCATTCTCTGTCCTCTCCTGGGTGCGCTACCGCTGATTGGTTGGATTACCCAGACTTTCTCAAAGCGTCATCTATCTCAAGTGGGGACTGGCAATATTGGTGTCTCAGCCGCATTCTACCACGGTGGGACAGCGGTGGGAGTTCTGGCAGTTCTTGCAGAAGCATCTAAGGGGATCGCCGCAGTTTTACTGGCTCGTGCAGTCTTTGGAGAAGGTTCTGCAATGGAATTGGTAGCTCTCATTGCTTTAGTATTAGGTCGATATACAGCAGGTAGAGGTGCAGGTACAACAAACGTCGTTTGGGGATTTTCCGTCCACGATCCCCTAGCAGCAGTGTTTGTCTTTCTATTAGCCAGCGCAAGCTTTACGATTGTACGCTCGCGACAATTGGCGAAATTTGGCGTTTTAGTGATATTTCCCCTGATTGTCGCAGTTTTACATAATGATGATATACCGAGAATCCTAGCAGCGATCGCACTGGCTGTCCTACTAGGCTGGATTTACAAGCAAATTCCAGATGATTTGGCTTTACCTATTGAACGAGCTCAACCAGAGTCACAAGCAGCTTTCAAATTTTTTCGGGGCAATCGTGGTATTCTCACTCTAGACGATGATTTGGATGCGTCTTTTGTGGGACAAAAGGCAGCAAGATTGGCTGAAATGAACCGGTGGGGTTATCCAGTACCAAAAGGTTGGGTACTGTTTCCCTATGATGACCCGGAACCAATGATAGAATTGCTCCAACCATCCGAGTTAATGCCCCTTGTGGTACGCTCTTCTGCGATCGGAGAAGATACTGACCAAGCTTCCGCTGCAGGTCAGTACGAAACGGTGTTGAATGTCACCACAAAAGAGGGTTTGCGAGATGCGATCGCCAGCTGTTTGGTTTCCTACGACCGTCCCAGTGCTGTACAGTATCGGCAGGATCGGGGACTGTATGATGGAGCAATGGCGGTACTTATTCAGCAGCAAGTCCAAGGAGTCTACTCTGGTGTTGCGTTTACCCGCGATCCCATCACCAAGCAAGGTGATGCTGTCGTCATTGAAGCACTCCCTGGCAATGCAAATCAAGTGGTTTCTGGGAGGGTTACCCCGGAACAGTATCGCGCCTATATTGTTGATACAGATAATTTTACGTCCATCCAATTGGAAGGGACAGGGAATATTCCACCAGCATTAATCAAGCAAGTTGCCTACTTGTGTCGTAAGATAGAACAAAGGTACCACGGTGTTCCTCAAGATATAGAGTGGACGTACGACGGTCAAACTCTTTGGGTGTTGCAAGCAAGACCTATTACTACTCTGCTACCTATATGGACGCGCAAAATCGCAGCTGAAGTGATTCCTGGACTGATTAGTCCCCTAACTTGGTCGATTAATCGCCCCTTAACTTGTGGTGTTTGGGGAGGAATTTTTGCCTTAGTGTTAGGAGAAAATTCTGTGGGGTTGGATTTTAACCAAACAGCAACACTCCATTACTCTAGAGCTTACTTTAACGCCACCCTGTTAGGAGAAATTTTTCGCCGCATGGGTTTACCACCTGAAAGTCTGGAATTTTTAACCAGGGGAGCAAAGATGAGTAAGCCCCCTATGAGTACAACCTTACGAAATCTACCCGGACTACTACGATTGGTCTGGCGGGAATTGTGCTTGAAAATGGACTTTCGATGGGAAAACCGCAGGTGGTTCGCTCCCGCTTTGTCACAACTAAATCAAGAATTTCTCGAAGACCTAGAACCAGCCAGGTTATTGGCAAGAATCAATTATATTTTGGATCTGCTGCGCCGTTTAACCTACTTCAGTATTATGGCTCCACTCAGTGCGGCACTGCGGCAAGCAATTTTGCGAGTTAAAGATACAGAAATAGATAACAGTAGAACTCCAGAAGTGGCGGCTTTGCGATCGCTGCAAGAATTAGCAAGAGAATCTCGCCAAGTTTTGTCGGAATTCGATCCTGATGGGGTATTTAAACAGTTAGAGCAAACAGCCGAAGGGAAAGAGATTCTGACAAAGTTTGAGACATTGATTCAGCATTACGGATATTTAAGTGAAGTAGGAACTGATATTGCTGTGACGACCTGGAAGGAAGATTCATCAGCAGTCAGACAGTTGTTTGTACAGTTCATGTTAGCAAACGAACAACCACAGGTACCGCGCCCAGTCCAGAAGAAGGGAGGGTTTGTCCAAAGTCGTGTGAATCTCAAAGGACGCGTGACAGAGGTTTACTCTCGATTCCTGGCTGAGTTGCGTTGGTGTTTTGTGGCGTTGGAAGCAATTTGGTTGAAGTCGGGCTTACTCGAACAAGCAGGAGATATATTTTTCCTGGAGTTTGACGAGGTGCGGCGTCTTGTGGAGGGGTTTGAGCCAGACTTTGTCGAACAGTTACAGGATTTGGTGGAGCTTAGGCGATCGCAACTTGCACATGACAATCAGTTAAACCCAATCCCCTTGTTAGTTTATGGCAATAATCCTCCAGCATTTCCTTTCCGAACCGCGATTCCCACTCCCGACCAAGTGCTGCGAGGTATACCCGCTAGCCCCGGACAAGTCGAAGGACGGGTAAAAGTGTTGCGAAATTTGCAAGATTTTCCGGAGATTGACAAAGACACGATTCTAGTAGTTCCTTATACCGATTCTGGCTGGGCTCCCTTACTTGTCAGAGCTGCAGGATTGATAGCTGAGGCTGGAGGACGCCTTTCTCACGGAGCAATCATAGCTCGTGAATACGGTATTCCTGCCATTATGGATGTTAAAAGCGCAACATGGGTACTGCAAGATGGTCAACGGGTACGGATGGATGGATATAGAGGTATTGTAGAGATATCCAATGATTTGAGACCAGATTTCCGCCCTGAATGAAAATGATTTTATTCAATGAGTTGCCATTTTCAAAATCTGAAGGGATAAGGGATTTCCAAAAAACATATTCTCCATCTTGTGGTACGGGCGTCCCCGCCCGTATTAAGTAGTCTGCCACAATGAAAAATAGCTTAATATTTATGCGTAGGTACTTATGCAAGTGGCGGGCTAGAAGCCCGCACCACAAGAAAGACTATCCGACTTTTTTATTTGGATGTCCCTAAACAGAAATTAGAAACCCGGTATCTTGAAGATACCGGGTTTCTGTACTCGCAATTTTCACAACTTCTTAACGGAATGCTTATATGTACACAGTTAACAATATCTATTGATAAAATTCTCTTATTTTATAAAAAATCTATCTTAAAG
>JAWQFQ010000209.1:0-17196 GCA_035967975.1 Scytonema sp. PMC 1070.18
TCATCCACGAACTAAAGTTGCGTGGCTTTCGTCGTCCCGATTGTTTTTAGGTAAGGTTGTGTGTTTGTCAAAAATTTCTGTCACATAATTGAGGCGTTCTCCAGGTTGCATATCTGGAAATGCTCTTGCTAGCACCATTTGCTGCATAAGCGCCATACCTTCTTCATGGATGCTACCATCTGACCATTGTATGGGAACCATTGGTAAAACTCTAGGGTCTTCTAAAAATCTTTGTGTCAGGGTTCCATAATCATTGGAGAATTTTAATGATAGGGGCATTGTATACACAACATGGCAATTCAGCTTTGTGAGATACTCCCCCTGATCCACAAACAGATATTCTTGTTGCGGACGACCCCAAGACTTGGGACGATTATCAATGCGGTCAAGATTGTCTACAATCACGACCAGTCCTTTTTGACCCTGTTGCTTCAGTTTTGCGATCGCAGGTTCGATGAGTTCTTGATTAATTGTTTCTAGCAGTGTAACCTTTTGGGGACCAAGATACTGGTTGAGTTTTTCCCGCAATGTTGCATCACTCTTAGTTCTAGCTGTGATTTCCCCAATCCCAAAAGCCAGCGTAAACTTTTCTTTTTCAGAAGTTACACCAACATCGTTACCGCCAGGAACTTTAAATTTCAGCCCCGTCACCTCAGCATTCAAGACCTTAGCTGCGCCTTGTAATAATTCTTTAAATCTGCTGGGTTCCGCAAGATTGAGTTTTTCCAGACTTTGACTGATACGACGGGCGATCGCCAACAATACATCAGCAATATCCACATCAGTCATTTCTAAATCTTCACTGGACTCAAAATAAACGACACAAAAACCCGCTGCTTCCAGTTCTAGCTTCAAACGCATCAACTCTGTGGACTTTCCACAGCCAATGTGTCCGGTAAAAAGGGTACAGGTGGGGCTGTCAGGTTTAAAAAATGTAATTTTTTGCTTGAGTTTGCTTATTATATCACCACCACGTACGGAAGAAAAGTCAATATAATACTTCTTATCTTGAGCCTTATCCACAGCCAGAGTCCGGCTGGGGTCTGTTGCTTCAAAAAATTCACGTAAATCTACTGTCATAAGATGTCTATTTTAAGTATTTTTTCGTATTTTCTGAGTTAAGTATAGAAGTAACTACAACATTGTGGCTCATTTTTTCGGGGATTTTATAGGTCATTCTTTCCTCAACCAGTTTAAGTCGGTGTTTATTGTTGCGGTGGTGGACTTCCCCCGTTACGATCGCGCAAGTAATTTAGTATTTGATTGATTGAATTTCGGAATTCTTGACGGTCAAGTGCTGCTTGCGCTCTATCCTGTTCTGCTTGTATAGCTAACATATCTACTCGGTTGGTTACAACAGTTACGTTTTCGGTAAGTTGCTGGATATTGGCAACCAAGACATCAATTGTTGCGTTGTGTTCATTTACAATGTTTTGCAAAGTATCCACATTTTGTGTTGTTTGTTGAACGCTAGCTCCCAAAGCAGCAATGGCATTATTTTGAGCGAGTACTGTTTCCCCTACGTTAGTGAAAAGGGTTTCTAAGCGGCTCAAGCGTTCTTCTATGGTTGGTGGTTGGTTTGTGGTCATAATAGTTGCGTGTTGTTGGAACGATTTTATACCATTTGCGGCAATGATTTTGTACTTCGACACGCCCAAGATGATTGATCACCTCAGCATTCAAGACCTTTGCTGCGCCTTGTAATAATTCTTTAAATCTGCTGAGTTCCGCAAGATTGAGTTTTTCCAGTCAATATAATACTTCTTATCTTGAGCTATATCCACAGCCAGAGTCCGACTCAATACTTGGAGGTTTTGCCCTAAATTAAAATTTGGGCTAAAAGCTTAAACCCGTTTTAACGGGTTAAAAACCATATTCAGTCAGATAAATCTGACTTTAGCTCGTCGCTGTGAAATTTATTTCTTGGCTGAAAACCTACGTAGTATTGGAGTCCGACTGGGGTCTGTTACTTCAAAAAAATTGCGTACATCTACTGTTATAAGATTTATATTTTAAGTATGTTTTTATGTTTTCTGAGTTCAGTATAGAAGGAACTACAATATTGCGGCTCGTTTTTTCGGTGATTTTAAGGATTTCGATGTTGTGCATGCGCTAAAGCGCTACTACGAACAACTAAGAACTTAATTGGATGTTACGGTTTTTTGATGCATGACCACTAAACCCGTTTTAACGGGTTTAAGCTTTTAGCCCGAATTTTAATTCTGGGCTTATATTTAACTTAAGGTCATTTCCTGAACGCTGGTATAAAGGCGTTGAAAGAAAGGGGTGCATGTGGCAAAGAATGACAGCAGTTTGCATTAAGTTGTGCTATTTACCGCATAAGTTGCTGTTTAATTGCTACCTACTAATCATGAATTCTTAAGAAGATTTGGTCTGCTTAGTTATTAATCAGACAAATGCTTTGTCGGTATGGAAGTGGGGTGAAAGTTTATGACAAATTCTACGGTTAAATCTCTTCAGGAATTGGGTCTGTGTTCGGGTAAAAGGGGAAAATCCCCACGAAAAGTGAATATTCTGATTGTTGATGACAATCCAGACGATTTACTGTCTTTAGAGCACATACTTAGTAAGCTGGGGCATAATTTAATCAAAGCTAATTCTAAGGAAGTTGCTTTGTCTTATCTTCTCAAGCAAGAATTTGCTGTGATTCTGCTTGATATTAACATTCCAGGTATTAAAGAAATTGTAACAGATAAGTACATAAAACAACAGTGGAAAAATCAACACACTCCCATTATTTTTTTGACAACCTTTAGCGATCGCCAGCCAGTCATCTTTAATGACTTAACAATTGGTACAGTTGATTACTTATATAAACCAATAGTACCAGAAATGTTAATTTCAAAAGTATCGGTGTTTACCAACCTTTTTCAAAAAACTTTAGAATTAGCTCAAGCTGAGGAAGCACTGTTGTCTTGCGGCGTTCGTTTATGTGGAATTTTAGATAATTCTTCAGACGCAGTGATTTCTGTAGACTCTACTCAACTTATTAAAATCTTTAACAAAGAAGCAGAAAAAATTTTTGGCTACACAGCTTCTGATGTGTTGGGACAACCTCTTGGTATACTCTTACTAGAGACAAACGAGAAACTTCAGTATATCTTTGAATCTTTTCACGTTGACAAATCCGACTATAACACTGGAGAACGCTGTGAAATGATAGGTCGTCGCAAAGATGGTACAGAGTTTCCTTGTGTAGTATCAATGTTTCCATTGGAATTAGTCAGTGGGAAAGTGCTGACTGTGGTTCTCAGGGATGTGAGCGATCGCAAAGCCGCTGAAGCCGCTCTAAGACAAACGGAAACGAATTTTCCGGCTTTCATGAATCACAGTCCCCTGTTGTGCTGGATGACCGATAGAAATGGAAAGTTTATATATTGTAACAAAAGTTTTGAACACTGGTATGAGCGATCGCCTTCTGAGGTGATTGGAAAGACAATTTTTGACCTTTACCCACCTGAAATTGCCCAACAACGCCTCAACTATATTAAATATGTGACGAGTACAGGACAAGTCCTTGAAACAAATGAGTCTCTATCTTGTCCAAATGGTAAATCTTGTGAGTTGTTGATATACCAGTTTCCACTATTTGATACAGATGGACAAACCTTAGTAGGTGGTGTCGCCATTGATATGAGCGAACGCAAACAGTTAGAAGAAGCTTTACGCGAAAGTGAAAGGCGATTCCGTGCTATTTTTGAGCAGACCTATCAGTTAACGACTATTCTTAAACCAGATGGAACGGTAGAAGATGCGAATCGGAGTGCTTTGGAGTCCATTGGATTTTTTGATACAGAGGTGATTGGTAAACCATTTTGGCAAACTCAATGGTGGAAGACTTCTCCAGAAGTTCAGCATAGATTGCAAAGAGCAATTCAGCAAGCAGTAAAGGGTAAGTTAGTTCGTTATGAAGTTCAAGTCAAAGGAAGCGATGACAAAATCGCGACAATAGATTTTTCGCTCAAACCTTTGAAAGATGAGTTTGGAAATGTAACGCAGCTGATTGCAGAAGGACGAGATATTACAGATATCAAGCAAGCACAGCAAGCACTCCAGGAAGCGAATGCACAACTTAACAACTGGGTCAAGGAACTCAAAACACGCAATCGCGAAATTGCCTTATTAGGTCAACTAAGTGATATATTACAGGCGTGTTTGTCGATTGAGGAAGCCCATAAAGTCCTGGCTCGATTGGTTCAACCTTTGTTTCCTGATGTTTCAGGTGCAGTATTTGTACTTAACCATTCAGATAATGTATTGGAAGCTGTAGCGATGTGGGGAAACGCTTCTGCGACCACTGAGTTAATATTTGAACCCAAGGAATGTTGGGGATTGCGGCGGGGAAGACTCCATCTAACGGATACAACTTCTTTAAGCATGGCTTGTGAGCATAGTAAGCAACAGGATAGTTCTCAATTTCAATCGCTTTGTGTTCCTATGATGGCACAAGGAGAAGCACTGGGAGTTTTGTATTTATGTTCTCTGGAAACAGAAAAACTGACAGATGCAAAACAGCAGTTGGCGCTAACAGCAGCCGAACATATCGCTGTCGGGTTAGCTAATATTAAGCTACATGAAGTGCTCAAACAGCAGAGTATTTGCGATCCTCTGACTGGATTATTCAATCGACGCTACCTAGAAGAATCTCTAGAAAGGGAAATTCATCGTTCTAAACGTCAACACTTTTCTATAGGAATCATCATGCTAGACATTGACCACTTTAAGCGCTTCAATGATACGTTTGGTCATGATGCAGGTGATATTGTGTTGCAAGAACTGGGAGCATTTTTGAAAAAAAACGTCCGGGACGCCGATGTTGCTTGTCGTTACGGGGGTGAGGAGATGATATTGGTCTTACCCGAAGCATCTTTGGAAACGACACTAGAGCGTGCTGAATTGGTTCGCGAAGGAGTCAAGCATTTGGTTTTGCAGCATCGCCATCAATACCTTGGTACCATTACAATATCCTTAGGTGTAGCTTGCTACCCAAAACATGGTACGACAGCAAAGGCTGTTGTGAAAGCAGCAGATAATGCTTTGTATCGCGCTAAACAAGCAGGTCGCGATCGCGTAATTTCTGCATCTACATATTAACCACTAACCACCCTCACAAAGAAAGCACCTGCAAAGCAGCAACTACGCGTTGATATTCTTGTTCTAATCGTTCTACAACAGAAGAAGCCCCGGTTGTGATACCATTGCGCCCTATGGATTCTAGTTCTTGACATATTTGAGCCAGTTGGTTTGCGCCAACGGTAAAACTTGACGATTTTAGAGAATGAGCGGCGATTTGTAGTTTCTTTGCATCTGCTTTGTCAATCGCTTGACTGATTACTTGTAATCTTTGCGGTGCGTCATTCAGGTATGTAGTAATGAGTTCTACAAAAACGTCGAAACTACTGACCATGTTTTTTAAAGCATGGAACGTTTCGATATCAATCGCTGATGTTGAGGTTTCCTCATTGATAGGCGAAAGAAGAAGTGAGCTTGGGTTTTCGGATAAGATTTGATGAGATTGGCGCAAGCGCTTGTAGTTTTCCAAAACTTGGATGAGAGACGCTGCTCGGATAGGTTTGCTGATGTAATCATTCATACCTGCTTTGAAACACTCTTCGCGATCGCCTTGCATATCGTGAGCAGTCATAGCAATAATCCAAGGACGGTATTCTAACCACTCTCTACAAATGTATTGAGATGCTGTCAACCCATCCATTTCTGGCATTTGTATATCCATAAAGACGATATCATAAGGTTGGCGTCGCAAAGCTGACAGCGCTTCGGTACCATTATTTGCAACATCAGCATAGTAGCCCAACCCCTGTAACATTTGGAGAGCCACCTTCTGATTAAGAACAACATCCTCTACCAGCAAAATCTGTAACGGTAGCTTTTGGCTAAATTGCGAATCAAATATTTGTACTGATATTTGTGTAGAGGATGAAGAAGATAACTGATTTCCCAACAAATAGTGCTCTTGCTCCTGAGGGTCTACAACTTTTGCACAGGAGTCTGCTTCTGTTACAATAGTGAAAAAAAATGTAGACCCAACTCCCACAGAACTTTCTACCCACATCTTACCACCCATCATTTCACACAAGCGCTTGCTGATTGCTAAACCCAAACCAGTTCCACCATACTGACGAGTTATGGAAGCATCACCTTGACTAAATGGTTTAAACAAACGCATCATGCGATCGCTCGAAATACCAATACCCGTATCCCTCACAGCAAATTGAATTTCATATTTCCCAGTCGTCATTTCTTGTTGTGCTGTCACCGAAACAAAGACTTCTCCAATTTCTGTAAACTTAACCGCATTACTGAGCAAATTTATGAGGACTTGTCGCAAGCGTGTGATATCGCCGATAATTAAGGGAGGTGTTTGGCGATCGATGCGGTATCCCATCTCTACGTTTTTAGCAGCCGCTTGAGTCGATAGTATATTTAATGCTTCCTCCACACAACTTTGCAACCTTAAGGGGCGTTTTTCTAAATCCATCCTCCCAGACTCAATTTTTGAGAAATCCAAAATATCATTAATAATCGTCATCAGAGTATCGCCACTAATACGAATAGTTTTTATAAAATCTCGTTGTTGTGAGGAGAGTTTCATATCCAAAAGTAGCTCAGTCATCCCAATGATAGCATTCATAGGAGTACGAATCTCATGGCTCATCATCGCTAAAAACTCACTTTTTACTCGATTAGCAGTTTCAGCTTCTTGTTTTGCTTTTTCTAAAGCTATTTGGGTTTCTTGGTGCTCTTTAATTTCTTGCTGTAACTGTTTATTTCTTTCAATAAGTTGCTGTTTTTGTTGATAAATGAGGAGTTGATTTTTAACTCTTGCTATGACTTCTAATTCTTGAAAAGGCTTTGTAATATAGTCTAATCCGCCATATTCAAACGCTTTTATTTTATCATTAATTCTATCCAAGGCACTAATAAAAATAATAGGAATATTAGCAGTTTTTTCATAAGATTTTATTTTTTTACAGACTTCATAACCATTCATTTCTGGCATATTAATATCAAGCAAAATGAGTTCCGGTGGGTCTAGACGTGCCGATTGAATTGCCATTCTACCACTGATAGTTTTTCTCACTCGCAGACCCTGAGTCTCCAAAATTTTCGATAATAAACGTAGATTATCTGGGTTATCATCAATGATTAGAATATGACCAGAGTTATGATAATGTTCTAAACTAGACATACATTCAATCAATATAAAAAAATGAAATCTGACTACAGTAGTTTTAAATAAAATGTAGAATTTTCGAGAAGGATGCTAATTGCTAATGGGAACAAAAGCAATTAGACATTAGCAACGCACAGCTCAGAGGGAACAGAAAACAGACCCATACTATTTTGTGAAAAGCATTGATAACAGGCTTAAATCCGCCACCCTCCGCTTAATAAATGATAACTAATAACTGTTCAATGATTTAAGCTTATTCTATACAAACAGTACTTTTTTTTAAGATTTTTTTAATATCTTTTATGAAGTTGATAAAAATTTTGATTTTATTCATCACTCTCTTTTTTTTTATCAAAAAATAGTATTTAAAAGAACCTAAAAAACTTTCCGCATCATATTTTATCAGAAAAACTATGATAGTACACTTCCTTATCTCTATAAAATTACCTACTTTCCCTGTTCCCTCTCCTCTGCGTTCTCTGCACCTGGAGCGGTTTTTAATTATTCTTTGTGAAGAGCAAGAAAGCCGATATATTTAAGATACCAGATTTCTAAGGAAATTAAATAGGATTGCCATATATCTTTTCAATTTCCATAAAATCTATCTATTGGTTGATAATACAATGTATATTGTACTAGCCATACTAAGGGAATATATCTATAGAGGAATTGCCAAGAACTCATATTAATAGACAAGGCTTAAATAAAAGAACGAGGAAAAATCATCAAAAAGTCTTTCTGGCGAAAGAGTCAATTAATATTTAGATTGGTTAAAGTGAGATTAGCAAACACAAATTGTAGTAGAAAAAGCATTAGATAAAAACCATGAATAATCCAATAGAAAATAACCAAAATGAAACTAAGCAACCAGTTAGCGTTGATTGGCATGCTCAAGAAGAGCCAACACCTAAAGAAAAAAATTTAACCGCCAATCCGGGGGATGTAATTGCTGATAAGCCTCAAACAGTAGAAGAAAAAGCAAAGCAGGTTGCTGTAGATCAAGCTGATATTACAGGCGATCGCATTACAGTTCCCACATACTTTGTTGTAGACGAGCCAGACGGAGAAAAGAAAGCACTTCACCACGTCAAGGATGCAGAAGAAATTTCTGACGTTGTTCGCCAAGCACGAGTGGATGAAGAAGGAAACCGAAATTGGTGGTAGTCATAGAAATCCGCTCATCATTCGTGAGAAGCGAGAAACCCGGTATCTCTAAGATACCGGGTTTCTAATTTTTCCTGAACCGACAAGTATTGAAAGTCAAGTCACGATCAGTCGCAAGGAAGATGGAAGCGAACTCATAAGTATTTACCGTTCAATCAGTAACCAATGAGCAGTCAATAGGGGATTTGAGAGGTGAATAAATGACACAGACAAACGGGAAGCGCAAAATCCGTTATGGCGTTGTGGGACTAGGCTGGATTGCTCAAGCAACAGTTTTACCCGCTTTTGCTGAAACTGAGAATTCACAATTGGTTGCTTTGTTTTCAGAAGATTCAGACAAACGTCAAGAACTTGGTAAGCAGTATGGGGTAAAAACTTACTCTTACCAAGAGTATGACAGTTGCTTGAAGAGCGGTGAAATTGATGCGGTTTATATTGCTCTACCCAATCACCTACATTGCGAATACACAATCCGAGCGGCGCATGCGGGCGTTCATGTATTGTGTGAAAAACCAATGGCGGTTACAGAACAAGAATGCGAACAGATGATTCGCGCTTGCCATAATAACAAAGTCAAGCTGATGATTGCTTACCGCTTACACTTCGATCAAGCGAATATGCAGGCGATAAACGTTGTAAATTCTGGAAAAATTGGAAATCCCCGTATCTTCAACTCCGTATTTTCTCAACAGGTTGTTGAAGGGAATGTGCGGTTAGAGCCCATTTCCAACGGTGGTGGTACCGTTTACGATATGGGTGTGTACTGTATTAACGCAGCTCGCTACCTCTTCCAAGACGAACCAACTGAAGTTGTTGCTTTTAGCGCTAGTAAAGAGGAAAAGCGCTTTGAAGAAGAGGACGAGATGACGAGTGCTATTCTGCGTTTTCCTGAAAACAGACTAGCAAGTTTTACTTCTAGCTTTGGCGCAGCACCAGTGTCTACCCTCCAAGTTTTAGGAACAAAAGGTGATTTGCGGATGGACGCAGCATACTCTTATCAGGGAGAAATTAAACAACAAATCACCGTAAATAACGAGACTCAAGAACAATCGTATCCAACGGGAAGCCAGTTTGCAGCAGAAATCATTTACTTTTCAGACTGTGTGCTTACTGATAAAAATCCAGAACCATCTGGAGAAGAAGGTTTAGCAGATATTCGCATTATTCGTGCTATTTATGAATCAGCACAAACAGGTCAGCCAGTACAACTCGGCGAATTTAAGCGCCACCACCGACCCTCATCTGAGCAAATCATCCAACGTCCTCAAGCTAGTGAGTCAGATTTTGTTCACGCAGCGGGTCCTTCAGGTCAAGGAAAATAATTTTGTCATTCAGTCAACCCTTATTTCCCCCACACTCCTACACCCTTACCCCCCTACACCACTATGGAAATTAGAAGCCCAGCTTTTTTCATTGGTAACACAATACCTTTTAAATACACCTGCGACGGTGATAATATTTCTCCACCGTTACAGTGGGAAGCACCTCCTCAAGGAACAAAAAGTTTTGCTTTAATTGTTGATGACCCAGATGCACCAAAGGAAACTTTCACTCATTGGGTTGTCTACAATATACCTGCAGATAGACGTGAATTTCCCGAAGGTCTTGCTAAAGAACCTCAGCTTCGTACTGGAGGTTTCCAAGGACAAAACAGTTTTGGAGAGGTGGGTTTTGGCGGACCTTGTCCACCCAGCGATCATGGCGCACATCGCTACTTTTTCAAACTTTTTGCGCTAGACCAACCACTTGATTTACCATCAGGAGCAAGTAAGCAACAGGTGTTAGCAGCGATGGAAGGTCATGTACTAGACAAAGCAGAAGTGATGGGACGTTACTCACGAGAAGTTTAATATACAGTGTCAGCTATCAGTATTCAGCTTTCAGCAGTCAGTCAACCTCTGAAAGCCGAACACTTGCTCAGAAATTAACAAATCTTTTACTTTTGCAAAGAAAGTGGCTTGAACAGCCGCTTTTTTTTCGCAACTAACATAAAATGCATCTGTTTATTCTATCAGCATCTATTTAAATTGCAGAAGGTGAATTACCTGCTGACGGCTGAATGCTGACGGCTTTAGTACAAAACAACTATCACGAACAGAACAAAGGCGAAACTATGATTCCTAACTTATGTGAGTTGGTTCATCAATATCGAGATGTTAATTATGTACAAGAAACAACAAAGTTAACAAAAAATATCCACCCAATATTAGATAGTTGTCAACTTGACGACCTTTACGTCTTTGGTGACAGTCTCTGCGATATTGGTAATGCTTTCGATGTGACAAAAAAAGCTATGGACGAAGGACGTCCCCCCTCTCCACCCTACTTTCAAGGGCGTTTTTCCAATGGTCCGGTATGGGTAGAATATCTTGCTCTACTTCTCGGACTCACCTCCAAGCGGAGTCACAATTTTGCAGTAGGTGGTGCAAATACGGGAAGTAACAACACCTTTATTCCCAATAATCCTTTAGGTTTACCAGGTTTACAACAGCAAATAGATACTTTCACAACAACTTTGAAAACCAAAAATCAATCTGCTAATCCCAGAGCGCTTTACATTATCTGGGCTGGTGCTAACGATTACTTAGGCGCTGGTGTTACTAATCCTACAATGCCAATTGAAAATCTATCAAAAGCTGTGGTAGGACTTGCCGCAGTTGGTGCTAAAAATATTATGGTAGTTAACTTACCTGATTTAGGGAAACTTCCTGCTACCAATAAAAATATTGAACAGTCAATTGCACTAAATACCTTATCACAGGCACACAACTCAGGCTTGGCAAGTTCTCTCAAGACTTTAAGAAAGTCCTTCAAGACTAGCATAAATATCATTCTTTACGATATTAATTCACTATTTAATCAAGTTCTTGAAGAGCCAACAAAATTCGGTTTTACAAATGTGATTGATGCTGAATTAGACAAATTGGCTCAGGTTCAACTTAGCACTGACCAATTTTTCTTTTGGGATGTCATACATCCAACAACTACTACTCATATAATATTAGCTAAATCAGTTATTCCATTACTCTCTTTGCTAATGGTTTAAGAGGTTGTTTGAAAAGTGGTTGGCTGTGATTTTAGGCACTTATTCATCCCCCCTAGCCCCCCTTAAAAAGGGGGGAAAATACTCTAACGGTCCCCCTTTTTAAGGGGGATAATGGGGGATATTGAATATGCATGCTACTGATGAAAGGACTTTTCAAACATCCTCTCATTCTACACAAACAATGGGCATTGCTGAATTGAAGTATGAAATTCCACTCATTACGCGCTTAAAACCTTGATTTTGGCGTCTTTGCGCCTTTGCGTGAGACTGAAATCATACTCTCAATCAGCAAAGCCGTTTTACCCTACCAACTCCTGCGCTCGTTTAGTCAACGCCTCAGCAGTCAAACCATTAAACGCCATCAACTCACCAGCACTTGCGGTTGTCTCCCCACGCTTCCAAGCAAAGGTATCGCGCTTGCTAGTACTCCGCAGCATGATGGGTTCTAACATTCCACTCGCGCCACCAGTGACACCAATGAGTGCATCGCCATCAAACAATTCTGCAAATTTCTCATCACTGACAAAATCACCATCAGGTTCAGCGCAGGTGTCCCAAGCAGTATCGTGGATACGATACAAGCGACGAGGGTTAATCACAGAAACAATTCTTGAGCCAATACCTTCTTTTTGTAAGGACGTCGCAGTTTCAAAGACGGGTATCAAAGTCATATCCCCAACGACAGCAAACACAACTGTTTTCTCTCCAGGAATTTCTTGCAACACAATTGCGCCATCGCGCAATCCTTGGCGAGTTTGTTCAAAGGTGGTACGAATTGGCAATGGGGACTTACTCGCAGTAATCACAATTCCCTTATTCTTAGTTGTGAGCGCCCAGTCATAACAAATTTGAATGCTGTTCGCATCGGTTGGGAATAATGGTAACACATTACCGTTTCGCATCATAGATGCAAAATAAGCTTCAATTTCTGGACGTTGGTGAGTCCAACCGTTGCGCCCTTGTTCTAGTGCGCCAGCGGTGAATAATGTAATTGTGGAAGGGGTGGGACGACGTAATTCTGCCATTGCTTGGGTGACGGTTTGCCAAATTGGTAACCCGTTGATAGCAAAAGATTCGTAGGAACACCACAATGTTCTACCACCCATTAAGGACATACCAGCGGCTAACCCCGCACAAGCGTCTTCACTGAGAGGTTCGTAAACTTGTCCGTTGGGTGTTTGGTTATACAAGTCGTCAGTGGTGGGGTGGATAATTTTGAGGGCTTTATTGATATTACCAATCCCGGAGGCTTCGTTCCCATCGGCGTTGGTGACTATAAAGTTGCTGTCCATCTGTCCAACTTTTGCCACCAAGTTTCCCATTGCTGTGGTAGCGACTTTGCGATCGCCTCCTACAGTATATTCTTCTAAAGGCAATTCGCCTAATTCTGGCAAAGGATATTCAAATTCTGTAACGGATGTTTTTGCGCCAGGACCTCCACCTGCGCGTTCAAAGTTTGTCCGTACCAACTCCCAAGCGGCTTGAGGTATGGCGCGTTCTTTTAACGCACTTACCATATGGGGTGCATCTAAAGTGTCTTTGGGATAGAGGTTGTGGGCTTTAGCACCTCTGGCGTGGACACCTGCACCTTTGAGTTGTTTGATAATAAAGGCGGTGAGCTTACCACCAAGGGCGGAACGTGCAGCTTTATCTACACCAACAAGGACTGCTTTGGTGAATGCTAACCTTTGCTCAAAGGAGAAGGCGGTACTATCGACATAATCCCCTGGTTGGTTAGCATCATCGAATTCTTTGGCATTGACTAACACAACTTCTTCAAAACCGTTACCGTGCCAGTATGCCATCATTTCTTCGTTGGTTTTCAGGGAAACCATGCTATGATGTTCCTGGCTGTAACCGTTCCATACGAGTACTGGTAGGAAGTTGGTAACGCTGGGAAAGGCGGTGTGGAAGTGTAGCATTGAACTCATGACGTAGGGTTCGCCAAATCCGCCATCGCCAACGGTGAAGGGGAAAAGTTTGTTTTTGTGGAGGAGTGCAGCCGACATGGCGAAGTGCTGTCCTTGTCCTAGAGGACCTGCGGGGGCGAGAATACCAGGAATGTAGCCGGAGAGGTGTCCTAAAAGACCGTGTTTTTCCCGGAAGCGATCGCGCAATTGTTGCACTGTGTAAATTCCCATGTCCTCTAGAGAACGATCTAGGAACACGGAACTGTAAAACCCAGGGGCATGGTGTCCCACTTCGGTAATAATATTTTTATAACCAAGCATGACAAGTGCCGCAAATGCTTCCGCTTGACTGGCAAATCCGCCTGGATGTCCTGACGCTTTACTACCAGTGATTTGTAGTGTCAGGTAGCGTAAAGCGTCGGCAGCAAGTAAGGTTTGGAATACGGCTGCTTTCTCTGTGGCGTCAGCGATCGCTACCTTACCTAGTTCAATAACAGGAGTCTTACCATAAGTTTCAAACTCTGGAATTACCTCACCGAAGTATTGAATTCCTTCGCAAAAATTGGGAGCCGCTGAAATTTCCTTTGGGGTGATTGCCGTCATGCTTAAGTACCTTATTTCAGTGTTCTGCCGAGACACAGTAAATGCTTGTTCAATTTAACAAAAATTTTACAACTTTCATGGTTTAACCATTAACTCTTATGTAGGAATGTAACGATAAAAAGCTTCAATATGAAGAGTAGAAAAATCTTACCTATCACAAACAGACGCGCCTGAGCACGTCTATGCAAAGATTGTTATAAGTTCATCGTTCCACTTCTGATTTTTGAGAATCTTTCAGTGCAGGAGAATGGTTCGGGGGTGATGAATCTAACTGGGGCTGTTCCAATGTTGCTGTTGCTTCACGAGCGATCATCTCACTCAAGTTGTAGCCAAAGAGTTTGTCATAGTTGGACGCAACAGCCAAAAAGGCTCCGCCCAAAATGTAGATAGGTAAAGGTAGCTGAAACTCCTTAACCCAGTCAAATAGTTCTGCTAAAGCAAATAGTACGAAAAAGCAAGCCAGCCAAACCCTCATCTAAAAACTCCCCTTGAGTGTGGAAACCGTGTATCTTTAGACCACCGAGCAAACACGACACACCAGACTTATCAGGCATCGCCATACACGGAAGTTACTCAATACCAGACACTTTTGCATTGTACTTTCGTTCGGGCAATTACGAACTGGTATCTTTCACTCTGCACCCTGTCTATTATATCCGACAAGTACTGACTTAAAATTTTCGCTCTCTTTTTAGATTTCTCATTTCAATTTGGGCAATATAAAATTGAGCCCCTGTAAAAATGAGGAGTAGGAATTGAATAAAGCAGGGGGCTGAGAGAGGACCTTTATGTTCCGTAAGATAGGGGATTCAAATCCCTCATTCACAGGAGCCACCAAATTTTCAAGCCTGGTGGAGGTCTTACTCCGCTTGGCTTCTCCTGACAGAGACGCTGCGCGAACGGTCGCCTTTAGGGTTCAGACATTCAGGAGAAGGGAAAATCCTCTTGCTTGCGTGCTCTCTACCCTCTCTCTTTCTTAATAAAAATTTTCATGCATTATCCATGTAAGTAGTTTAAGTAGGTCAGTGTCAATATACATTTCTTGTTCGTAGTTACACTAAACACGCTAAAGCGCAACTACAAACTAAATATAAAGAGAAAGTTATCAATTAAAATTTTCAAAGAATCTTTTAGGTTAAGCAATCATGATAGACAAACATCTCCATAACCATGAAATAAGCCCTGACGCTAAAAATGAAACTATTTTAGTAATTGATGATAGCAGAACTAATCTAGATTATTTAGATTTTACTTTAAAAGATGCAGGTTATAATGTTTTACTAGTTAGTGATAGTTCCAACGGAATTAAAATTGCGAAAACTCAATCAGTAGATTTAATACTATTAGATATAATTATTCCAAAAATAGATGGATTTGAAACGTGCCGAATACTCAAATCCGAGCCAGCTACAAAAGATATTCCAATTATTTTTATGACGGCTCTTTCAGATACAGGACAAAAAGTGAAAGGATTCCGTTTAGGAGCGGTAGATTATATTACAAAACCCTTTCAGCAGGAGGAAATTTTAGCAAGAATACAAGTGCATTTAAATCTGCGACGATTGAACTTAGAGTTAGACCAACAAAAACAGCAGTTAGAACAACGAGTCCAAGAAAGAACGGCTGAACTGTCTCATACACTTGAAGAGCTAAAAAAAGCACAATTACAGTTAGTACATAGTGAAAAAATCTCTTTATTAGGACAGCTTGTAGCCGGAGTTGCTCATGAAGTCAATAATCCTCTAGGCTTTATTTTTAGTAATTTACATTATGCTAATCAATATGTTCATGACTTAATTCATTTGATGAAACTTTACCAAAAACAGTTTCCTAATCCAGGAATAGAGATAAAAGAAGAAATTGAACAAATCGACTTAGAACATATCCTAGAAGACCTACCAAAACTGATTTCTTCTATGAAAATTGGTACGGAGCGCATTCAAGGGATTATGCAATCATTGAGAAATTTCTCACGACTGGACGGAAATCAAAAGATGGCTGTTGATATTCATGATGGATTAGAAACAACCCTGATGATTTTGCAACACCGCCTCAAATCCAGACCAAAACGTCCTGCTATTGAGGTCATAAAAGAATATGGCAATTTACCTATCGTAAAATGCTATCCTGGTCAACTAAACCAAGTTTACATGAATCTGCTATCAAATGCTATAGACTCCTTGGAAGAGACATTTGCAAAAAAGATGAATAATAACGCACAAAAGAAAATTCCACAAATTCACATTTTCACCACAGTAGATGAGGAGTCTGTAAAAATTCGGATTGCAGATAATGGCTTGGGAATCCCAGAATCACTACAACATCAAATATTTAATCCTTTTTTCACAACTAAAGCCAAAGGTCAAGGAACTGGTTTGGGTCTTTCTATTAGCCACCAGATTATTACCCAACAACACGGCGGAAACTTAAAATGTATTTCATCTCCTGGACAAGGTACAGAATTTGTAATTGAACTTCCCCTTCATGAAAATTATGAAGGAGAATGATATCAAATCCGGTAGCATCTGATATTTTTTGAAAACGAGCCTTCTATAGGACTCCTATTTGATTTTTGAAAAAAAATCGGTACACCTTAATATTCTAGAATCCTATAGCAATCCTAAATCATTCGTAAAAAATTTGATGAGCTAATAGCTAATTGCTAACTGCTAACTGCTTTTTAACTATTAGCTATTAGCAGTCCTCACAAAAATTTTACATTTCATTTATGACTGCTATATAGCAAGATTGCCTATTGCCTGCCTACACAAATCAGTTCAGAAATCAAACCGGATTCCTATATGTTAAAACTATTTAAATACCTTAGTATTTGTCTTATGAGTGCCTGTTTGCTATTTGCTTGTCATAGTTCAGCCCCGATTGAATTCAAACGCCCTCCCTTGAAAGTGCAATTTGGATATTTTGTTGGTGAATATCCAGGTATCATTGCTCAAGAAAAAGGATTATTCAAAGCCCAAGGTGTAGACGTCGAACTAAGTTATAAACGATACACAAAATTGGAACAAGCAAATTTCAGTGCGGGTAAGTATGATGGTATTTCATTGTCCTTGGGAAGTTTTATAATCTTGAGTGGCACAAATCCTGATATACAAGGAGTGATTGTTATAGATGAATCAACAGGAGCAGATGTGGTAGTCGCCCAATCACAAATTCAAACTGTCGCTGACTTGAAAGGGAAAAAGCTAGTGCAGGCTGGCAAAAATAACTGACCAGCTGACAAGCTAGAGTAGCGCTGT
>JAWQFQ010000210.1:0-17180 GCA_035967975.1 Scytonema sp. PMC 1070.18
GTCCCGGAGGGAAGAGAAGAGAAGAAAGAGGAAAAGCAGATCGGTAATCTTATAGCGAGAAGGGAGTAAGGGTTATTAGTGCTGCTAAAAACCCGGTTTCGCATGAGTTACCGGGTTTCTACTCCGGCTTATCGAACTGTATTGACATCAGCGGAAGAATAGGTTTCTATTTGTAGATTACTACCGAGAAATGATACAGAAAACAGCAATTACTGAAGTTATCAAAACTTTATCTGATTTGGAATTTCGCTTCAATCTTAGAAGAACTGAAGATGAGCAATTTTTTACTGAATGGTATGAGAATTTAACAGAAATTACTGATGAAGAAAAAGTATCGCTGGACGTTATAAGACGGCGGTATCTTTATCATCTAGCAGATGGAAATCTGACTGAGGGAACAGTAACTTTACTTATTGGTTCGCCTTTACTAGAAAAAGCTGGTTTTTACGACTATCCCTTCAAAATGCGGGGTGAAGCCTCTGTGGAAATTGTTCTTGATGAAAATGATGAAGATGTCGAAACTTTACGAGGACGTATTGATATTTTAGTTTTGCAAAATCAGTTTTGGGTGACATTACTGGAGTCGAAACGAACTACTATTTCGGTCTTGTCTGCACTACCACAAACCCTAGCTTACATGATAGCTAGTTCACAAACAGATAAGCCTGTTTTTGGAATGATAACAAATGGCAATGAAATTCTTTTTGTGAAGCTCAGTCAACAAGGTACACCACAGTATGATGTATCAGATATATTTTCGCCTGTTCCTTTACGCAATCGGCTTTATAGCGTTCTACAAATATTGAAAAGTATCGGTCAAATTATCAAGTAACTCGGTAAAATCAATCATATTCATTCATTTGTTCGTAGTTACGCTTGGCTGACGCCACGCTATGCGATCGCCCAACACAAACCAAAAGAAAAAGGAGGATAAATGACCAGCGCCCAACCGCCAAGCACCTCAGAACGGCTCAGCCGTCTAGAAAATCTGTTCGCTAACATTGGCGAAACAGTGTTAGCCCAGAATGACGCCATTGCTGCTATAAATGCCAACGTCAACGCGCAAAGCAACACTATTGATGTTTTGGTGGCTAACATCCAGCAGCTAACCGAGAACGTCAACGCTGTAACCAGCCGAGTAGATAACTTAGCTATACAAGCCGATCGCGATCGGCAGACGTTTCGCGATCGGATGGACGCCATTGCAGCACAAGCAGCCCAAGACAGGCAGCAAGCAGCAATTGACCGCCAAGAATTTCGCAACGAGATTCGGCAGATTTGGGAATATCTACGCGATAGGAATGGTGGTAGCAGTCCGCAATGGTAGTTTTTATGTGACGGTTATGTGATTGCCGATCGCTGCTGCGGATATCCGCACCCCTAGGGCAAGCGCATTAAAACTTGTCAAAAATGAGCTTGACAAAAATACATAGATATGGGTTGGGATGCTGGTCAGGCAATAACGCAACGCAGATATGTGATGTCATACATCCCTTGGTGTGTGGGACCATCGGCTCCAACTACACCAGAAGGGGAAAAGGTATTTACTATACTGTTCGGTAAACAGTTCGGTAAACAATACGGGCTTGAATGGCAAACAGTTAAGTGAACAAGCAAAAGTTTTTACTGTACAATTAACAGTGTTAGGTGGCTATGTTCCTGTTTAATGTAACAGGACAAGGGGTGTAGTTTATTTTACGAGAGATGAATATTCAACAACCAAAAATTCTTATTGTTGATGACCATCGCTTACTGTTAAATGGAACCATTAGTTTGGTGAGCGATCGCTTTCCCGATGCACAAATATTCTCAGCCCAAACTGCACAACAGGCTATTACTGAAGTTGCTCTACATTCCCCTGACTTAGCGATCGCCGATTTATCTATCCCCCAAGAATCGGGAGCAACAGCCCAAATTGAGTATGGATTGGGGTTGCTCAAGCAATTAATGCAAGATTATCCGCAGCTTAACTTGATGGTGCAAAGTAGCAACATCAAAGCATTGGTTCGTCTCATACCTGAAATTGATGCTCATCAAGGAGGATTTACAATCGTCGATAAAAGCGAAACAATAGAAACATTTTTAACTCGGATGGAATGGGCGATGCAAGGACTTACTCATACTAAGGATTTACAAAGCGATTTGGAAGTAAAACCAGAGTGGTTGGAAGTGCTACGACTTGCTTTTCAAGAGGGTTTGCAAGATAAAGCTATTGCTCAATCAATGTATAAGTCGGAACGTATGATTCGTCACTACTGGTCAAAAATTCAGGATGCATTAGGAATTTATCCTGAAGAGGGTAAAAACGTTCGAGCATTAACGCAAATCCGTGCGCGGGAAAAAGGTTTACTAGACTGATTGAGGATATGATGTCTACCATTTTAGATCCCCAAAGTCAACTAAAGCGTAAAGTGGTTCTAGCTGTTTTGATTTTGATTATTATAGCTACAACTACTGCCACTATCGTTCACAGACTCGAACCCCATACCCACCCGATTCATCTAATTGCCCCTCCCCTGTTTGCAATTATATCTTTAATATTACTGATACGTCTTTATACAAAATCTGAGAGCTTGCAACAAGTCATCAATCTGAGTTTACTTGAGAGTGTCATATTTGTTGTGGTGCCCTGTTGGTTTTTCTCTCTGGAGGCGTTTACCTCATCCAACATTAGTCTTGTAGATAATTTACCACCGATATCCTCAGTGTCGTTGATTTTGATGACGTTTATGTTGATAACCCTGCGTCCTCAACGACTTCTGAAGGCAACTATACTCGTCTGGATAGGTGTTGCTGCGCCAATTTTAACTTACTTAATTCTCAATCAAGAAGAACTACTCTCCCCACGAGGACTAGATTTATTCATCTCCTTCGGACCAGTCATGGGGATGCAAACTGCACTGATTTTTTTGCATAATCGGCTCCAGTCAATGGTTGAAAGCTTGTATGCTGAACGCCTCCAGTACTATGCTCAAATTATAGATCGGCAGAGTATTCGACAAAAGGCTTTGGAACAAGCTTTTACCCAAATTCATAACGGACCACTGCAAACCCTAGCACTCCTGCAAAGAGATGTGCAAAGGGAGCAGATATCTAAAACAGAATTGTTACAGCGCTTGAACGAACTCAATACTGAAATTCGGGCAGTGGGACGCAGCCTGACAAATGAAAATAATACAGCTAGCAAGTCAGTAGGGTCACCAGCAACTTTAGAATCTGCTACTTCTGAAAACTGTCTTCGCTTGGGGGAAGGAACCTGTATCGACCTGAATCTTCCCTTGCATAATATACTTCACGAAGTATATTCCCTAACTCTTAAACGCAATCTTCCTTGCTTCCAAACTATTCGAGTCAAAGTACGAAATTTTGCACCGATGACTCAACCTTCCTTAACCTTGGAAATGAAACGCGACTTGTGTTTGTGGTTGGAAGAAGCTTTGTGTAATGTAGGTAAACACGCTCAAGGTGTGACTCGAATTATGGTTACGGGGGAAGAACACCAAAATAATTATATTCTCAAGGTGCAGGATAACGGCTGTGGTTTAAAGCCTGGAAAAGAACACCAAGGGACAAAGCACAGCCATTTATTAGCGAAACGATTGGGAGGAGAATTTCGCCGGGAGTCTTTACCCAAGGGAGGGGTAATTTGCGAACTCTCTTGGAAGGTAGGAGAATTGCTACGATAGAATTACATCGTGTTTATATTCGGATTGAGTTACAGCGACAAATTCGCGATCGCTTTTGTGAATGCTGTGCTTATTAATGTCAGAAACCCAGTTTCTTTAAGAAACCGGGTTTCTAATTTTTGCTATCCCTTGCAGTATTGCGTCCTGTACTAGCTATTTAAGTATTTCTGCCTAAACTGGATGCACCCTTTTTATTTTTCTTATTGTTTTAATCCATTGCCGAAAAGTGCAATGATTAATGGTCAAAAATTTCAATAGGCTTTGTCTGCAAATGTCAATGATTTCCTTTTCAAACTGAAGGATACTAAAATTGTTGAAGTAAACAACGATTAAATTAATCCACAAAACAAGGAGAAAATCATGAATTATACAACTCAAACCACCACTACTCGTCCCACCGTTAGCTTTGGTAGCACTGGTCAAGATGTGAAAGATTTACAAGTTATTTTAAATGCAACTGTTGCTAATAATAGCCTAGTTGTTGATGGAGTCTTTGGAAAGAAAACGGAAGAAGCTGTCAAGGCTTTTCAAAGACAGTATAATTTGACCGTAGATGGAATTGTCGGTTCCCAAACTTGGACAGTAGTAGATACAATCGATGCTTCCGAAAACGATACAAATACCCGTCCCGTTCTGTGTTTCGGTAGCAAAGGTGAAGATGTTGAATATCTGCAAACACGGTTAAATGGTATTGGATTTGGTTCTTTAGTAGTTGATGGAACATTTGGTGTAGCGACGGAAGAATCTGTCAAGAAATTTCAAAAATACTATGGTTTAACTGTAGATGGAATTGTTGGACAATCTACTTGGGCTAAATTAGAAAATATCGATGTATGAACTTATTGCTAATAGCTGAAAGCTTACAAATTGAAAACAAAAATTAATTTTAGGAGAAAACCAATGGCAATTTTTCAAGAAAGCGAAGGTACCCACGCAGGACACTCCAACTTAAGAAAAGGTGATACTGGAGTAGAAGTACAAACTTTACAAGAGTCACTTAATCTCTTCTTTGGTAGCGTACTTAAAGTGGATGGTATTTTTGGAGATAGAACTGAAGAATTCGTCAAAAAATTTCAATCGGCTTGCAAAATAACCATTAATGGAATTGTTGGACAAGAAACTTGGCTTTGTCTAGACCAAATTAAATCCCATATTGGCAAATCCCATCCCATCCAAAGACAAGGTGATAAAGGAGATTATGTTAAATATCTCCAAGTTTGGCTCAATGGTTACTATAGTTCTCAACTTGCTGTTGATGGCAACTTTGGTTATAAAACTGAAGATTTAGTTAAACATTTTCAACAACAGCGCTCTCTTACAGTTGATGGTATTGTTGGTTCTCAGACTTGGAGCCAACTTGAACAACCAAATTGGGATGTTTAGTGTTTGAGTTTTGATTCTTTGACTCCAATTTTCGACTTTGGGGATGAACATCCCCAGTCGAAATACAAAACAAACTATTTCTGAAGAAAACTAAATGAATACTAAACCTTTACCTATCATCATAATGACTTTTGTGGTTTTATTGTTGTTTATTGCACCCGGAAAGATCCTTGCAGCAACTCAAGCCAAACCTGTTACACTCTTACCAAGTAAGGGACAAGAAATCGGCTTTGTTTACGAAGCGTTTTTAAATCCACACCAGGAACCGGGTGAAGAGGAAGATACACCCCGCATTACTCCCAAAGAATTTTTATCTACAGCTCCCTCTGTACCAAGAAATAAGCGTACATCTCGGGGACACGGGATGTTATTGATTACCAATGACTTGAGTAAAGCTTATGTAAATGTCAAGAGTGAAAACGTCAATCCTGAAGATATTGTCATGTTCCATATTCATTGTGGTAGACCGGATGAACTTGGTCCTATACTAATTGACTTTGCTAATTCTTCTAATATCCAGGAAAAGTTTGCGGACGGTATTTTTGAAGTAGAACTTAGAAATGAAGATATTGAAAAAGTATCTAATTCTGGACATGGGATTGTAGGAGCTTTTACTGCGGGATGTCCAATTGTTCCGGGTATACCAGGTAAGGATAATGTCAAAACAATCGCAGGGATGCAATATATCGCCCAAAAAGGCGAGCTTTACTTCAATTTACACACTAAAGCTCAAACCTTTTATGGAGACATTCGGGGAAAACTCCGTCCGGTTATGTGAAGCATTATCAGAAGTTTAGTGCGATCGCCTACGAAAAATTAGGTAGTAAATCATGGCTGAAATCAGCTTCTCATCAAAGGTTCATCCATCTGGGTGAATGCGAAATTGGATGGAAGAATATAAGCTGTAAATAAGTAAGCGTTCAGCCATTAGCTGTCAGCAATTAGCTTTACAGCCATTTTCAAGTAAATAAACCACAGTTACAGGGTGTAAGGCTTTGCGCCCTTACAAAAGGTGTGTTTCATTTAGGAGAAAACTGCTGTAATATATTTTCAGAACGTTTTGTAAACGCATTAGGGAGCCTAATTAAACATCGGTAGCGTTGATAAAAGCTGATTGCTGAAAAGCTGATTGCTGAAGGCTTATGTAACTGACTATCAGCTTTTAAAGAAAAGATTAACGGTCTTTTGCTCAAAAGCTGATAGCTGACTTACTGACTTGCTAATAGCTTCTAAAACTGTGAAATCCTTGCATACACCTAATTCTCAACTAGAAACATTGTCTCGGCTAGAAAGAATTGCAGCCAATTTACCGGGAATGATTTTCCAATTTCTCAAGCACCGGGATGGTTCGGTGTCGGTTACCTACGCTAGTTCGGGCTGTCGGGAACTGTTTGAATTGGAACCGGAAGTGGTGCAAGCGGACTTTCAAGTCTTGTATAAACTCACCCATCCGCAGGATGTGAAAGCTTTTGAGGACTCTGTCTCTATTTCTTGTACAATGGAAGAACCTTGGCATTGGGAAGGTCGTATTGTCACTCCCAGTGGAAAACTTAAGTGGATTCACGGGGAGTCTCGTCCAGAAAAACAACCATCGGGAGATATGATTTGGGATGGTTGGGTTATGGATATCACTGACAGGAAGATTGCAGAGGAAAAATTGCGTGAAAGTGAAGCCCGGTATAAAGCAATTTTGGATGCTATCCCTGATATGATGTTTCGTGTCAGTCGTGATGGCGAGTATCTCGACTTTAAGGGTGAGGGTACTAATGGTACGATTGTCAACAAGGATGAGATTGTTGGCAAAAGTTTACAGGATTTATTCTCTCCTGAGATTGCTGCTATTGGTCAAAAGGCAATTGCTGAGGCTTTGGATTCAAAAACTTTGCAAACTTGCGAGTATCAATTACCTTCGCCTTTGGGAATGCGGGATTACGAGGCGAGGATGATTGTGAGTGGAGAAGATGAAGTTGTCGCCATTGTCCGGGATATCACCGATCGCAAACAAACGGAAGCCACTTTAAGAAATCTTGCTGAAAAGTTTGCTAAAGTTTTCCGCTCTAGTCCCAATCCTATCGCTATCAGTACTCTTACAGATGGGCGCTACATAGAAGTTAACGATAGTTTTGTTGAACAATCAGGTTATCAACGCCAAGAGGCGATTGGTCGGACTGCTTCTGATTTGAATATATGGGTTAATGAAAGCGATCGCACCATCATGCTACAAGAATTACATAAAAATGGTGTCGTTCGCAATATGGAATTTGAATTTCGCCGTAAATCTGGTGAAGTGCGAACCGGGCTATTTTCTGCTGAAATCATTCATTTGGATAACACTCCTTACTTGCTATCTGTTAATCACGATATTACCGAACGCAAACAAGCAGAAGATATACTGAGAACATCCGCACAACGCGATCGCCTGATGGCTGAAACTCTATCACGGATTCGGAACTCCCTCGACTTAGACCAAATTCTGCAAACTACTGTTACGGAAGTTCGACAATTTTTAGATGCAGACAGGGTCTTCATTACTTTACACGATACGGATTCTCAATCTCGAATTTTCGCCGAATCTGTCGATTCCGAGTATCCATCAGTGATGAATTGGACAGCGGATGATGAAAAACTTGTCAAAGAATTGCGAAAATTGTTGAGTAGCGATCGCCTGCGCGTTGTTTACGACATCTCACAAGTCACAACAGCATCCCCTCACGTAAAACCACTCTACGAAAAATTTCAAACCAAGGCTACCTTAGCTGTCCCAATTATGCAAGGTAACTCGTTACTTGGTGCGTTGATTGCCAATCAGTGTCGTGCCCCCCGACACTGGCATATAATGGAAATCGACTTGCTTGAGCAGATGTCAGAACAAATTGCGATCGCGATTCAGCAAGCACAACTTTATCAAGAACTCGCACAACTCAATACTAACTTAGAACGTCAAGTCGAAGACCGTACCGCCCAACTACAGCAGAAAATGCTGGAACTCCAAGAATTACACAGGGTCAAAAACGTTGTTTTGCATACCATATCCCACGAACTGAAAACTTCAGTTATGGGTAACCTGATGGTACTCAATAATTTGTTGAACAAGGGAGTGGACAAATCAACCACCACCCAAATACCTGTATCTACATCAGTCATTGAGCGTATGATTCAGGGCAACGACCGTCAAATGCAGATGATAGAATCGTTGTTAGAGTTGTATTCCAGTGAAGCCCAAGGAAGTGTCCTCCATCGTGAGAGGGTGTCGCTCAGCACGCTAGTTGAGACAATTGTCAAAGACTTGCAACCTATCTTGACACAACATCAAACCACGGTGAAAAATTTGCTTCCCAAGGACTTACCATTACTTTATGCTGATTCAGCTAAATTACAAAAGGTTTTTCTAAATTTGTTGACTTATAGCTGGCTACACAATCCACCAGGACTAAAGTTGACACTGAAAGCTCATGTAGGAGAAGGAATGATTCGCGTTACCATACAAGATGACGGTGTAGGGGTGAGTAAATTGGAATGCGATCGCCTTTTCGATTTACAAGTGCGCGACCCCCAATCCCGTTGTTCCACTGGTATTGGCTTGAAAATGTTTTTGTCTCAGCAAGTTATTAAAGCACATGGTGGAGAAATTGGCGTCACCAGTCACCGCAAGCGTGGTTTAACCTTTTGGTTTACGTTACCTTTAGAAAGGTGAACTGGCTAATGGCTAATGGTTAATGGTTAATGGCTAATGGCTAATGGCTAATGGCTTAATAATTAGTCTTAAGTTCAGATTCTAATTAATAAGGATGATTTCAATGACCTTCATGGATTTAATAAAATTCGACCATTAAAACTGAGTGCTAATATTGGTAGATAAAATAGCTGGTGGTGGGTAATTAATGAGTGAAAGTATTGAAAACTGGATAAAAGCGTTGCCCAAAAGACCCACCCCTACCTACAATCAACGTTATCAATTTCAAATCAAATATTGCGGTGCTGAAGAAATTCAAGTGAAAGACGGAGGAGAACAAATATGGGCTGATGGAATAAATACTCAAACCGGAGAATTACTGGAAGCCAAATTTGTTGACAATCCTCTTAGTAGCCCCTATGTAAGTTGCTCTAACATCCCGCCTTTTATTCGTAATAAAATAGTTAATGAGGTAGAAAACGAATTTAGGCGTTATGCAGCAGTGATTAATGACCCAAATACGCCAGTGAAGTCACTACGGGTAATTGTTAACATTCAAGAAGCGCTACCATTTTTTGACAATTTACTTAAAAAATATAATATACAAGGTCATGTCGTGGTCACATTTTAATAGGTAAAGAGGTTAGTCGATGGAATATTTAATCACTCCCCCAGAAGAAACAGATTGGCAAATTAATCAGTCAGATTTTGTTGAATGTCTTATGAAGAAATGGTCAAACATTCAATTAAAGCAAATCACTAACTCAGATGACTATTATTGCCTTGAAGGATTGATCGGAGTAGCTGGTGATGAGCAAACGCTTGAAGTAGCTTTACACCGAGATAAGCAAGGTGTAAGCCTAGATGGCTATTTAGAAGATTGTGCATTTTTTGCAGTTTGGCTGCGTTCACTCGTTCCTCAAAATCAGAAGTTAGTGTTTTATGACCAAGGATATAACGTCCACATTGAACTAAAGCAAAACACAACCGAGTCAGAAATTATTAATTCAGTTATTAGTACTGCCCAGCCATTGCTATAGTCTTATTACTAGAACATCAATTCAGTAATCCCAAAAACCCGGTTTCTATGGGTGAAAAGACCGATATCTCGTTAAGCTAACTAAAAGAAACCGGGTTTTTTAGCCTCACGAGTGAATACTGAATCGGCGTTCTAGGTGCGTTGATTGCCAATCAGTGTCGCGCCCCCCGTCATTGGCATACAATGGAAAAATCAACCACCACCCAAATACCTGTATCTACATCAGTCATTGAGCGTATGATTCAGGGCAACGACCGTCAAATGCAGATGATAGAATCGTTGTTAGAGTTGTATTCCAGTGAAGCCCAAGGAAGTGTCCTCCATCGTGAGAGGGTGTCGCTCAGCACGCTAGTTGAGACAATTGTCAAAGACTTGCAACCTATCTTGACACAACATCAAACCACGGTGAAAAATTTGCTTCCCAAGGACTTACCATTACTTTATGCTGATTCAGCTAAATTACAAAAGGTTTTTCTAAATTTGTTGACTTATAGCTGGCTACACAATCCACCAGGACTAAAGTTGACACTGAAAGCTCATGTAGGAGAAGGAATGATTCGCGTTACCATACAAGATGACGGTGTAGGGGTGAGTAAATTGGAATGCGATCGCCTTTTCGATTTACAAGTGCGCGATCCCCAATCCCGTTGTTCTACCGGTATTGGCTTGAAAATGTTTCTGTCTCAGCAAATTATTAAAGCACATGGTGGAGAAATAGGTGTCACCAGTCACCGTAAGCGTGGTTTAACCTTTTGGTTTACGTTACCTTTAGAAAGGTGAGCTAGCTAATGGCTAATGGCTAATGGCTAATGGCTAATGGCTAATGGCTAATGGCTTTTTTTATGACAACTATATTAAGAACAGTACAAAGGTGTTTGAGAAAGGTTTTTTATGCTGTTACCTCATTAACAGGTGATGGAGTGAGTTCAGAATACGAGGCTTGGCGTAGGCGCTTTTTGTGGGAAAGATTGCGAATTTGGTTCTGGATAGTGCTGTTTAGTTTATTAACTTTTGCAGCGAGGGATATTTATAACATATTTTATCCCCTGAAGGAGTTGGCACAAGTTCCGACAGAACTAAGAAGTTACAGTTTGTTGGTATATACTGTGATGATTGTGAGTGTTTTCACTTGCATGGTGATACACAGGACAAAATTTGGTCGCCGTCATCCAGGGCTTCTTTTCCTTTTTCTATCTTGGTCGTTAACTTTAACTGGGCAAATAATAGCCACAATTTCTGGGTTTGCTGCGCCTAATATCATCGCTTGGACTCTCATATTTTTAAGCCAAGCTATAGTAATGCCAGTACGTTGGCAAATCCATTTGGGATCGCAACTTGTTGTACTGGGTTACTATTTTGGAGTCAATACGGCGTTTGGTCTAAAAGTACCACTTCCCGATCGCCCGGATATCTACAATGTTACACTGATTTTATACTTATTTTGGCTTTGTGCTATATGTGACATAGGCGTGTCTCTATACGATCGCTTGCAGCGTTCTGAGTTCCGTGCTCATAGGGAATTAGAGAAAGCTTATCAGAAACTAGGGGAAGCTGAAGCTAAGTATCGCAGTATTTTTGAAAATGCAGTCGAAGGTATTTTTCAAAGCACACCAAATGGACGATATATTACTGCAAATCCGGCTCTAGCGCGTATTTATGGATACTCATCACCTGAAGAACTTATAGAAAAATGTACTGATATCGAACATCAACTGTATGTAAACCCAAACCGTCATGCAGAGTTTAGACGTTTAATTGAAGAGAATGATAATGTCTCGGAGTTTGAATCTCAAATATACCGTAAAGATGGCAGTATTGTCTGGATTTCTGAAAAGGCTTACGCAGTGCGGGATGAAAATGGAAAAATACTGTTTTATGAAGGGCTAATTGAAGATATCACTAAGCGCAAGCAAGCTGAAGAATCACTCAGAGTCTTTTTCCACGCTGTTTCCCACGACCTCCGCAACCCAGTCTTGGGAACTCTAATGGTATTGAAGAATTTACTGAATAGGGAAGTGGGGGAAGAATCTGTTCGATCCCCTATTCCTGTTACTCGTTCTACTTTGGAACGAATGGTGCAAAGTAGCGATCGCCAACTCAACTTAATTAACTCCCTCTTGGAAGCTCATATCAGCGAGGTGCAAGGGGTTGTTTTGCAACGCCAACCCATACAGATACATACAGTTATTGAAAGTGCAATTGCTGATTTAGAACTTACAATCGCAGAAAATCAAGTTACCTTAACAAATTTGGTGTCTGTAGATTTACCGTCAGTTAACGCCGACTTAACCCAACTATGGCGAGTGTATTCTAACTTGATTGTTAATGCAATTAAACACAATTTACCAGGATTAACTATCACCCTTGATGCAACTGTTAGGAGTGATATGTTGTATTGCACTGTTGCTGATAACGGCGTGGGGATGAGCAAGCAACAAAGCCAACGTTTATTTGACCTTTATTTTCGTGGAAATACTAATCGCCATTCTTTAAGTTTGGGATTGGGATTGTATTTGAGCAAACAAATTATCGTTGCTCATGGTGGTGACATTGGTGTAGAGAGTGCGCCAGATGCAGGGGCGACTTTTTGGTTTACATTACCGTTATAAAAAATATAGAATTTCAACGTATATTAGTTAAAATAACCAACCTATTATTCCCGTATTCTGTACAGTTGAGTCGATGAACCAAAGAAATCGGTGGATTATATTTCTATTGAGTTTGCTAGCGCTTTTCCTGGGTTATGGTATGGCGCTGCTTTATTGTGTTCAACCAACTGTGTTATTCTGGCTCCCTCAACCAGAGGTTGCGATCGCTCTAACGCTTTGGTTAACCACTATCATAGCCTTCTATACAGGAGTAGCAGCGATTGTAAATGAGCGTCAAACCCATGCTCAACTTAGTGAAAAACTGTTTGTATTAAACCGTCTATTAACTGAAACCAATCAGCATTTACAGGAAAGTGAAGAAAGATTTCGCGCTTCTGTTGAAAATATGCTGGACTGTTTCGGTGTGTACTCTGCTATAAGAGATGAGAACGGTACAATTATAGACTTCCGTGTAGAGTATGTCAATGATGCTGCGTGTCGTAACAATGAAATGACACGCTCCGAACAGATAGGGAGAGGGTTGTGTGAAATTTTACCGGGACACCGTGACAGTGGACTGTTTGAAGAGTACTGTCAAGTGGTAGAAACTGGACAGCCCTTAGTCAAAGATTCTCTCATCTATGAAGACAACTACGGACAGCGCCGACTTGTGAAAGCATTTGATATTCGTGTTGCTAAGTTCGAGGATGGGTTTATTGCGACTTGGCGAGATGTTACTGAACAACGTCAGAATCAGGAAGAACTGCGTCTCCGCAAGCAGGAGTTTGAAGCTCTGGCTGGAAATTCTCCTGATGTCATTTCTCGTTTGAATTGCGAACTGCGTCATACTTATGTCAATCCAGCAATAGAAAACGCAACGGGTTTGAAACCAGAGGAGTTTGTAGGAAAAACTCCTGCGGAACTGGGAATGTCTGAAGAACTGTCTGGTCAATGGATGTCAAAAGTGCAAGCTGTTCTTGTCACCAAAGAAGTGCAAGTGGATGAGTTTAGCTTGAGCGATCCTGATGGTAATATCCATTTTTATCAGGCTCGTTTAGCACCAGAGTTTGCTGAAGATGGTTCTGTGACTTCTGTATTAGTTATGACTCGTGATATCACTGAGTTTCGGCAAAATCAGGAAGTTCTGCGACAAAGCCAAGAGCGTCTGAATTTAGCTCTAGAAGCTGCTAATATGGGGACTTGGGACTGGAACATCCAAACAGGGGAAGTTTATTGGTCACCAAACCTGGAGAAACTTTTTGGTATGGTTCCAGGTAGCTTTGATGGTCAGTATGAGACCGTGATGGCAATGATTTACCCAGAAGACCAGGAGTGGGTGTTGCAATCGATTCATCGTGCTGTTTACGGTCGAGAAGATTACAATATTGAGTTTCGTTTTATTAAACCGGATGGTACAATTCGCTGGGCAGTTGGTAGAGGTCAGGTTTTTTACGACCAAATGGGTAACCCTGTACAGATGACGGGTGTTGATTTGGATATCACTGAACGCAAGCAGGTAGAAGCAGCACTTCGTGAAAGCGAATTGATGTTTCGTACACTAGCGGATACAATGCCACAGATGTTCTGGATTACTCAACCAGATGGCTACCATGAATATTTCAACCAACGCTGGTATGAGTATACTGGAACAACCTTAGAACAAACTCAAGGGGAAGGATGGCAAAACGTTTTGCATCCTGACGATGTCCAGCGTACAGTGGAGATTTGGCAAGAGTGTGTTCGTACTGGTAAAGTGTATGATATTGAGTATCGTTGTCGTCGTGCGGCTGATGGAGAATATCGATGGCATTTAGGACAAGCTTTTCCACTACGAAATCAACAAGGTCAAATCGTAAAATGGTTCGGTTCTTGCACGGATATTCACGATCGCAAGTTAGCAATTGAGGAACGCGCACAAGCTTTAGAGCGAGAACGTGCGGCGCGGATAGAAATTGAACAAGCCAGTCGCATGAAGGACGAGTTTTTAGCGATTGTTTCCCACGAGCTGCGATCGCCCCTCAATGCTATTTTAGGTTGGTCGCGTCTCCTCCAAACGCGCAAGCTTTCTCCAGAAAAAACTGAACAGGCTTTAGCATCAATTGAGCGTAATGCTCAAGCACAGACTCAGTTGATTGAAGATTTGTTGGATATTTCGCGGATTATTCGCGGTAAAATCCGTCTCAATCTACGTCCAACCAATTTGATTCCCGTTATTCAAGCAGCATTAGATACTGTTCGCCCCACTGCAAAAACGAAATCACTTCACATAGAATCTTATCTTAATCCCAATGTAGGTTTGGTTTCAGGAGATCCAGATCGTTTGCAGCAAATTGTTTGGAATCTGCTCTCAAATGCTGTGAAGTTTACCCCAGAGGGGGGACGAGTTGAAGTTCAACTAGAACGAATGAATTCCTACGCTCAAATTCGGGTTATCGATACAGGTAAAGGGATTAACCCTGATTTTCTACCTTACGTTTTTGACCGCTTTCGTCAAGCCGATGCGACAACAAGCCGCACCCAGTCAGGATTGGGTTTGGGACTAGCGATTGTCCGTAATTTGGTAGAATTACATGGGGGTGAAGTTGGTGTGGATAGCCAAGGTGAAGGAAAAGGCACAACTTTTTTTGTCAAGTTTCCTATCCTACAATCTAGTCTAGTATCAAATGAGTCAGAAGAGCTTTCCATTCTGCGACAAACACATTGGGAAACAAGCCTCAATCTCAGTGGGTTAAAAATTCTCGCTGTTGATGATGACGCAGACGCCCTTGAATTTTTGAAAGTTGCGTTGGAACAATACGGCGCAGTTGTCGTCACAGCTTCTTCCGCCCGCAAAGCTTTGCAATTGCTAACCGCACTGAAGCCAGATGTGCTATTAAGTGATATTGGGATGCCTGAACAAGACGGGTACACTCTCATTCGTCAAATTAGATTACTTTCCCCCGAACAAGGAGGACAAATCCCGGCTGCGGCTCTCACGGCTTATGCTAGAGAGAGCGATCGCATCAAGGCGCTTGAGGCTGGATTTCAGATGCATATTCCCAAACCAATTGAACCAATCCAGCTACTGACTATTGTAGCCAGATTGGTGGGTAGATAACGTTTAACTTTTCTTCTCGTGACGGACGTCAATAACTGTATGTACGTTACCGCGAGGTGAAAAATCTGCTTTGACTGTGACTTCTAAGGGGTCACACGCAGCAACAAAGTCATCTAAGATTTGATTGGCTGATTCTTCGTGGGAAATATAGCGATCGCGATAACTATTGATGTACAATTTTAGCGCTTTCAATTCCACCACTTTCTCGTCGGGTATGTAAGTAATGTGAATTGTTGCAAAGTCAGGATACCCTGAAAAAGGGCATTTACAAGTAAATTCTGGCAAGGTGATGTTAATATCATATCGCCTTCCCACACGCGGATTGGGAAATGTAATCAGTTGTCCTTCTGCGATATTACGTTCGCCGTATTTTATTTCCATTGATAGTTGATAGTGGATAGTTGATGGTGGATAGTGGATAGTTGATAGTGGATAGTTGATAGTTGATAGTTGATAGTTGATAGTTGTTAAATTTCCACTAACTACTAACTACTAACCACTAACTACTAACTACTAACCACTAACCACTAACCATTAACTATTAACTTATAACTCTTCTTGTTCCCAATCTGGGCAATTTTCATCATCCCACCCATGAGGGTGCATGGCGCAGACTAACAGATTTCCATTGTAAACTTGACCGTGGTAGTGACGACAGCCGATGCAAGCGGGATTTTGTTGTTGTGTGGGTTCTACTGGGTAGGGGAAACCAGGGTCTATCATCTCATCTGACACGATGTCTTCTAAATCCCAGTATGCATCCAGAATTGGTTCAGTCAATTCTTGCAACACTTGGTCAATTTCAACAACTATGGTACTTTGGACTTGCTCGGTAATTTCTTCGGTCAATTCAAAAAAGGTATCTACCATTTCTGTCATTCCCAAGAAGAAACGTTCTACTTCCTCCGCTACTGTCTCTACCATATCCCACATCTCTTTTTGCCATTTCTCCATATTCTTTACGTCCTAACAGTTGCTTACCGGACGCTTTATTCTACTTGGCTCGAACCACTGCCGTACACCCTTAGGAATACGTATCATCAAAACATAATAATTATAACAAGAATGTAGCAGTACGTCAGCACTACTACATATCAATCTTTATTTTACTGATCCCGTTGCAGCCTACGAAGTTCTTCTTGCATCTGTCTAACTTGGTCGCGTAATTTATCTACATCCTCTGTAGGCGTATCGGGAGTCACTTTGACTGTTGGCTCTTCGTCTTCTTCTAGGATTTCAATTCGACGTGGTTCTGATGATGGTTTCTCTTGGCTTGTCGTACTAGCAGCTTGTTGTTGCTGGGCTTGCTTCATCATATCTTCTACGAAACGGCGGGCTTCTTCCGTGGTCATTTCGCCCCGAGCCTCCATTTCATCCGCCATCTTTTGAAATTGCGATCGCAATTCCGTTACTGTCCCGCCTGCTTTTTCCCCTGCGTAAGCAGCCAACCCAACACCCAGGTAAAAAGCTTTTTTTACGATATCTCCAAAACCAGGCATTGTAGCTTTTGCGCTCCTAAAATAGGGCGACCCGGAGACTACGCCTGCTGGAAGCATCCCGTATTGCTGCTACCTTCCGGTCCTGACAAAGTTTGGGCGTTACAGCCGCGTAGATCCAGGTCTACAGCTATAATAGCACTAAATTTTGTAGATGTGTGTTATTCGACGACTATTTTCCATTCGTATAGCTTATAGCGGAGGAGGGAGGGAGGGAG
>JAWQFQ010000211.1:0-17105 GCA_035967975.1 Scytonema sp. PMC 1070.18
CCTCCTTCCCTCCCTCCCCCCTTCATAATTCATAATTCATAATTCATAATTCATGAGAGCCGCTCAAAATAATCAGTTTGATTACGTCAAGATTGGTTTGGCTTCCCCTGACCGGATTCGGGTTTGGGGTGAAAGAACTCTGCCAAATGGTCAGGTTGTTGGTGAAGTGACCAAGCCGGAGACAATAAATTACCGGACTCTGAAGCCGGAAATGGATGGCTTGTTCTGCGAACGAATCTTTGGTCCTGCTAAAGATTGGGAATGCCATTGTGGTAAGTATAAAAGAGTACGTCACAGAGGGATTGTATGCGAACGCTGTGGCGTGGAAGTCACAGAATCAAGAGTGCGTCGTCACCGCATGGGCTTCATTAAGTTGGCTGCTCCTGTGGCTCACGTTTGGTATCTCAAAGGTATTCCTAGCTACATTGCTATCCTGCTGGATATGCCTTTGCGGGATGTAGAACAAATTGTCTATTTCAACTCTTATGTCGTTCTCAGCCCCGGTAATGCGGAAACTTTAACGTATAAACAGCTACTGACAGAAGACCAGTGGCTAGAAATTGAAGACCAAATTTATAGTGAAGATTCCATACTACAAGGGGTAGAGGTCGGTATTGGTGCGGAAGCTCTGCTACGGTTATTGGCTGATATCCAATTAGAGCAAGAAGCTGAAACCTTACGGGAAGAAATTACCGTCGCCAAAGGACAAAAGCGAGCGAAGCTGATTAAACGTCTGCGGGTGATTGACAACTTCATTGCGACTGGTTCTCAACCAGAATGGATGGTGATGACGTTTATTCCCGTTATTCCCCCAGATTTACGCCCGATGGTGCAACTTGATGGTGGACGATTCGCCACGAGCGATTTGAATGACTTGTATCGTCGCGTGATTAACCGTAACAACCGTTTAGCACGCCTGCAAGAAATTTTGGCTCCTGAGATTATCGTTCGTAACGAAAAGCGGATGCTCCAGGAAGCGGTAGACGCGTTAATTGACAATGGTCGTCGGGGACGAACTGTGGTGGGCGCGAATAACCGACCACTGAAGTCTTTGTCGGACATTATCGAAGGTAAGCAGGGACGTTTCCGCCAAAACTTGCTGGGTAAACGGGTGGACTACTCCGGACGTTCTGTGATTGTCGTCGGACCAAAGCTGAATATCCACCAGTGCGGTTTACCAAGAGAAATGGCGATTGAACTGTTCCAACCATTTGTAATTCATCGGTTGATTAAGAGCGGGATGGTGAATAACATCAAAGCGGCTAAGAAGCTGATATCTCGTTCTGACCCCAGTGTTTGGGATGTTCTCGAAGAAGTGATTGAAGGACACCCCGTGTTGCTCAACCGTGCTCCGACTCTACACCGTTTGGGTATCCAAGCATTTGAGCCCATCTTGGTAGAAGGAAGAGCGATTCAGTTGCACCCCTTGGTGTGTCCGGCGTTTAACGCTGACTTTGATGGTGACCAAATGGCGGTACACGTACCGTTATCGTTGGAATCTCAAGCCGAAGCGCGGTTATTGATGTTGGCTTCTAACAACATTTTGTCACCAGCAACAGGTAGACCCATCATTACACCCAGCCAAGACATGGTGTTGGGCTCCTATTATTTAACAGCAGAAAATCCAAATGCCAAAAAAGGTGCAGGGCGCTTCTTTGCTTCAATGGAAGATGTCATCATGGCTTACGAGCAGAAGCAAGTCGAGCTACATGCCTATATCTACGTACGGTTTGATGGGGAAGTGGAAACATTAGAACCAGATGCAGAACCTGTTGAGATCAAAACGAACGAAGATGGTACCCGGACTTTAATGTATAAGTTCCGTCGCGTCAGAGAAGATGCTCAAGGGCAATTGATGTCTCAGTATATTCGCACAACTCCTGGTCGCGTTATTTACAATAAAGCCATTCAGGAAGCATTGGCAAGTTAAGAAAATTATGAATTATGAATGCTGAATTATGAATGTCTAATTCATAAATTCATAATTCATAATTCATAACTCATAATTCATAATTCATAATTCATAACTATCCACTATCCACTATCCAAATGACTGAAAAAATGATTTTCCGGAACCGCGTTGTTGATAAAGGTCAACTGAGAAACTTAATTTCTTGGGCGTTTACTCATTACGGGACGGCGCGGACAGCGGTGATGGCGGACAAGTTAAAAGATTTGGGTTTCCGCTATGCTACCAAGGCTGGGGTTTCTATTAGTGTGGATGACTTGATGGTTCCACCGAGTAAACGGGCTCTTTTGGAAGCAGCCGAAGCAGAAATTCGGGCGACGGAAGAACGCTATCAGCGTGGAGAAATTACGGAAGTTGAGCGTTTCCAAAAAGTGATTGACACGTGGAATGGGACTTCTGAAGCTCTTAAAGATGAGGTGGTGACTCACTTTAAAAAAACCAATCCCCTCAACTCTGTATACATGATGGCATTCTCCGGCGCACGGGGTAATATTTCGCAGGTGCGTCAGTTGGTTGGGATGCGGGGTCTGATGGCTGATCCCCAAGGGGAAATTATTGACCTACCTATTAAAACGAACTTTCGTGAAGGTCTGACTGTTACTGAGTATATTATTTCTTCCTACGGGGCAAGAAAGGGATTGGTAGATACAGCCTTGAGAACGGCTGACTCTGGTTACTTGACTCGCCGTCTTGTGGATGTCTCTCAGGATGTGATTATTCGGGAATTTGATTGTGGTACGACACGAGGAATTCCCCTCAGGGCGATGACGGAAGGAGATAAAGTTCTGATTAACCTGAAAACAAGGTTGATGGGACGTGTCTTGGGTGAAGATGTTATCCATCCTGTCACAGGTGAAGTTGTTGCGACTCGCAATACTGATATTTCTGATGATTTGGCACGTGTAATCGATAAATCTGGTGTCAAGGAAGTGGTGGTGCGATCGCCCCTGACTTGTGAAGCTGCACGATCTGTTTGCCAACACTGCTACGGTTGGAGTTTGGCACATGCGGAAATGGTAGATTTAGGGGAAGCGGTCGGTATCATCGCGGCGCAAAGTATCGGTGAACCGGGAACCCAGCTGACAATGCGTACTTTCCACACGGGTGGTGTTTTCACGGGTGAAGTAGCAAAACAAGTCCGTGCTGATAGCAATGGAACTGTTCGCTTACCCCGCAAATTGCGTTTAAGACCATACCGTACCCGTCACGGGGAAGACGCTCAGTATGTGGAGATGAATGGCAACATCACTCTTGAAATTACCACTGAGGGTTCTACAACTCCTACTATTCAAGACATTCCTGTGACCCAAGGTTCAACATTATATGTTGTTGATGGGCAGAAGGTCAATCTTGGTCAGTTGCTGGCTGAAGTTGCACTAGGTGGACGTACAACTCGTGTCAATACAGAAAAAGCTGTTAAAGATGTTGCTTCTGACTTGGCGGGAGAAGTTAAGTTTGCTGATGTCATCTCCGAACAAAAAACCGACCGTCAGGGTAATACTACGACAACCGCAGCGCGAGGTGGTTTGATTTGGATTCTGTCAGGGGAAGTTTACAACTTACCTCCCGGAGCCGAGCTAGTCGTTAATAATGGCGATCGCATTGAAACCAACGGAGTCTTAGCAGAAACCAAGTTAACAACAATACACGGTGGTGTGGTACGCTTACCAGAAGCTACACCTGGTAAAGCCGGACGGGAAATTGAAATTATCACCGCTTCGGTCATCTTAGATAACGCCACTATCACTTCCCAGACAAGCCAAGGACGTAACAACTATCTGATTACCACAGGTAATAATCAGGTGTTTAACCTCCGCGCTACTCCTGGTACCAAAGTTCAAAACACGCAAGTGGTAGCTGAGTTAATTGACGATCGCTACCGTACAAACACTGGTGGCTTGTTAAAGTATGCGGGTGTAGAAGTTCAGAAGAAAGGTAAAGCAAAGCAGGGTTACGAAGTGGTGACCGGAGGAACCCTACTGTGGATTCCGGAAGAAACCCACGAAGTCAACAAAGATATCTCCCTGTTGATGGTAGAAGACGGTCAGTATATTGAAGCAGGTACTGAAGTTGTCAAAGATATCTTCTGCCAAAATAACGGTGTGATTGAAGTCACCCAGAAAAACGACATTCTACGGGAAGTCGTGATTAAGCCCGGAGAACTGCTGATGGTGGACGACCCAGAAGCTATTATGGGCAAAGATGGGACTTTTGTTCAACCTGGTGAGGAGTTGTTAGGGCAAACCTTTACCGAACTGCGCTACATCGAATATGTAGAGTCCCCAGAAGGACCAGCCCTGTTGAGCCGTCCGGTGGTCGAGTTCCCTGTCCCTGATAATCCTGATGTGCCATCTACAACATCGGTGAGCCAACAAACAGGACGTTCGATTCAACTGCGAGCCGTACAACGTCTGCCTTATAAAGATTCCGAGCGGGTCAAGACTGTTGAAGGTGTGGAATTGCTACGTACCCAACTGGTATTAGAAATTGAAACAGAAAGCGAAGTTGACCACAATGCTTCACCCTTGGCGGCGGATATTGAATTAGTTCCTGATGCGGACAACCCTGATATTCAACGTTTGCAACTGGTGATTTTGGAATCCTTGGTCATTCGTCGCGACATCGCCGCTGACGCCACCCAAGGTAGTACCCAAACATCTCTGGAAGTGGAAGATGGACAAACCATCTTACCAGGAGAAGTTGTTGCCCGTACCCAAATCTTGTCTAAAGAAGGTGGTATAGTACGGGGCGTACAAAAAGGCGCTGAAGCAGTTCGTCGGTGTTTGATACTGCGCCACAACGACTTGGTAGTCATGAATAATATTAATGATGCACCAAAGGTCAAAGCTGGTGATTTAATTGTCGAGGGTACCGAAATTGCTCCCGGAATTTTTGCCGAAGATTCTGGACAAGTGATACAGGTGAAGAAAGGAGAAGGAGTGAGGGAGAGTGGGAGTGAGAGAGTGAGAGAGGGAGAGAGTGAGGGACGTGAAAATTTGTCCTCCCTCCCTCCCTCCCTCCCTCCTTCCTACACCGTCACCATCAGAGTTGGTCGTCCATACCGTGTGAGTGCGGGTGCTGTTTTGCAGGTGGATGATGGTGGATTGGTTCAACGGGGTGATAACTTGGTGTTGCTCGTGTTTGAACGTGCTAAGACTGGGGATATCATCCAAGGTTTACCCAGAATTGAAGAACTCCTGGAAGCCAGGAAGCCAAAAGAAGCGTGTATTTTAGCAAAACGTTCCGGAGAAGTCAAGGTTGTTTATGGTGATGGTGATGAAGCGATCGCAATGAAAGTGATTGAAAGCAACGGTGTGGTCACAGATTATGCGCTTGGACCCGGACAAAACTTAATCGTTTCCGATGGACAAACGGTGAATGCGGGACAAGCATTAACTGATGGTCCTTCAAATCCTCACGAAATCTTGGAAACTTTCTTCAACCTTGGTTCTGAGGATGGAGTTTACGCTTGTGCTAGCCACGCACTGCAAAAGGTGCAAACCTTCTTGGTGAACGAAGTCCAATCGGTTTATCAGTCCCAAGGGATTGATATTGCTGACAAACACATTGAAGTGATTGTCCGTCAGATGACCTCAAAAGTCCGGGTGGATGACGGTGGTGATACGACTATGCTTCCGGGAGAATTGGTGGAATTGCGCCAAATCGAACAGGTGAACGAAGCAATGGCGATTACTGGTGGAGCAAGAGCACAGTATACTCCTGTGTTGTTAGGTATCACCAAAGCATCATTGAACACCGATAGCTTTATCTCCGCCGCATCCTTCCAAGAAACAACTAGGGTCTTGACTGAGGCTGCGATTGAAGGAAAATCCGACTGGTTACGCGGACTCAAAGAAAACGTGATTATCGGACGACTGATTCCTGCGGGTACTGGCTTTAATGCTTACGAAGAACCAGGTGCGATCGAGGACTACTCTACTGACATCAGCAATAGTGTCTTGGATGAAGTTGACGATCCACTCGATATGGTTCTGGATGACCGCACAGCCCGCGCCTACAATCTCGAACCTCAGTCAATGACAGGGGACAGTTTTGGTAGACGTAGCGAAAGTTCTATTCTGGATGAAGATGATGATTTGATGATGCTTCAATCGGATGAGATGAGCGATCGCGACCTCGACGTCGAAGACCTCGAAGAGCAATACGAGGAAGACGACGACGATGATGATAGCGATGATGAAGAGGATTATGATGAATAGTTAATTGCTAATTGCTAATGGTTAATAGTTAATTGCTATTAGCCATTAGCAATTAGCGATTAGCCACTAGCCATTATCGCTCCACCCGTATATTTCTCGGTTGATAATCCGAACCTAATTTATTTGCACAAAAACCGACCTCACGTACTTGATTGGGTTCAACAACTCGTCCCCAATCTAAGGGAGTGACAATGTATTTTGTCTGACCTTCTGGTCTAAAATTACCGTTCCAAGAGTTATTAATTGCAGCCTGTTTCATATTAAAAGTCAGTTGCCAGTCATTTATCGTTCTACTACCTTGATTCCTAATTTTAAAACTTACACAAAATCCCGTTTGCCAATCTGTATAAATGTCAGAATTGACTGTCAAGTTATTTGACCGTCGTCGGTTGATGATTAACGCTTGTAAGGGCGAACCGCTGTTCTTTTCTACAGTAGTCAATGGTTGTACAGGTGGAATACCTTGCGCCCCTGCAACATTTCTTTCCACTATCCTGGCGTTTTGCTCCCTCGCCACGTCTTTAAATTCGACAGGTAGCAGTTGTGATAAGAGTTGCTGTTTTGGAACATCAACTCTTGCCCAATCATCTAGTAAAATACCGCCTGTATCAGAACTATTGGGATTCCAACTCCAGTAGGCAAAGCTTAACTTTTTCTGTTTGAGATATTTCACAAATTCATTTTGCCAAATCCCTTCTTTAGAATTTTTGTCTACTTGTCTTCCGCCAAATTCCCCAACTAAAATAGGCGCACGGCGTTGGCTGGAAATATAATGAAATCCTATTTGCCAACGATTGACTAAATTTTTAGGAAAGCTGGGTTCAGAAAACCAAGGTTGATCTGAAACTCCAGGACCGTATTCATGAGGGGAATAAACAAGCTTACTACGTTTAGATAAACGGACTGGATAGCGCAAAACTCCTTCTAAATTACCTCCATACCAATGCTTTGGCAATTTTTGACCAACTGCATTCTTTTCTATCCCCTCAACCACGATTAACCAATTAGGGTTGATTTTGAGAATAGCATTTCCTGCTCTTTCTGCTGCTAATCGCCAATCTGTTGCTAAATCATTAGTCCCCCAACTTGCTTTTCCGTGAGGTTCGTTTTTTAAATCTGCACCGATAACGTTAGCTTGATTTTTATATCTATCAGCTAACATTTTCCAAGTATTAATCCAGTCTTCTTCAGTGAAGCCGTCTCCGTACCACAGTTCAGGAATGCGTTCATTATTGAGACGGTGACAATCAAGTAAAATGAGTAGTCCTTGTCGTTCAGCTTCCTGAATGACTAAATCCATGACCTCTAAGGGTGTTTTGCCTTCAAGTTCTTTATTGCTACCAATATTAAAATCAACGCTATTAATATCTGGAGAACTTAATGTTTTTAAAGAATAAGGTAAACGAATCAGGTTATATCCTAAGCTTTTTATCTGTGCGAGAATATCTTTATAATCCCGTTTCCATAAGCCGTGGGGTACATGGGTCTCTGTTTCCATACCAAACCAATTCACACCTCTAAGCAATACCTGCTTCCCTTTGGCATTAATAATTTTTGCACCACGAGCTGAAAGCGGTAATTCTACTACTATCTTATTGTTTGTCTCACTGACTTGGCTGCGGGCAGGCATATTTAAGAAAATACCCAGCAACAGAACAAACAAAGTTATAGAAAATAAGAGAAACTGTTTATAAAATTGAGAGGTTTTCTGTTTCTTTTTGCGGGCGGATCGCATAGGATGATGACCTTGGCGTGAAAATCGGTTTAATACAAATAACACTACTGACTGCACCCTAACTAAATTCTTTACTAGTGAAAAGAATGATTATTCAGTTCTTTCAGGTTCTTTCCAATCATGGACTTGAGAAGCTCAAAACAATTGTTACTTACATCTTGGTAAAAGGTAAGTAGAATTACTCTATTTTGTAAAAACTCTATACCAGTGTAACAAGGGAAAAGTAAAAAGACAAAGGAAAGAAATCCTTTTAGAATAAGCATTTGGCTTTAAAATGACTGGTTAGTTATTTTAGCCAAGCTGCACTGGTGAATGCCATGTTGCTCATATATAGTATAATTTATACTAAAGGTTTTAAAAACTTTACAAACTTTTTTGCGTCTTTGCTTCTTTACGTGAGATTGCTGTTTAACCTTAAATAATAAAAATTAGTCTTTTCGACGACAGATACCAGAAATTCCCAGAGCCTTGGAAAATGTGATATGATAAATTACTCGCTTAAATATATATAAAATCGCCCAAAAATCTAGTTATTCCTCAAGAGGGATGTCTCTCAAAAGGCAAATTTTGTAAAAGGTTCAAGATCAGGGGTTCATATGTAAAAAGTTGGTACATCGCCTCTGCAAAAATGTTGGTTTATCAAGTACAAGAAAAGCAAAAATGATACTCAGATCCTACTCGTAGTTATAAGGGGGGATTGGTTGAAAAACATACAATGTACCACCAGTATAATTTAGTAGGTGAAGTGACAGAGGATTGGGAAGTAGCACGCCTGCTCCTCTTCACGAACTCTTGTTGCTTCTCTCACAGCTGATACTTTTAGCAGGCAACTGAAAGTTTTGCAATTTCTATGCTACGCTTTGCAAACTAGATAAGAGAAGCCGTGGAAGTATCAAAAAAATCCAGGTTAAGCTAGAGATGAGAATTCGGGTTAGCTTTGCACCTTTTTTGGTAAGGAGCAAAACGGATTCTCGCCCCAGGAATTTCTCAAGTTGGCATTGTCCTTACTCCATGCTGCGAATCATTACTCAGCAGGCAGACGTCAGAGCAGAACTACAACGGATCTGCGATCGCACCCATGATGAACAGGTTATTCACAAAGAAGCAACAGTACGGGAAGTGTTGCAAACGGTGAAGCGCCAGGGTGACAAAGCTGTACTGCATTACACAGCCGAATTTGATAAGCAAACCTTGAAACCCGAAGAACTGCGCGTGACAGGCTCAGAACTGGATGCAGCCTATCAACAGGTGCCAAAAGAATTGCTCCTGGCGATTAGGCTTGCATCCCAAAAAATCGAAGCATTTCATCGACAGAGAGTCCCCAAAACTTGGGTAAACTTTGATGCTGATGATGTAGTGCTAGGTAAGCGCTACACGCCTGTAGATAGAGCAGGAATATATGTACCGGGTGGTCGTGCTGCCTATCCAAGTACGGTGCTAATGAATGCAATTCCGGCAAAAGTGGCTGGTGTACCGCGTGTGGTGATGGTAACGCCACCAGGTGCGACCAAAACGATTCATCCCGCAGTTTTGGTCGCAGCCCAAGAAGCTGGATTGCAAGAAATTTATCGTGTTGGAGGCGCACAGGCGATCGCTGCCTTAGCCTATGGTACAGAAACGATTCCTAAAGTTAATGTCATTACTGGACCGGGTAACATATATGTCACTTTAGCCAAAAAGCTAGTATACGGTACTGTCGGCATTGATTCCCTTGCCGGACCAAGCGAGGTATTAATTATTGCTGATGACACCGCAAATCCCGTACACGTTGCTGCTGACTTGTTAGCACAAGCAGAACACGATCCAATGGCTGCAGCAATTTTACTGACGACAGATCCGGCTTTAGCAAAAAACGTGCAAGTGGCGGTTGAAAGACAACTCATAGACCACCCCAGACGCACGCTCACAGAGAAAGCCCTTGCCCACTACGGCTTGATTGTGATTGTGGAATCCTTAAAAGCGGCAGCGGAACTCTCGAATGAATTTGCGCCCGAACACCTCGAACTTGAAGTAGAAGAACCTTGGGAAGTACTACCACTTATTCGTCATGCTGGTGCTATTTTCTTGGGATATTCAACACCAGAAGCCGTGGGAGACTATTTAGCAGGACCCAATCATACCTTACCGACTTCTGGTGCAGCTCGCTATGCTTCGGCACTGGGCGTTGAAACTTTTATGAAGCACTCTAGTATTATTCAATACTCCCGAACTGCACTAGAAAAAGTTGCTGATGCAATTGATATATTGGCAAAAGCTGAGGGATTGCCTTCCCATGCTGATTCAGTACGACGCCGAGTAGAAAAAGAGGAGTAATTTGTGATGAATTATTAATTTTTACCTGCTCTTTTGGCAAAAGTTAGTTTGTAGTTGCAAACTGAAAGCTTAAGGCTATGCGAACCTAAGCCTACAGCTTTGGCATGGTAAGTGTAGCCACCAAAATACTGGATCGATTGACGTTATGTGAATCGAGTTTTTTTTGTGTGTCTTAATTACGAGTTAGTAAGAGAGGTCTACTTTAGTGGAGACGACAGCAGTTTTAAAAACAATTTTGGTAGCCTTAGACAATTCTGAAATTTCTGACCGAGTTATTCAAACTTTACAACAATTGATGTTGCCAAAAGACAGCAAAGTTATTCTCTGTCACGTGTTTCCTACTCCAGATTCAGAGATAGAACTCCCTGCTGACCGTCCTCACTCAGAGTCTTCGGCATTCTCCTATCCCCACATTGAAAAACATTTACAATCCTATCAAGACCAGTTGCCAGTTGAAAGTGATGTAGAACTTGTCAGTGGAGATCCAGCCGAAGAAATTGTTCGCCTCGCTAATATTTATAAGGCTGACTTGATCATCATTGGCAGTCGGGGTTTAACTGGTATGAGGAAAATTGTCCAAGGTTCTGTGAGTAGCCAAGTCGTAGAAGAAGCCAATTGTTCTGTATTAGTGGTCAAATCCCTATAAGGGACTCCAAATAAAAAAGTCAGACTATATCTCTTGTGGTACGGGCGTCCCGCCCGTCAGTACTCAATACTACAAGGGATAGCGATGTCAATACTGGTCGAATAAGTGACAATTAGAAACCCGGTTTCTATTCCGGCTTATCCGAACCGTATTCAATACTTGAAGGGTTTTGGGGAAATAAGAAACCCGGTATCTCCAAGATACCGGGTTTCTGGCGGGTTTGTGCTACCTCAAATATCTTTAAGCGAGCAGTATTGGAACCGTATTGACCTTGCACCCGTACTAGTGTAAGAGAAACGTTATAATCGCTCTCGTCAGTTTTCAATACTACATCAATGCTGCTTGACAACCGTTATCGAATTCTTCGGACCTTAGGAAGCGGTGGATTTGGCGAGACTTTCCTCGCTGAAGATACTCATATGCCGTCACAGCGTCGTTGTGTGATTAAACAACTTAAACCCATTCACAACAACTCTCAAATTTACCAGCTCGTGCAAGAAAGGTTTCAACGGGAAGCAGCCATTTTAGAAGATTTAGGAGGAAACAGCGACCAAATACCAGCTTTGTACGCTTATTTTCAATTAAATGAGCAATTCTATCTAGTTCAAGAGTATATAGAAGGTGATACGCTAACAGCAAAAATCAAACAGCAAGGGTTATTTAGCGAAAGTGCTATTCGAGAACTCCTGATAAGTTTGTTACCTGTGATAGAGTACGTACATAGCAAGCGTATTGTCCACCGCGATATCAAGCCAGAGAACATTATTTTACGACATCGGGATGGAAAACCAGTCCTGATTGATTTCGGTGCGGTACGAGAAACAATGGGTACTGCAATCAATTCTCAAGGTAGCCTCACAAGTTCAATTGTGATTGGGACACCAGGTTATATGCCCAGCGAACAAGCAATGGGTAGACCAGTTTATGTTAGCGATTTATACAGTTTGGGAATGACTGCAATTTATTTGCTGACAGGGAAGCATCCGCACGAATTGGAGATTGACCCAAGCACCGGAGAACTGATTTGGGACTCTCGTACTTTTAATATTCATGAAACCCTGACTAAAGTACTGAAAAAAGCGATCGCCTACAATCCAAGAGATAGGTTTTCCAGCGCGAGAGAAATGCTAGACGCTTTACAAACAGGTATTTTACCTGACGCGATTTCAGTAAATCCCACTATTCCCTTTACCCAACCACCATCGACAGTACCACCACCTTTTCAAACAGCGCCTCAACAAACAATTCCTTTTAGTCCAAAACCTCCTTCTCAAGAACATTCTCCCGAAGGCAGTAAATCGAAGGGAATGGTTATCAAAGGTATCATTGGGGCGGGGAGTGCGATCGCTACACTCATCATTATTGGCTTTGTCATCACAAAATCATCACAACAAGTCGTACAGCAAAAGGTTCCCCCCTCCGTTCAAGTGCCAATTATCACTCCTCAAGTGACATCATTACCGACCCGTGCATCTGTAATCACCCCATTAACACCGCAAGAGGTTTCTCAATCTGAAGATAATTATGCTTGGCTTTCGCAAAGAGAAGTGAAAGATGCAGATTTAGTTGATAAAAATGGTTTTGAACTAGATGTTATGCGAAATTCGATTTTCGCACGTCACGGTCGCCGTTTTGATACTCCTGGCATACAACAGTATTTTAATACACAAAACTGGTATATACCTAAGTATTCTCCACAAGAATTTCCGCCAGAATTATTATCAGATATAGAGCGATGGAATGTGGAATATATCAATAGATATCAAGACCGTTACAATCGTAGGTATTTTAGGAAATAGGGCGTGGAGTGTAAGAGAAAATACAAGACAGAAAGTGATTAAAAATTCAGGAGCGCAAGCCATGCTAGCTTTCAATCGTTCCAGTCGTGTGGTTAGTGAAGGTATGGGAGAAGTTCGAGTACAAGTCAAGCTCACTAATGCTGTTGATGAAATCTTCGTCAATCGAGGACTGTTGAACCCAAATCAGTTGCGCGTGTGTGAGACGCAAGCACTCGTAGACACTGGTGCTGTACGTACCGTATTACCACAATCAATAGTGGAAAAGCTTGGTTTGAAAATTCGCTCACAGCAGATAGCAAAGTACGCTGATGGTAGACAAGAACCAGTTGGATTGACAGAACCTGTGATTATTGAGATGGAAGGACGTGAAACCACAGAAGCAGCGTTAGTCGCAGGTGATGAGGTGCTCATTGGTCAGACCGTATTGGAAACTTTAGATTTGTTGGTGGACTGTAAGAATCAACGTTTGATTCCAAATCCAGAACATCCTGAGTATCCTGTGTTTAGAATTTAGAGAAAAATCCAAAAAACGAGTAAAATGTCAAGCAAGAATATTCCTTATGGCTGACGCTATCTGATACTAATGCTGCTAAACAACCGCTATCGAATTCTCCGAACTTTGGGAAGTGGTGGATTTGGTGAGACTTTCCTTGCTGAAGATACCCAAATGCCATCACAGCGTCGTTGCGTTATCAAGCAACTCAAGCCCTTTCAGGATAATCCCCAAGTTCATCAGTTGGTACAGCAGCGTTTTCAGCGTGAAGCAGCGATTTTAGAAGAACTGGGTGATGGTAGTCCTCAAATTCCTCGATTGTATGCCTACTTTTCAGAGAATGGTCAATTTTACTTAGTACAAGAGTATATTGAAGGACAAACTCTAGCAGCAACAGTACAACAGCAGGGAGTACTGAGTGAGAGTTCGGTGAAAGAAATCCTAGGTAGGATTTTGCCAGTTTTAGACTATGTTCACAGCAAAGGTATCGTCCACCGAGATATAAAACCAGATAATATCCTGATTCGTTATGCTGATGGTCAACCAGTTTTAATTGACTTTGGCGCAGTTAAAGAAACCGTGGGAACGGTGATGACTCCCTCTGGAAATTCTACGAGGTCTATTGTCATTGGGACACCGGGATTTATGCCTAGCGAACAATCTATTGGACGTCCGATGTTTGCCAGTGATATATACAGCCTAGGATTAACAGCTATATATTTGCTAACAGGTAAAATTCCACAGGAGTTGGGAACTGACCCTGCTACAGGTGCTGTTTTATGGCGACAATATGCCTTGAGCGTAACGCCCAGTTTTGCAAATTTGCTAGACAAGGCGATTCAATTTCATGCAGGCGATCGCTTCACTAGTGCCAAAGAAATGTTGTACGCTTTACAAACTGGTGCTTCACCAATTACACCAACTGTTCCGATGGTTCCTCCCACAGCTCCATCTGTTCCCCCTACCGTACCAAACACAGCAACACCCCAACCCACTATTTCTGTCAGCCCCGGAGCCTACACACAACCGTCCCATCAAACTACGGAAAAAAGTAGTAGGCAGAGAGCAGTTGTCCTCACTAGTATACTGACAGCTGGGCTAGTTACCGCAGTTGCCGTTGTTGGTTTTGCCCTGATGAGAAAACAATCTCAACCAGAGGTGCAGAAACCTCTTGTACAGGATAATACTTCTTCTGAACGAGCTTCTACGGAAAATTATGAATTTCAGGAAAAGGTTGTCCCTCCACAACAGACGGTTGAACCACAAGAACCCGAACCAACCGAAGAAACACAAGTTCCCAATAAGACCATTCCCAACGAAACCCCATCTTCTCAAACCACAGTGAATAGACCATCTCCAGAGCAAGCTATTGAGAATTATTACTCAAGCATAAATCAGGGTGAATACCCAGTGGCATGGAATCAGCTTTCGCCCAGTTTCCAAAATAATAAACGCCTTCATCCACAAGGTTATCTTTCTTACATTGACTGGTGGGGTGGAAAGGTTCAAAGTGTGGATGTTGAACAAGTCAGTCTTGTAGAAGTAAGTACAGAAACAGCCACAGTGGAGACTCAATTGAAGTATTTTATGAAGAATGGCAATGCTGTCTCTGGTTCCGTGCGTTTCTTTCTTGTATGGGATGCTGAGAATAGCAAATGGGCTGTTGCTGATGCAAGGTGATAATCTTAACATAAGAATAACTTTTAGTCTGAAGCCAGGGGATACATTTCTGCTTTGATTGCGTCAAAAAGTCTAATATTCATTGTAGAGAGCGAGTATCCTAGTCTGAGTTTCGCAAAGGCTTTAGTCAAAGCATGACAACACAGCTGCTGAACAATCGATATCAAGTTATCCAGGTACTAGGTGCCGGTGGATTTGGTGAAACCTTTCTGGCGGAGGATATTCATATGCCTTCCCGCCGTCGTTGTGTGATTAAGCAACTCAAACCGATCGCAAATGACCCGAAAACTTACCAGATGATCCAACAGCGGTTTGAACGAGAAGCAGCCACCCTAGAGTTTCTGGGCGAAGGGAGCGACCAAATTCCCAAACTCTATGCTTACTTTTCTGAAAATGGAAAGTTTTTCCTCGTTCAAGAATGGATTCAAGGTCAAACCCTGACAAATCTTATTAAGACTAAAGGGTCACTCAGCGAGACTGAAGTCAGCAAAATTTTGTTAAGTCTGTTGTCAGTCTTAAATTACGTTCATAGTAAAGGTATTATCCATCGGGATATTAAGCCAGATAACATTATAATCCGCTCCTCTAATGGGAAACCAGTTTTGATTGATTTTGGTGCTGTCAAGGAAACGGTACGTTCAGTCATGACTTCTTCAGGAAACTTGACGCAATCAATTGTGATTGGTACCCCAGGGTATATGCCTAGCGAACAAGCTGTAGGACGTCCGGTTTATGCCACTGACATCTATAGTGTGGGTTTAACAGCGATATATTTACTCACGGGTAAATCTCCCCATGAGTTAGAAACCCATCCTCAAACAGGAGAAATCATTTGGTATCAACACGCCTCAGGGGTCTCTCCACAATTAGCGACCATCCTCAACCAAGCTATTAAGCCTCAAGCAGGTCATCGCTACACGACAGCTAGTAAAATGCTATATGCTTTACAATCTGTGACTTCTTCTCCTGTCTCCACAGTAACATCTGCTACTCAAGCTACTGTACACTTGTCAACGGCTGCTGCAACATACCCACCATCCCAGTCATCTTCTTACCAACAAACTCCTGTTATCTCCACGTCTCCTACTTCCAAAAACTGGCAAAAACCCGCTTGGGTTGCAGGTGGTTTGATTGTCGGTAGCTTAATTAGTGCGGTGGCGATCGCTAGCATGAGCAAAAAACCAACGCCTGAAGTTTCCGTAGCCACATCAGAAGCACCTGCATCAAAAGTAGAAACAACAAATCTTACGAATCCTCTATCAGTAACGACTTCTCCTACTTCCAAACCGAAGGAATCTACTAATACAGAGGTTTCTGTGTCTCGTCCAGCCCCAGTTGTACCTAACTCAATCGCAAATAACTCTAATCCAGACGTACAACAGCAATTACCAGTTGACACTATACCTTCTCCATCCCCACCAACTTCTGTAACAAGGGAACAACAAAAGCCAGTATTAGCACCAGAAGAAACACTTCCAGCAGAAACTCAAGCCCCAGTAGCTTCCACTCCACCACCAGAGCAAGAAATTCCAATTCCAACCCCAGAGGCTTTAACACCACCGCCCCCTCAAGAACTTCCAAAACAGGAACCATCGCTTTCTCAAGAACCTCCAAAACAGGAACCACCGCCCTCTCAAGAACCCCCAAAACAGGAACCAGCGAAACCAGAACCTCCAAAACAGGAACAGCAAAAAGTCGCAACTGCTAATACCAATAGTCGCGATGTTCCTGCTTTTCCCGTCGGTACTTCTGAAGATGATGTTGTCGCAACACTGGGAAAACCCAGTAAACGTACCAGGGGTTATTGGAACACCCGTGCTTATCTTTATCAACACGATCCAAACCGTGTTGACCTTGGTTATTTATTTGACCGTCGGTCGAGAGTGCTGCGACAAACAGAGGTTGCTTTTGACCAATCTGTAGGATTGGGAGTCATGAAAACTACGTTACAGGGAATGCTTGGAGGTCGTGCGTCTGGTGATATCAAGCAAGGATTGCAACAGGTTTACGAGCGCCAAAACAGAGAATATTCTTTTAATGTTGGTAGATTAAAAGGGGTGATACAACGCAATCCGCAAGACCAAATTTATATTGCTGTGTGGGACGCAGACCTACATTAAAAAAGTCTTTGAGGTAGATTTTTTTTTAAAGCAGTGGTACTACAATGTGGGGTGTCTAGAAGCTAGATACCCATCCTTACTTTAGCCACAACGAAGCTTATTCTTCCCCCTACACCCCACACCCCACACC
>JAWQFQ010000212.1:0-15318 GCA_035967975.1 Scytonema sp. PMC 1070.18
TAATTAAACGTTGTAGACGTTATAAACGACATAACTAGGCTTACTTAAGGATTTAAGCCCTTAAGGATAGGAAAACCGTTAGCGCATCGTTTTTTACGGATATGAGGGACCGCGAGGGTCTGCACAGTATCAAACCTCTTCGAGGCTTTTGTTCGCCGTAGCTTGCTGTGCAAAGGAGAGTTGCTCCTTACCTGTTTGATACCGAGCGAATACCATTTGTGACGATTAAAACCGCCGCAGATGTTAATTCGACCAGCTACCTTTTTCCAAGCTCCCGACTTCAATTTGTCCTCTGGCTTTTTGAAGTAAGAATCAAGGTGTTTGGGTAATCTTTCTGTCCGATTCTGAGCACGCCGCGCAACTACCAAAGCTGCGGCGCATCCAGAGTTCAGACTATACATCGCCATATACTTGGTGACACCAATCACGCTTGTATAGGCAGCATCAACTTTGATTAATTCCACCCCAGATTTAATGCAACGAGACTCAATCATCTGGGCGAATTTGCTATAAGCCATATTTGAAAGCATCCGCGCATATTTTACGCCTTTCTCTTTCAACGATGCTTTCTTTTTGGTGAAATCTAAATCTTCAACGACAACAGGGACGTTGTGTTTTGATGCAATTCTGACGATTTCAGCTACCGCCTTCCCAATAATGTCTTCTGTTTGGTTAGAACGCTTATCTTGAACGTTAATCTTGATAGTCCCGTGGCGTTTTAAGTTGCCGTGACGGTCAATCAAAGTCCAATCAATACTATCAGGATTGAAGTCGATACCCAATGCGCCATTTTCTAGCGATGTTTGGATGACTGGGTCAATAGTTTCAATCGTCGCATTGACATAAAGCCTGCCATCTCTATTGACCATCTCGTAGGTAACTGGCAGCTTGGTGCCATTCCTAGAAGTCTCTTTCTTTTCACCCTTGGAACCTTTACGAGTAGATGTGTAACGAACTGGCTCAATAGCAGCCTCTAACCACTCTTGACCATAGGGAAACTCGATATCAAATAGAGTGACCGATTCACCGTACTTCGCTCTTAAACTGGGAGTACAAGTGATTGTTAAGGTACGAAGCAATGGGTTGTACCTAACGAGTTGGTTGCCGCCTTGATAGTTCTTTGCGCCTATGAAGAATGAATTAGCTGACCGCTCGCTGCGCCACTCTTCCAACCATTCAGAATGATTTTTGTATCCGTTCTCTTCTAGTCTGTACTGCTTCTCAAATAGCTTGGAAGAACCAAATGTTACCTTGAAACGTCCCGTCTCTTTTGATTCCTTTAATCGGTCGATTTTAGCTTCAAGCTTGTTAATCTTCTGCCGTTTGAAATGAATCTTCTTTCTTAACTTCTTGGCAGTCGATTCTTGCCCAGACTTAGCGGCTTTGTCAAGCTTGAATTCCAGCTTCTTGATTGTTCTACGAATTTCCTTGATTCGGTCGTAGTTGTCATCAATGTAAAGGTCTACTAACTCAGACTGGGAACTGTAGACAGCCTTCGCTTTGTTGTAAGCGTTCTTGGCTTCTGTATTGGACAAGCCAAAACGGCTTTCCAACTCCTTGCAGACAAGCTTCTCTATTTCGGATTCTTTGGTCTTCGTCTTGCCAATTCGATTCCTCAAAGCAAAGGCGGTGCGGGTCGCTTGCCCAAAGATAACGCCATATTCTTCCAGGTAATCTAACGCTGTTTGGTTCTGATTGTTATAGATCGCTGTCGTCTGAATCGTTACTATGGACAAGCTAACTCACCTCCTTTTTCTAATACTTTCTATGCCTAATTATACACATATGCTTTTGCAATTTCCGAAAATTTCTTGAACTTTTTTTGAAAACCGCACATGAGTGCGAAATGTCCGGATTTCCTTAAGATTGCTCAAGTTTTACGGGGACAGTACGCAAGCGATCGCTTCCTTGAATGTATCGAATCTTATACTTGTGATGGTGATGGCAAATTAAGGACGAACTGTGGGTTCGCGCAACCTACGGATGTATAAAACAAGACGATTATCTCCAGATTATAAATTAAAGGAGGTTTTGCCCTAAATTAAAATTTGGGCTAAAAGCTTAAACCCGTTAAAACGGGTTAAAAACCATATTCAGTCAGATTTATCTGACTTTAGCTCCAAGCGGTGAAATTTATTTCTTGGCTGAAAACCTACGTAGTATTGAACGCGTACTAAGGCGTACGCCACATCCAGTAGACTGAAAACTTCTGCAATGGCGTATCATTTTTCATCAGGTGCGAGCCAGTTTTCTACTTTTAAATTAGGAACGCGGTAAAATTCACGAACATTGGCGGTAACAAGAGTTAGATCCAGGCTTAAGCTATGGGCAGCAATTAATAAGTCATTACCTCCAATCAGTTTACCTTGCTGTTCTAAATCTGTGCGGATTTGTGCGTAATATTGCTCTACGGGATGAGTTAGGGGTAGTATTTCAATACTATCCAAGATAATTTCCAGTTTTTCTATGAGCTTTTGAGAATTCTTTTTTTTAGCTCCAAATCTTGATTCACAAGCTACGATAATATTTGTACAAACTGTATTTTCTCCGACGGTTTTAATTTTTGAAAATATGATGCCTCTAGGGTTTTTAATTAGTTCGGAAATGATGTTTGTATCTAACAAGTATAAATAACTCATTCTGAAAACTCAATATCATCTAAGGGTAATAATCCTTCGTCTACATCGGCAAAGTCTTCGTCCAATGGTTCAAGAGTGGAAAGGGTTTTCAGGAGGGATTTTTTCTGAATTGGGGAAATGATGGCGAAGGGGACACCATTTTGTATGATAGTGAGAGGTTCACCGTTTTCTTGAGCTTGGTTAATTAGGTTTTGAACGGTTTCGGGAAGTTCTGCAAGGGAAATTTGTTTCATGGTGGATTCTCTGTAAAGGGATTGGAATTTGTCGCACATCTATTGTACTTTTTGATGGTCGTCCCCGTCAGAATTCTTATTAACGGTGTTGGGACGCGAATCATCGCACTCTTGGGAGGTTTCTTATTCTGACTGGGCTTAACTTTGGGCATTATTGATATCATTAATGATACGTATATTGTTATCAGCATTTTAGGACATAACTAATGTCAGAAGTTACAATTAACTTACCCGAAGAAGTTTTTAGTGCCCGTCGCCTTCCTCCAGAAGAATTTGTGCAGGAGATGCGCCTTGCTGCTGCTATCTACTGGTATCAAAAGCGGGAAATCTCAATGGAAAAAGCAGCCTCCGTTGCTGGGTTAAACCGTAGGGACTTTCTTGGAGCCCTAGCCCGCGAACAAATTGATGTGTTTGCTGTTGACTTTGACTCACTAGAACGCGAGTTAAACCGTGGCTGAACTTCCTGCTATCAACACATCCCCCCTAATTTTTCTAACTAAGGTAGCTGTCTTGATTTGTTACAAATAATCAGTCCATCCATAATTGTCCCTCAAGCTGTTGCCACGGAAATTCAGGCATATGGAGAGACAGACTTAACAGCCGTTGCCCTTAACAATACTGATTGGTTAGTAGTACGAGACACACTAACTATCCCTACAGTCATTCAAAGTTGGGATTTGGGACTGGGAGAGTCAGCCGTACTGACGTGGGGATATGTAAATCCTGGTACAGAAGTAATCTTAGATGATTTAGCCGCCCGTCGTTGTGCCACTACTTTGGGTATTCCAGTACGGGGGACATTAGGTATAGTTCTTACCGCCAAACAAAGGGGGGTAATACCAGCCGCACGCCCAGTTTTAGAACAATTGCGCTTGTGCGGAATGTATTTATCTGACAGAGTGATGGATCGAGCATTGGCGTTAGTGGGGGAATAACCCTATTGTGAACGAGTTATCTTACGATCGCCCACTCTCTAAAACCAATGTAGAGTCATTTGTCCGTCCAAACTCTTCTGGTGCGTATTGTAAGTGGACTTGCGCTCCTGGGTAGAGATAAGTACCGGGAGTAACGGAACGTACTAAGTAGTGGAGGGTGTAGACTCCGGGTTCGAGATGGTCTGCGTAAGCAACGATGCGATCGCGATATATTGTCCTAAAACCAAGTTCCCAGCTATCCGCTTTGGCTTGCAACGCAGATGTAGCTGTTTGAAAACTATTATCAACAGCTTCAAAACCTGCGGGTAGGGGGTCATTGATAACTACATGGTTCACCGGATGGTCTGCAATGATTTCCAAACCAACGTCAAAGACTTGACCTGTAGATACAGTCAATGGTTTACTATTATCATATAAACCGAATTTTTGCAATACCTTATCTTGATTCACAGGACTAATTTCTCGCGTTACCCGCAAACCGTTAAACCGTCCGGGTTGATTTCCCTGTAAGCGGTAGCGGTAGGCGACTAGGTAATGCAAACTCCCCTGTCCGGATTTTCGCAGTTGCAAATCGTGACGCCCACGGGGTAACTCAGCCATTGGTACCTTCACCTCAAAACTGGGATTGCGGTAACCTTCAAATCTTGTTTGTCCCAACTTCTTTCCAGCAAATTGCACTGTCGCCACGAAATTGGGAGGTGTCGGTTGCAGTTGAGTGTATTCTACCAAAGCTGTGAGCGCTTGAGCGTTATCATAATCAGTTTGCCATGTTCCATCACGACGCAGAGCGAGTAAACTTTGCAATAATCTATCTATAACCTCTGGTTTGTATCCTTGAGCAATAAATAACCGTAAAGCTTGGGCTTGAGCGACTGTGGGTGAATTCATCCATTCCCAGCTACGGGGTAAACTGATAGAAGCAGTACGACCTGTATCATATATATTCTGTTGTAACTGACTTAACAATTGTTTGGATTCATCCTGCCATTCTGGGAACTGGGATAAGTATCGCGTTAGTTTAATCTGAGTGACGATATCAAACGTATTGCGTTGGCGGTAGATATCTGCAAGGAAAGTGTTGCGTTTATCTCCTAATTCAGTCAAGGCTATTAAAGCATTGAGTTGCAGTTGCTGTTTGCACAATTGCTGTTTGCAAAACTCGTATTGTCCCGGATTGGCTAGAGTTTTCTGCAAATATGTTTTGAGACGGGACACCATCTTTGCATCTATCAAATCAGGAAAAGCCCGATTAGCCCTAGCTAGAGATTCAGCAGCATAGGAAGAAACCCAAGGATCGGACATTTTCTGTCCGGGAAAAGCTGCAAACCCACCGTCTGATTGCTGAAGTCTTTGCAATCTTTCGAGAATTTCGGGAATAGCGTAGGGGCGAACGGTTGAGAGCCCATCAATGGTTCGCCCATCGGTTGTTCGCCCATCGGTGATTCGCCCATACAGGGTATCACCTGCGGAGGATAATTCATTCCCCAATCCCCACTTTTCTGAAAGAGTTTGCAAGTTAGCTGCTATTAACAGTTGACTGGCTGCGGGTTCTGCGAAAGGTAAATCATCCTTTTCCCAAACCTGTTGTGCGGGTGCTTTAATTTCCGGTATGAGAGTACTCGCCAGTTGAATATCTAAACCGCCTTCTTCAGGGAAAGTGTTTTTATCCACATTCACAGGAATCTTCACTTGATTTGTAGTCACACCTGTTTCCACCACTTGTTCTGTGATTTCCAATGGTTTAATTTCCAAAGGAACTTCAAAAGCATCAGCTGATGTGCCATTATTCAACTGTGAGGTAAAGCGAATCTTTCCTTCTCCGGTGCTTGTTGCTACCATTGGGAAACGATAAGCACTGGTGGCTGTTTCTGCGTTGGTTTGTAAAGCCGTAGAGGTAGGATTATTTCCCACAAACTGAACTGTACCGCCTACTTGACCGCTAATACTTAAATTACCCTTATTGCCAGTGTTATTTGTGACAGATAAACCAGCTTGGAATTTATCCCCAGGACGGGCAAATTGTGGAAGAATGGCATTAGTTATCAGTGGTTTGGATGTCATGAATGTTGCTTCCGCGTTTCCAAACCGTAAATTTCCATCCGTGGCGACAACCATGACGCGCCATGTTGTTAAGTCATCGGGTAATTTAAATGTGACTTGGGCTTTCCCTGTATTATCTGTCAGAATAGAACCGTTGTAGTAAGCTAAGGCTTGAAAATCTGTACGGACGCGGGTGTTTGCTGCGCCAGCTGATAATCCTCCACCGTAACCCCAACCTTTGGGTTCCGCGAGGGCTTGTTGTTCTAGCACGACATTTTTGCGATTATCGCTAAAGCGGGTTGAGATTGGTTGTTCGGCGTAAACGGTGTTGACTAAGTCTGGTGGACGATAACCGGAAAGTTGAAGCACGGCTTCGTTAACCGCCATGACTGTGAATTGTCCTTTGGATGGGTTACCTTGGTTATCTTTGAGTTCCAATTGAACCGTTTGTTCTGCTCCAGGTTCCAGTGATGCTTGTACGGGAGTGACTTGGACTTTTAAATATTTCTCGTCCAAGTTAACTTGAAAAGGAGCAAAGCCAATTTTCATCAAGTTATCGACGCTTCCCGGTTCTGCTTGGTTGAGGGGTACACCTTGTCTCACCAATACCGCTTGAATAGCAGCATTAGGTAACATTTCGGGTGTGACTTGAAACTGAACTTGCGGCGCTCCTCCCTTCACTTTGATAGTTTGCTGGTAGAGGGGTTTGTCTTTGATGACAGCGAAGTAGAGTTCTCCTTCTGGGTAGGGAGATTGAATCAAAGCGGTTGCGGTTTCTCCTGGTTGGAAGTTGGTTTTGTCAAGTTTGATTTCTAAAACGTCTTTTTCTGTGTTTCCCCAAAAGACGGGATTGTCGCCAGTCGCCCAAATTTGCAAGTCTGTTGCGCTAGCTTCATTGTTTGCACCTTGGAAATTAGCCCGGACGCGGTAGGAACCAGATTCGGGGGGGGTGAGGGTGGCTGTGGAGACTTTGCATGTTGCGTCTCTACAATCGACTGATGTGGTTTCTGCTGTGTCTACGGTCTTGTACTCAACTTGATTTTTTCCTGTCGCACTTCCTTCTACCAGTTGTGTGACTCTACTATATTTCATCTGTTGTAGTTCCAAACGTACCCGTTTACCTGGGAGTGGTTTTCCTGTGGGGTTGGTGACGATGACTTCTACGGGAAATTCTTTCCCAGCTTCCACAACGAAGTTGCTTTTTAATCCAATCAGCTGATTATTAGGTAATGCGGTGAGTGTTTTTGAGTTCGCTACCGAGAGATTGGAAACGTCTGAGACTTGGACATCGACACGATATGTCATGGGGTAGGGTAAATCTTTCGCCACTGTTACTGTTTGAGCGCTTTTTCCACTCGCGTCTAGGGTGACATCGGCTTGGAGAACATCGCTGGGTATGGAGGGGGGTTCTTCTGGCCAAAACCATTGTCTCCCAAAAGTGTACTCTGGGTAACCTTTGGGGACAAAGTTTGTCTGCTGTCGGGTGACGAAGTATTTGGCTTGTCCGGATTCTACTGGGGAACCAAATAAGTATGTACTTGTGGATTGGGCTTCTACTTTCTCGTTGGGGAAAGCAAACTCTTTGTCTAAGTTGAGTTCAACTTTAAAGTTTGGTGGTTTGAACTCCGCAACGCGAAATTCTCCAGAAATTTCTTGTCCGTTTTTACCCTTGGCTTGGATTGTATAGTAGCCCAGGGGTTGGGTGTTTGCGATCGCCAACTCTAAAGAAAACGTCCCAAATTCGTTTGTGGTTTTTGTCCCTAAATCTGTCTTTTGTCCTTCAGGATTTACTAAAGTGAGTTGATAGACAGCGTTTTTATCTTGCTTGATTTCGCCATTTTGTAGGTAATCAGCAAAACCCGTCAACCAAGCTTTTTCTCCTGGTTGATACAACTGTCTGTCGGAAAAGATGATTCCACGGGATAGGGGTTTTCCGTTCTCCCAATTAGCGTCAATTCCATATCCAAACGCACCACTATATTCTTCCGTCCGAGAAAATGCCCAATCTTGGTTTTCCCGTGCAATGACTAATAATTGTGGTTCTTTAACAAAACTTTGATTTCCATCAAAACACTGGCGTAAGTCTTCACGGGTGAGGAGGAAAGTTCCGGTGTCATTGGTTTTTCCCGTCGCACAGGGTACGGGTTGGGGGCGGGATTTTGATTGTAACTTGGATTCGTAGATTGCGATCGCAACATCTTTCACTGGTAACCCATCAGAAAGGTGATGAACGCGAATCAAACCAGATTCAGGAAACCACTGCGTAAACACACCCAGATTCGTCATCTCAACCAAACCATAGGTAGTCGCTTCTCGCCAAACTTCCTTATTATTTTCTTTATAAGTATTCGTACGTGCTTGTACCCCATAAGCTAACATTCCCGTAGCAGCACTAAGTTTTTCTCTAATGGGAACAGCCACTTCTAACGACTGATTGTTCTTACTTGATACCTTAAAACTTTGCCATTCTGAGGGTTTAGGTAACAAATCATCCCCATCCCCTTTAGGATAAGCCGAATTGAAATACACCAAATCCGTTGGTTGAACAACTCGATAAGCGGCTTTGTATTTTCCTTCTGGTAAGTTGACTGTAGAGATATTCAGCTGTAAGTTCTTCCCAGATGGGAAAATATTCAACCCTTCAGGAACCCAAATATCACCCGCCAAGTCTCCTGTGTCATACTTTAACGTAACTGGTTTTCCTAAGGTTTGTCCAAACTTATCCTTTAGGTTTCCACCAATCGTAATCCGATAAGTCGTTGTCGGACTTAAAGCATAAGGATTGATAGTCACAATTCTATCTTGGTCATTGACTTGTAGGATGCGAGCAATCTCTTTTGGCGCTGGCTCTATTTTAATATTTGCGATCGCCGACTCTGCAACCAAACCATTATTAAACTCAAGCTGAGGACTTCCTTTCACAAATCTACCATACGTTCCCCCAGCATCTGGTTGACCGTAGAATTGAATTTCCTGAAATTGCAAAGGAGAATAAGTCGGTAACTTACTGACAAACGCTTGTTCGCTGGGTAAGTTTCCATACGCTGGACGTATCCCCGGAGAAAACTCCAGACGATAATCGGTTGCTTTTTTTAAACTTTGTTGCGGAGTGAGATTATAAATCCATTGACGTGCTGAGGGGTCAAACTTTTCCAAAGGGTCAAGGGGCTGTGTTGGTTTCTCTTCTTTTTCCAATTCTACCTTAAACCGCACACCCTTATTTTTTCCTTCTGGGATTAACTGTAAATGTTCTTGTACCGAAGCTTCATCTAACTCCACATTAGAAGTAAATTGCAACTTTTGCTGCAAGTCGATAGGCTCAATATCCGCCTTTTCAATAGGATTTTTTCCAGGTAAGTTCGTTAATTTTATCAGTTCCGTTTGAAAAGTCCAAGCCAAATCTTCAGCAAGACGGTGGTTTTTTAAATCCGCTAAACCTGCTTTTAGGGTGACTTGAAAGCGCGTTGCTTTGGGAAGTGCTTCATCCGCTTGAAATCCTACCATACGCGGTGTCAAAAATCGAAACCTACCTGATATTGATGGGATAATTTCAAACTTTTGTAACAAATTTTGTTGTTGTGGAGTATCAAGACTCTCAACAGGAATTAAAGGTTCTTTAAACCGGATGCGGATTTGATTGAGGGTTTCACTGTCTGCAAAAGGGCTAATTTGTTCAATCCAATCTGGTAACTTTGGCGGCGCAAGTGAGGATACTGTAGGAAGTTTTTCTCTTCCTGGGGTGAGACTTAAAAAACTACACCCTCCTATCTCTAGTATCAGGGTTAGGATAAGTAGGAAGCGAATGAAGGCTTTTATAAACATATTTTTAGAGTTTAATTAAACATAAAAATTTAGGGTGCGAACCATGATAACATAAGGCACCAAAAACTAGTTATGTTTACATAGATACTCAAGGATGTCGGATGGTTCCAATAAAGCGATACAATTCTTAATGAAATTCCTATGTTAGAAGAATTAATTAAGGAACCGCAGAGGCGCTCCAGAGCGGAATCTGAGATTTTTAAAACCCGCATTCCGCACTTCAGAATGTATACGTGGTCATTGGAATATAAAAAACCAATTACATTGGGTTCTTGATGTGCAATTTCGATATGTCTACATATACAATGCCAGATGAGGGAAGTACTAGCTTTCCTATGAATCCCATTCCTCTTGCAGTTGTCTATCTATACTCTCGGTGGTTCTAAACGGGCGTTTACTACGGATTTGTTCTATTAGCTCTAGAACAGAACTCCGTTTTGATGGTGCGTTGTCAGCTAAGATGACAAATAAATCGACTGTATCGCCAACTTTCGCTTCTGGGATTTGAATTTCTATCTTGTTTCCTGGTAAAACCTGGGTTGTAATGTGTAAAGCAGGTTGCATAATTTATTTAACTTTATCCAGTTGCATGGTCTTCATTGATTTCCGCCATTATATCTCTCGCATTCCTTAACTTTTCTGTACTAAAAAAATTATTGTCAAACATCTAGTTACAGTTACTTCCCCAAAAAAGGGTAATGATGGGTAAACATGGGTAGTAATTAAGTTACAGTTACTTCCCCATCTACACGCTGGCTAAAATACCGTTGATAAAGCTCGCAGCTAGGTGTAACCATGTTCCCGGAGAGCTTTACCTACCCCATACTGTGGAGCTTAAATGCACTCTGGCGGGTGTGTGAGACCCATTTAGATTGGAGAGATCGGAGTTAAGCGCTTGATAGGATTGGAGACTGAAAATAGGAGAAAAAATTCGACCCTCTTCAACACCATAGCTATTCAAATGGTTAAACAGTTGTTCGTTGTTGAAACTAGCTAGGTCATTGTAGTTAGCCCGGTAGTAGTTGAGGTCAACAATTGGAGAGAAACTCCGTCCTTCAGCTACCCCATATTCTCGAAAATGATTTAACAGTTGGCTGTTATCGAAGTTGGTAAGGTCAGAATTGCTAGCCCGATAGAAATTCAAATCAACAAGTGGTGAAAACAGCCGACCTTCGTTTAAACCAAATGTTTGGAAGTGGGACAAGGCTTGAGCATCATTTAAAGAAGCCAAATCCGAATATGCAGCACGATAAAAATTTGCATTAAATACGCTTTTAATGGTCAAAGACATACCAAACTCCTAAGTTTACTTCTACTTAAGTAGATCGACTCAAATAAAGTTAACTAGTTAAAATCGTCTTTTGTCCTTTATCCTTAGTTAGGGTTTTAGGGAAATTTACATTTTTAACGTAGTTCTGTTTAGGGATTTCCAAATAAAAAAATATCCAATTTTTTCTTGTGGTACTAAAGTCTCTTCGTTAGGAATGAGAGGGCTAGCTTTGACGCCCACCCCACAAGATAGATAATTTATTTCTTGGAAATCTTTTATTTTCCGCGACTTACTTACTTCTCAAGCTTAGGTAGAGTAGTTTATGTAAAATTGACCATTTCCTTACAAAAATTTACACATTGCATTATATTCAGACTGCTTCCCTTCTGTACCGATGCTCTAGGAATCCAGAAGCTGGGTTTTGCGCCACTCACTCATTATTGATTCTTCGCTCAAATTCATCAATTGCTTGAATGGAGTCGGAAATTGAAAGGCATTGTTCTAGTAAGGAAATATCTAGTTGTGGCAAAATCTCACTTGAGTGTATTTGCTCGTACCCATAGGTGTCAGGGTAAACAGTGGCTAGAGGAGCTTCTGGATTGTCCCGTAAATGGTACAGTTTAAATTGATATCTCTCCCAGAACCAAACTTCTGAAACTCCCAGGCGTCGGTAAACCTCTAATTTTCTTATGTTACCACTCGTAACAACGACTTCTATAGCTAAGTCTGGTACTTTTTTTGCTTCTCCTATGCAATAACATTCATCTGGTTCCACTCCAACTTTTCTTGCTTTGTTTTTGAACGTGGAACTTCCCATAGGTACAAAACGAATGCGTTTGCTGTAGAAGAAACGCTCTAGCAGCATACCTAAATTTGTTTTTATATTCTCATGTCTGATTGAGGGCGACACAATTTCTAATATTCCATCTAAGTAAGTGACACGGTAATGAGAGTTATCCTCCAGTTTGGCTAGTATTGCTTCATATGCTTGCCAACTTAAACCACTTTTTGTCAAGCGCTCCTCTGGGTCGTCTGCAAGGTCTAGTTCTGGTTCGTCAATCAGTTCTTTAAAGCTGCTGACCATTGTTTTTCCTTCTTGCGTTCATTGGGGTGTAGGGGTGTAAGGGTGTGGGGTGTAGGAGCTATTCCTTCTAATAATTTTGCAAGGTCAATTATGATAAGTTCAAATACAACTATTGTTCATCCTGTTTACTACCGAATTATTGAACGGTTTTAGGAAGTGCATTATCTCGGTTTTGAAATCCTGATAGTCCTTATCGTTTTCTGTTTCTTCACCAGTGACGATATTTTATCCGCTTCATACCTCACCTTGACCTAACCAAAATTCGTATGGTAAAGGGTCATTAAAATCATCACTCATCCAAATTTCACCTTGGTTTAAACCTAAGACCCGTTTCTGAGGCTGTTGTTGGGGTTGAGTATATTTTTGTGCTAAAAATTCTACAAAATCCAGCACTTGCTGTTGCTGTTCAGGCGCTAAGGTTTCCAGCTTGGAAATTAATTTTGCGGTGGAATCTACAGCTTGGAAAGTCATCTCATTCTCTCGGTGTCTAATATCTGATTCTATTTTATAGCGTTTCCTAGTCTACTGAGGTACAAATTTATCTGCGTTTATCTGCGTTCATCTGCGGTTAATTTTTTCTTGCTGTACCTCACTGGAATGGGAATCGCTATATGTTAATTTGTAAGCAGTTACTTCCCCATCTACACGCTGGCTAAAATACCGTCGATAAAGCTCGCAACTAGGTGTAACCATGTTCCCGTGTAGCTTTACCAACCCCATACTGTGGAGCTTAAATGCACTGAGCTGTTCTAATTCTACAGGTGTTGATGAAGCGATCGCCTGCTCATAAGCGGCTGCTAAGCATGGATGCTCTTGTAGACTTCGTAAATGCCGATGTAGGTGGTTGCAATAAATACCTGCATCTGTTGCAGATGTTTGAAATAACTGCTTCAAAGTCAAGTCTTTACGTGCTATATGATACAGAGCCTGTTGCACTAGATATGGATGTCCTGCGACAAGCTGCATGAGTTCTGATAATTCATCTTCAGATAATTGAAGTCCATAGCGTTGGGCTAAATGGAACACTTGTAGAGGTGTAAACGCCTGTAACTCAATTGCCAAACCCACATTAAACGGAGACTTATTAATATCCAAAGGGATATAAACTTCTGTAGAGTGGACTATGACTAGGCGGAAATTTTGCCACAGAGGGTTACCGCTGTCTCCATAAGCTGCTTCTTCATACCACGATCGCAACAGTGTAAAGAAATCATCAGCAATTTCTGGGTGTAGAAACACTTCATCGACTTGATCTAAGGCTAACACTAACACACCATTAATATCTGGCAGCAAACAGTCTTCAAAATAAGCAGTACAGTTGCTTTTGCTACCAAAGGTTTCACTCCAATAATCCTCTACTCTGTGTGATAATTGCAACTTTCGAGTTACAGAAGCACAGAACCAACGTAAGAATTTATCTAAGTCATTAAAAATACAACTATCTGCCCGCTGCATACTGAGAGCCACTGTCCGTACATCAGAATTCTGTTGTTTTGCACGGTCTAGAATTCTTACCATTAAAGAAGTCTTACCCATTTGACTAGGTGCTTTAATGCGAATCAGCGCCCCCGGTCTAGTAATCTCCTCATAACATCGAGATTCCACAGAAGGACGCTCTACATAAAAAGTAGAATCCAATGGGATAAGTCCTACAGGCGATTCTAATTCTGAAGATTGAACAGAGGATACTGGGCTCTTCTCCTCCTGTTTTTCTGCACCCTCTCTCTCTTTCCCAGAAGCTCGCTGTGCTAATATAGCCATCAAGTTAGTTTTATTGACTTTTTCCCCAAGACTAGATGAAAGAATCTGCCATAATTTTGGACCCACATCATGCTTGATGTACTCAGGAGCATAGTCACACTCGGCGGCAATTTGGTCATATTTTTTACCAAGCAAAGCTCCTCGCAGTACCGCTACCTCAATATTTTTCAGATGTCGTTTCGTCTTAGCAAATACTGCTGCATCTGCTAATTGTAAAGCTATTTCAAAGTTAATAGTTTGCTCTTTAACACTTTCTATCATGACTTATAACGCTATAATCTTGTGTAATCTTTCGGCAGAAAGGGAGTAGTTCATAAGTACTTTTTCTGCAACTTGTTGAAATATATAAGTTAAAGGATGGTCAGGATATTGCAAACAAAACAGTCCACTACTACCTAGTTGCGCCATATCTTCTGATAGAGGAAATATACCTGCTATTGGGACATTATAAGTTTTCTCTACTTTTTGCTGTAACGCTGAAAAGTCCATCCGGGTTGGTGTTTTGTTGATGACTATCATCATCTTCTGGACTTTAAGCTGACGAGCAACATTAACAGTAACCGCAGTTCCTTGAAAGTCCTGGCGGTCTGGGCGTAAAATAACAATAAGAAGGTCAGAAATAGCAATAGACAGTAAAGTTTCGCGACTCAGACCAGGGTGAGTATCAATAAATAGATAGTCCAATTGCAGTTCTTTAATCAACTGCCGTAATCCATTATTAAGTAAACTAACGTTATATCCTTCGCTGAGAATTCTGGCAATTTTATCAGCATTTATACTGCAAGGTATGAGGAAAACTTTGCCTTTCCCTTCAATCTTTACATGAGCACTAACATCGTATGCAGTGTCAGCAATGGAACTTTGATTCCACAAATAGTCATTTAAGGTATGACCTGTATTTGTTTCATCAATATTAAATAGAGCGTGAATACCAGGAGACTGTAAGTCAGTGTCTACAATTGCAACTCGGTTTCCTTGGAGTGCTATTGCTACTGCTAAATTTGCTGTTAAGTTAGATTTACCTGTTCCGCCCCGAAATGAGTGAACTGCGATAATCTTAGACATATAGTTATACTTTGAAGCTATTCGCAATCTGCATTCCGAATATATTCAACCTCAGCCTGCAATTGTTGAAAATACTCAGTCTGGGTAATCTCTGCAACCTGGTGTGCAAGTTTACTTAAATCAATCTCAATTTGCATCTCCTGAACTTGGAGTTTCCTGGCTTCTTCCTGTGTCCTCAGTAAACTTTCTAATTCGGCTTTTTCCTCCTTTAAAACCCCCAATTCCTGCCTCAAAGCACTAATTTCCGCCCTTAAACCCTCTTTAGTCTTCTGCAACCAACACCTAGCCTTTGCTTTTCCTTTATCCTTTCTAAGGGACTTCCAAAAAAAGAATTCTCCAAAAATCTCTTGTGGTACGTCTGTCTCAGACGTACCCGTACTACGATGTGTAGAAAAGTGCGTTGTGTGAGTAGCGCCCGTACTACGATGTGTAGAAAAGTGCGTTGTGTGAGTAGCGCCCGTACTACGAT
>JAWQFQ010000212.1:15418-17052 GCA_035967975.1 Scytonema sp. PMC 1070.18
GTGTAGAAAAGTGCGTTGTGTGAGTATATCTCCCGACTCGAGTCAACTGGCGTTGTGGGGTGTAGGGAAGAATTGTGTTTTTGTCATATGTGACAAGTTGTGATCGCCATTTGTGGGATGCTTTTATGAAAACAGTGGCATTAATAAGATTGACTCTTGTCTGTATACCAGAGGTGGATTTTTCAATATTGATATCACGAGAATATTGGGGCATAATTGTACTCCATATCAGTGCAGAAATCTCCTAGTAGCAGGAGATGTTTTTCTAACTACTTCATGATCACTAACATGGCATGATCGCATGACCAGATGAAAGATCAGTTTTGCGGTAAAGAATAACCGGAAAAACTGAACTGGACAAAAATCGAATTTCATGGTATTACCATAAATTCCGTAAGTCAGCGTAAAAAAACCTAACTATGTAAAGAAAAGTTAATATACTGTCAACCCCACTAACAACTAACAACTAACCACTAACCACTAACATTCATCAAGGATTCACAGGCGAATATTCCCCAAACCGCCAACGCAAACGGCTAGCATTCCTAGTTTCCAACACTTGCTCAATATCAAACTCTACCAAACGCTGCGCCCCAGCAAACTCATTTAATTTTTCTCCTTCCCAAATCACTTTTGCTTGTCCTGTCAATTGCAGTGTATCCCCACTCTCAAAATTAATAAACAGTAACCCAGCAAAAGGATTGACAAGTAGGTTACCGAATGTTTGAAACATATTGTTTCCTGCATAATCGGGAAACAACAATTGGTGACTATTTATAACTTGCACAAACCCCGGAAAACCACCTCGATGAGATGTATCAGCGCCACTTTCTGGATGACGACTAGCAATAAAAAATGTATCGGCTTGAGAAATCCAATTTTCATCTGTTTGACTCAGCGCATCTCTAGTTAATATTTCTGGCTGTCTCAGTGATTCTGTTTTTTCCGTTTCTATGTAACGCAATTGAATATATTTTGGACAGTTAAAAAAAACTTGCTCTATTTCTACGTTGATTTTGCCATCTGATTGTATACTAGCCTTGCCGTTGAGACGTAAGCGCTTACGGGTTGCCAAATCAATCACGAGTAGACCAATTGTATCATGACTAGCCAGATTTTGATGGACTAAATCTGATAGTATAAGAGTAGCATGAATTTGTATTGTTTGTTCGCTCAACACTCGAACAAAACCTGTCTCTCCTATTAATAATGAAGCCCAAACCCTTCCATTTGCATTGACTGTACTAGCAACTGCTAATTGTTGATGCTTAAGAAACTCTTGGGCTGCTGGCTTGATGATATTGCTAATCATATGACATAAGCGTTGTGCTTCTTCACGCACTCCCGCTTGGTTTTGAACTTCTATTTCTCCAGAATGAAAATTCATATTGATTCAATACTTGTCGGTTAATGGTCGCTTGAGGTATCAGAAACCCGGTTTCGCATGAGTTACCGGGTTTCTAATTTTCACTATCCCTTGCAGTATTGGATTGATAGTAAGTTGCAGATTTAGTTATCCCAGGAAATACGATAATCATTATCATGAGCTTGTGATCGCCTTTGGTGGAATGAAAAACTTTTATAAAAAATCTTTACTTATCTACATATTTTATAACTTAGTTCAAATTATCCAA
>JAWQFQ010000213.1:0-16906 GCA_035967975.1 Scytonema sp. PMC 1070.18
TGAATTATGAATTATGAATTATGAATTATGAATTATGAATTATGAATTATGAATTAGGTTCACTCATGCTGCAATCAATTGAAGGAGTATATAAACAAGGTGAAATAAAGCTTTTTGAATTACCATTAGACATATCAGAAAGCCGAGTTATTGTAACTTTTTTAGAATCCAAAACAACTCCAGTGCCAAAGCAGATAATGCAATTTGGTATGTTTTCTGGAAATAAACAATCTACGGAAGATCATTGCTCAACTAGTTAAATGACGAACAATGATTAGTTATGAGTCGCTTTGAGCTTTGTCTTATGTAACGGCTCAGTTAAGCAGTTATTTAGAAACCCGGTAACTCTTACGAAACCGGGTTTCTGTGCTCCTCGCAATCCTTAACACCAACTGTATTGAAACTTAAGCTCTGAAACTGATAACTGTTAAAGTTGCGATTGTGCGAAGAGGACTAAGTGTCCGATCGCTCTTTTCCACAAGCTTCGAGTACGCCAGTCAGCCATAGTCACTAATTTACTGCGCTCAAAGCCGATGTGAAAGAGTTGCTCGACTTGTTTTACCATTTGTGGTTCAGCGGTGGAAATGTTCAATTCTTCATTGTGGAAGAAACTACGCGGATCGAAGTTCGCACTACCAGCACTTATCCAGCGATCGTCAATGAGCAAGCACTTGGCGTGTAACATACTCGGCTGATGCTCGTGAATTTTGATTCCTGCTCTTAGTAAATAACCGTACAGCTCAGTAGAAGCGTAATATACCAATTTCTTATCGTTGTGCGGTCCGCAGGTCAGAATACGCACATCAATTCCCTTTTTCTTAGCCTCAATTAGGGCTTGGCGTGATTGATAGTCGGGTAAAAAGTAAGGGCTGCTAATCCAAACTTTTTCTCTGGCTGCAAGGATAGCTGTGGTAAATAAAGCTCTGATGGAAGAAGACCGATAGGAAGGGTCATCACCAGGGGTTACCAGAATCAACGGGTCGGTCGGTGGGGAGGGGTTAAAGTTTTCTGCGCTCAGGTCTACTGTACCGCCTGCGGATGTCCAGTGCTGCATAAACATACCTTCCAGCACTGATACTATAGCACCTTCTAAGCGGAACTCAAAGTCAAACCAGGGTGCGCGATCGCCAAATTTTTTCTGACCATCCCAAAAGTCGGAAATCCCAGCACCACCAATCAAAGCTATTTTCCCATCAATTAAGAGCAATTTTCGGTGAGTGCGCCCAGCATAATCAAATGGGGCTTTCCAGCTAAAGGGTTTAAAGAAGCGAACTTCTACACCAGCCGCCTTGAGTTGTTTCCAATAAGTGTCAGATAATTTTTTCGTACCATAATGATCGACAACTAGTTGTACTTCAACGCCAGCAGCAGCCCTTTCGATACAAGCATCCGCAAAATCATTGGCGCGATGTCCCGGAGTCATGAAAAAGGTTTCAAAGTGAATGCACCGTTTAGCACTCCGAATCGCCTCTAACCGTGCTGGTTGAATTTCGTTAGCTTCAAACCAAAAATTTGTTACGCCACCAGTCGTTCCTAAAGAATTAGATACACTGGCTAAAGCAACAGCAAAGCGTCTTTCATCAGGACTGGGAACATTAATGGCTCTGTAATCAATGTAATCGCGGAAGGCTCCACGAAAGTAGAAGACAAGGATTAAGAGCAGCCCCAAAATTAGGATGCTGGCACCAAACCATGCCAGAATGGTTGTAATTGGCTCCATTTTGACATAATCCCTTTTTTGTTCAATCTTTTGCCTTCATATATAGTAGGAATATATTTGGTTAAGAAAAAAGACATTCTGCAAGTAGAAGCTGTTGCTCGTGAATTCAATATGACAGAAGAACAGAGAAGAGAATTCTGTGATTTTTTGGAAGATGAGAAAGCTACTGGCAATGGTGGCACAAAAAATGAACGTGGAGACTTTACTTATCCAGAACTTAGACAGAAAGCTTGTGAGGATTATAACATAAATGTAAAAATATGACAACAAATCTAGTTAATAATATAACTAAATCTAGTGATTTAGATTGGAGCCAAAATTCCTTATTTACAAAAATCGATGATAGGTAAGGAAAGAGGAGCATGGATATTAGGTACGCGAGCAACCCAATGGCAAATTGAAGAATCACGTGAAACTCTGATTACTTCCAATGATGAGCCAGAAATTATCAAACAGAAGATTGATGTAATAAAAGACAGTACCATCACTGCAATTGAAATTAACTACCGAAATCTTGCTCTCTGGATAGCGTTCAATAATGGATGTAAATTAAGTTTGCAACCAAATATTGAAGACGATGTTGAGTTAGCTTATTGGGAAATGTTTACTCCAGAGCAGATGGTTTTTAAGGTAGGTCCTGGTAAAATGTGGTTCTATAGTAGTTCAAATAAGAGAGCGAATGTTAATTAGAACGATATTTAATGTAGAGACGTTATATGTAACGTCTCTACACTCACTATCCCTTTGAGCGAATTCGCGTTATATATAAGACAAATAACGGATTATAAAACTCACCCATTACTAGATTTTTCACTGCTCGCTTTTGCTTTAGGGGGATAAGCTATGCGCTTATGATGGAATTGTTGCCAAACTTGCACGAAAATTTCAGCAATTTGGGTCAGTTCCTCGCGTGTTAATCCAGATTCTGCAAGTTGATTGTCTTGCCATCTTGCGCGGAGAATGTTCTTGAGCATCACTAAAGCTTGTTCTGGTGTGGCGTCTTTGAGCGATCGCAATGCTGCTTCACAAGAATCTGCCAACATGACAATTCCTGTTTCGCGTGATTGGGGAATGGGACCTGAGTATCTAAAATCTGCTTCGTCTACTTCTAGAGTTGGGTCTTCTTGTGCCATTTGCTGGGCTTGATGATAGAAATAGGCGATTTGCATTGTTCCCTGATGTTCTGGGATAAATGCTTGAATTGAGGAGGGTAAGCTGTGTTTCCGCGCCATTACCAACCCTTCACTGACGTGTTTTTTGATAATTTCCGCACTTTTCCAAGGGTCTTGGATTTCGGTGTCGTGCTTGTTGGGTCCCCCCATTTGATTTTCGATAAATGACATCGGATCGTGCATTTTTCCAATATCATGGTATAATGCACCTGCTCTTACCAATTCGACATTGCATCCCAGTTGTTTTGCCGCAGCTTCCGCAAGAGTTGCGACAAATATGGTGTGTTGGAATGTTCCGGGCGTTTCGGTCGCCAGTCTTTTTAACAAGGGACGGTTTGGGTTCGCCATCTCTGCCAGTCGAATTGGGGTCACTAAATCAAAAAGTTTTTCTAGATAAGGACTTAACCCTAGTGCCACAATACACCAAACCAAACTAGATAAAGTCAAGAATCCTGCATTGTATAGCACTGTGTAGTACGGAAAAAAGCCAAATGCTGCGCTGAGGGCAAATCGTAGTATCAGGTAAACCCCACCTTCTGTGAGGGCGATCGCTACACTAAGTAGTGCTAGTTCTTCACGGGAATGTAGCCGTTGAGCCATAAAGCTTGCCAAGATACCGCCAGCCGCACTTGCCAAAACTGCTACTTTGCTAATCTCCAAGCTGACGGGCATTAGTATCGACAGCAATCCAATCACTGTGATCCCTAAACGAGTTCCGTAGAAATTCCCCAGCAATAAACCAACAGCACTCGAAGTTGCATATGGCGTACCCATGGCTAGGGATAACGGCACACTCAAGGTTAACAGCAAAATTAGCAGGCGGTCTTTTTGTCTAAACCGATACTGAATTTTCCGTTCGGTGACTGTAAAAATACCAACAGCCCCAATAATCGCACCCACCAGCTGCGTCAATCCCAGCCAATTGATTTCTCGGCGAATTAAATGATAGTGCTCTAATACCTCAAAGTGCCATGCTGTAATCTTTTCGCCTTTGCGGACAATCACTTGCCCTGCTCTTACGGTTACTATCACAGGTTTTACCACAGATGCCGCTTTTGCTGACAGCAGTTGTGTCCGTAATTCATCTCTCTTCAGATTGGGTTTTAGTACACTCAATAAGATTTTGCTTGCTAGGACTTCAGCCTCTTTTGGGACTATATTTTGTACGTGTAGGTTAACAGCTTCTGTTAATATACTTTGTGGCAGTCCGGGGGGGATACCTTGAGTAAGAATGAGCTCTGAAATGAGCTGAATTCCTGTTTGTGTTTTTCCCCAGTCATCGTCTGACAGGTCTAGTAAAGAAGTTTTGTCATAGATTGTGTTCGATTGAGTCGCCTGAAATTCTAAAAGTTTTGTCCTTGCTAGAGCATATGTTTTACGTACTTGAGTGATTTGATTAAGGAGTGAGGATAGGTTTTGCTCTGATGTGGAGAGGCGGTATGCTTCTAGTTCGTTGACTGCTTGAGTAAACTCAGCGTTATTGAGTAAATCATCTGGCTTTAAGTTCTCAGGATTCTCTTGAGTAGTCACATAATTGACTGATTCTGAATTGTTCTTTACTGTTGTTGTCGGTTGCTTTTTAGGTAAGCGCCCTGGTTTGGGTTGTTTAGTTTTGTTAATAGCTAGTAGGAGTGCTTGCCATTCCCATTGGGAACAGGAGCGCAGATAACGCTGGGTAGAGACGGATAAAATAAATGTGTCATAAAATGGATAAGCCCCAGCCGCAGAGCGTATTTCGTTTCCCTGGTTGATAAGTTGTTGTAAATTTTGCTGAATTTGTTCATTAACTCGTGCATCTACCATTAATACTGGTACGAAGCTTTTACTAACAGCTTTTCGCTGTTCTTCTGTTTTTCTCTTATTTTCTATGTTTGCTGTGGTTGGGGCTTTTATAGTCTGTGGCGCGACCGCCCCTACCTGTAATTGAGGTTGGTTGTATAATTTCTGACCTAAAACCCCTGTGAGCGATACAACTGCGATCGCGAATAGGACAGGAGATTGCTGTCTTTTTTTCCCTCTGACAGCGACTCTATTAGTAGTCTTGATTGACTTTGCCATTGAGCTTAACGCTCTCATTGTGTGGTATTCGTCTTGCCCATTGTTGCTTGACCAATAGATTTGACGACGTAATGATTTAGACTTTTGTCGCCAGTCAATCAATTTCTGGGTCATGGACTGAAATAATTGTTGCGTTTTCATCATCTATGACCGCAGTGACCTACTCTGATAGCTTAAAATAAGACAATCCGGAGCGGAAATACACTTTAAGCCGATTTACCACAATAGCTACCTTCTGATTTTAATCTAGGGTTTACATTTTTACACCAGTCTTAGTTTATACCAAACTTTGGTAGACTTCACCCTTTAGATAGTATGTATTTTTTTACTTACTACTCTTTACCTATGGACACAGTGTTAACGCAACCGAATCACCCGAGGCGCTGCGATTGCTTGCGTGGTTGAGAAACCCTGTCCTATTGCACATTTTTCTTGCCTGAACTCGCTGAAACTGGTAGCCAAATCATACACTCCTGACCAGACAGCCACAAGTGCATCCACCAATTGTAGCATATGATAACTATTTGCCTGCTCTTGCTCTAGCAAGACCTGCCAAATCACAGGAATACCTATTGTACTGTTGTAAGCTCCTGATAAAGCACCCGTCAGCGCACTTATGCTTTGGCAAACGTTCCCATTTTGACTAGCTCGTAAGACTGATAAGCGAAAATCTTCTCCACTGCTAAGAAAACAGTAAAACGCCATCGCAATAGCGTAACTTGGTTTATCTGCTCTATTCAATTCAGTTTGTACCCTAGCGAGCCCAGTCCCACTTTCTAAGAAATGATTAACTTTTAATAATTCTTGTGGCAAGTTTGTTGGTGTTTCTCCCAGAAAGGAAATGATTTGAGGGATAAGAGTTCTTGGAATCAGTTTTTCCATCAGAGATTGGGCGAGCGCATACCCCACGGCTAGCATTCCATCCCGAACCATTGGGTTATCTTGCCAAAGTTCTGCTGCTAACAGTAAGTTGTGTCTTAGCTTTATTAAATCTTCATGAAAAAAGAAAGCCACTGGTAATGTGGCCAAAATTTTTAAAACATCGTTTTTTAATTGAACTCCTTCTTTCCTTTGGCGATCGCGCCAATCATTGGCGTCGAATTTTCCCAGCGTTATTAAACTTTCAGCAGTTAATATTGATATTTGGCTCCAATGAAGGATTTCGTTCTGAGAGCCTTTACCTCTTAAGGCTATATTTTCTCCCAGAATTGCTCCAAGTACACTGCCTTTAAACCGACTCACAAGCGAGTAACGCATAAGGAATTATGAATTATGAAATTTTTTTCTAATTCACTTGAGCTGTTCATAATTTCCTGAGGTGGTTTACTATAGCTTGTAAGCCTAGGACATAACTTTGGGATCCAAATCCGCTAACTTGACCAATGGCTATTGGGGCTATGTATGAATGATGGCGAAAGTCTTCCCGTTGGTAGATATTGCTCAAGTGGACTTCTACTGTAGGCAAATTAACAGATGCTATGGCATCTCTTAATGCTACACTCGTATGGGTATACGCTCCAGGATTGATTAAAATGCCCTGATGTTGCCCTAACGCCTCATGAATAGCATCTACCAAAACCCCTTCATGGTTTGACTGTAAGGGAAAGACCTTCGCCTGTATTTTTTCTCCCTCTTTTTCTAGGATTGTATTGATATCCGCTAGGGTCAGGGAACCATAGATTTCTGGTTCTCTTTTTCCCAGCATATTCAGGTTTGGTCCATGCAATACCAGAATGCTTATGGGGTGCAACGTCAAGTCCTGCACTTTTCTAGCTTTTAACGACGACGAGAGCGGTCTTCTACGGGGATCGGAATCAATTCTGGTTCCGGTTCAACTTGTGGTCCGAGAAGAGCTTCTATCAGCTTTCGAGCCAAATCCTTAAGCTTGTCTAGCATTTTTTCTATATAATCCATTGAACTGACCGCTCCTGAGCGACTAACTCAATACTTTATATTATTACACTGAGAATCTAGGGGATCTTCCCACCTCTGGCTTAATACCGTAGTTAACACACACTCTAAAGTGTATGAACAAGTGGAGGGAAGGTAATTTTATTTATTATCCCACATTTACTAGAGTATCACATGAATGCCAGATGAAATTGGATCTTCCTGAAGGTAGGTATTGAAGATCGGCATTCAGCCATCGATTACTATGTATGTCTGACCGAGCGCCGATCCTTAACACGGGTGTACGGATAGGGATCGCCACCTTTTAGAAGGGAGAAACACCAATTTCCCCTACACCCTGTGTTTCTTAAGAGCGGGTTACGGGTAGCGATTGCAACCCGTTATCCATGAAAGAAACATCCTTACACCCTCACATTGTCAGGGCGAACAACCGTTTCATTAAAACCGGAAAAATATGCCTACTCATTACACGTAATGGGTTTAGCGCCAACGATGTTGAAAGGAATTATCCCCCCTAACCCAAGATTTTGGGTGCAAAACTAGTTAATTTTAGGGGGGATAATTCCTGTGGCTGGCAGATTTTTACACGTTTAGACCCAACCGTACCCTGCACCGTTCGCGAGTGCGTCTGGTGACAGGAGAAGGCTTCGCCAACGCTCCTACACCCCTGTGTTTCCTGAAAGCAGTTTATTAACTCGCCTTTTTCGTTTTCTTGGTAGTAGTCGTTGACGACTTGGTAGATGATTTTGTACCAGAGGTTGTTGATTTACTCGTAGTTTTGCGAGTGGATTTTGTCGTTGATGTTTTAGTAGCCAACAGTTCTAATGCCGTAGAAAGGGTGATATCGTCTACAGACTCACCTTCTGGAATGCGTGCATTAGTTTTGCCGTGCTTAATATAAGGTCCGTAGGGACCATTAAAAATGTTAACTGGTTCACCATCGTCAGGGTGAGCACCCAACTCCCGTAGTGCTGACTTAGACTTACTATTGCTACTGCGTCCCTTTTTCGGTTCTGACAACAACTCTAGGGCACGTTCTAAGGTGATAGTCAAGATATTATCACCAGCCTTGAGAGAACGGAAGTCTTTCTCCCCACTGGGATCGTGAACAACGTAAGGTCCATAACGTCCCAAATTTGCTTGAATTTTTGCTCCTGTCTCTGGATGATCTCCTAAAGTCCGAGGTAGAGACAGTAACCCAAGAGCTTGTTCAAAGGTGACATTGTCTGGTGTTATTCCTTTGGGTAAGGACGCTTGTTTGGGTTTAGGGTTTTCTTCTGACTTTTCACCTAGCTGTACATAGGGACCATAAGGACCAATTTTGACGTAAATTGGTTCGCCAGTTTCGGGATGAACACCGATTTGGTCAGGACCCACAGTTTTTTGTCGCAGCAGAACTTCCACTTGCTGGGGATCTAGGTCAGCTGGAGTTAGGTCTTTGGGAATGGAAGCGGTAACAACTTCCTCACCGTTTTCTTTTTCAAGATAAGCACCGTATTTCCCAATGCGGACTTTAACGTCTAGGTTCTCTAGTTCCACTGTTCGAGCCACATTAGCGTCAATTTGGTTTTCCTTTTCTTTGACCAGGGTTTCCAGACCTGTGTCTCCCAAGTAAAAGTTTTTTAGATAAGGTAACCACGCCGCTTCACCAGTAGCGATGTCGTCCAAAGTTTGCTCCATTTTGGAGGTAAAGCTTGGGTCTACGACTTCGGGGAAGTATTTTTCTAGCAGTTCGGTAACTGCAAAGGCGGTAAAAGTGGGTATGAGAGCGTTATTGGTTAATTGGGCGTAACCTTTGTCGATAATAGTACCGATGATGCTGGCGTAAGTGCTGGGACGTCCGATTCCTTCGCTTTCTAAGGTTTTCACCAAGGTAGCTTCGGTGTATCTAGCTGGAGGTTGGGTTTCGTGACCGACTGCGTCCAATTGGGAACAGCTGGGGTTGTCTCCTACTTTTAAATTCGGCAAAATAATTTCTTGGTCTTCTAGGGCTGCTTCTGGGTCGTCGGAACCTTCAACATAAGCACGCAAGAATCCCGCAAAATCAATCCGCTTTCCAGAAGAACGGAACCCAGCATCTTCCACTTGCAGCTGCATAATGATTTGAGTTTGGCGGGAGTCCGCCATTTGACAGGCGACGGTACGCTTCCAAATCAGGTCATACAATTGCTGTTCCCGACCACTTAATGCGGTTTCTTGAGGTGTGCGAAAGGTACTACCCGCTGGGCGAATTGCTTCGTGTGCTTCTTGTGCGCCTTTGGATTTGGTGGTGTATTGGCGCACTTGTGGGCTGAGGTAATCTTTCCCGTATAGTTTTTCCACACAGTCACGGGCAGCGGCGATCGCCTGGTCTGACAAATGCACCGAGTCTGTACGCATATAGGTAATATAACCTTGCTCGTACAAATTTTGGGCAATCCGCATTGTATCCCGTGCTGAGAGGCGCAGTTTGCGGTTGGCTTCTTGTTGGAGGGTAGAGGTGGTGAACGGTGGTGCGGGTTTGCGGGTCACCGGGCGTTCCTCTAGGTCTGTGACTTTCCAAGTTTTTTCTAGAAGCCGATCCCTAAGTTCTTCTGCTTGGTTTTGGTTGAGTAAGACGACATTGCGATCGCTCGCAATTTTTCCTGTTGCGGGATCGAAATCACCTCCATTTGCTAGCCTAGTTCCTCCCAATGTCACTAGTTGAGAGGTAAAAGATTGTTTTGGTTGGTTAGCAGGGTTGAGGGTTGCTTTTAAATCCCAGTAAGACCCTTGACGGAAAGCACGGCGCTGGCGTTCTTTGTTGACTAAGAGCTTTACTGATACTGACTGTACCCGTCCTGCGGATAATCCCCAAGCGATTTTTTTCCACAGCAGGGGGGATAGGGTGTAACCTACCAATCGGTCTAAAATCCGCCTGGTTTCTTGAGCGCGAACTAACTGTTCGTCTATGTTGCGACAGTTTTTCAACGCTTGTTTGATAGCGTCTTGGGTAATTTCGTGAAATACCATCCGCTTGGTGGGAATTTTTGGCTTGAGCAGCTGGTACAGGTGCCAACTGATACTTTCGCCTTCCCGGTCTTCGTCAGTAGCTAGGATCAGCTCATTTGCTTCTTTGAGAGCATCTTTTAACTGGGTGACAATTTTCTTTTTATCTTTTGGGACGACATACAGCGGTTCAAAGTCGGCGTCTACATTTACCCCAAGCTGCGCCCATTTTTCCCCCTTCACATTGGCGGGAATTTCACTAGCCGACTGGGGAAGGTCACGCACGTGACCCATAGACGCCTCCACCCGATAGCCAGATGGGAGGTAGTTGCGTATGGTACGAGCCTTGGTCGGAGATTCGACAATGACGAGAGTTGACATGGAAATTACAAAAAAAGAATAGCTGCTAAGCTAAACAGTCAATTGGAAGAATTTGAAGAAATATGTACGAGCGCATCGGTCAAACGAAAACCTGACGCTACACGATAGTGATTTCATCCTGACACAAACCGCTCGCTATGGTTAAAATCCCCTGCGCTTGGGTTATGTCCTTCCCACCACCACCGGAGGTAGGGTAAGAGGGGGATGAGAATTTTGAGTTATTTCAATCTTTAACTTATCTCAGGCTTAGTTGACGACTACAGTTTTTTAAATCCCTCTCTAGGTCAATTTCTAATGTCTATGCCAAAATTGAATAAAAATCAACAGCTTGCGTGAGTCTAGCGCTATCATGTTGGTTTTCTTGAAATTATAGCGACTAGTAAACTGACTCTCTTTGGTGGATCAGCCACACTTTCGGCGCTTAAGAAGTTTTAGACACAAACATTGACATTTATTGAGGAAAGTGGCAGAAGATATAATGATACTCTTGTACGGCTTTATTGCCAATTGATTCTCAATATTAGCAAGAATGGAACAGCAGTTAGCTCAGTATTTCTAATATCTATTTGTTTGTAGTCAGAGAAAAGTTGCACCCGTCACTACATACTTCCAAATCAATTTGGCTGTAGAGTTTCGACTGACTGAAACCATATGTTTTCAGGCTCTGAGTGTTCTATCTAATACTAAATCAGTTAAGGAACATTCCGCATTCAGCTTTTAGTTTTCGGCGGACTGCTGATGGCTGAATGCTGAGTGCTAACGTCGTGTTTAATCCTTTATCAAAAAACTAGATAAGATGCCAAAATTAGCCTCTCTTCTTGAGAAGTTGTGTTACGATGTGTTTGGAGAAGCAAATTCGGCGAATCTGACCTTGTTTTTATCAATAACAGCAAGTGACTCAACCGAAGCGTATCTCTATGTCAATGGATTCTGGAGAGTTTCATGTCAATTTACGTAGGGAACCTATCCTACAGTGTTACAGAGGACGACCTCACTAAAGTATTTTCTGAGTACGGTGCTGTGAAGCGAGTTCAATTGCCGATGGACCGAGAATCTGGTCGCCCACGGGGCTTCGGTTTCGTAGAAATGGAATCGGATACAGAAGAGTCAGATGCTATAGACGCTCTAAATGGTGCCGAGTGGATGGGTCGTGTCATGAAAGTTAACAAAGCAAGACCACGGGAGGAAAAGAACGATCGCTCTGGTGGTGGCTGGAACAAAAGAGCTGCAGGTGCATACTCAAGAAGCTATTATTAAAGCTTGAAACTATTCGTGAGAAAATAGAAACCCGGTATCTTCTAGATACCGGGTTTCTGGGGTTGAGTACTTTACCTGAAATCACATAGGGTTGCTACAGTATAATAGCTAAACTTAAACATAATTTAATCTAATCATAGTAAACCCTAAATACATAAAAGTTAATGCAAGATTAGCAAAAAACAATAGAATGAACTCAGTTAGACCATAATGTCTGATAGCCAAAACCTAAATAGCTCATGGATTTTGCTAATCTTGCATCCCAGTTAAATGCTGGAACAATAATACCAGAGGGGATAGTCATAGCCACCCTCTTAGGGGTTTTGATTGTTGACTTGATTTTGGGAAGGACATCCTCCCGATGGATTGGATATCTCGCGATCGCGGGTTTACTAAGTTCCATCGTCGCCCTGTTTTTTGAATGGGATAACACCAATCCCATATCCTTTGTAGGGGAGTTCAACGGCGACGACTTAAGTATCGTCTTTCGCGGGATTATCGCTTTATCAGCAGCGGTCACAATTTTGATGTCAATTCGTTACGTCGAACAAAGTGGAACCGCCTTAGCAGAATTCATAGCGATTTTGCTAACTGCTACCCTGGGAGGGATGTTCTTATCAGGGGCGAGTGAGTTGGTGATGATTTTCATCTCTCTCGAAACTCTGAGTATTTCCTCTTATTTGCTGACAGGGTACACTAAACGCGACCCTCGTTCTAACGAAGCAGCACTCAAATACTTGTTGATTGGCGCTTCGAGTACTGCAGTATTTTTGTACGGGGTTTCCCTGCTGTATGGGTTATCAGGTGGAGAGACTGTACTGAGTGCGATCGCTTCAGAAATTGCCGTATCTGGCTTTGGTCAATCACTAGGTTTGGTAATAGCTCTTGTGTTTGTGATTGCAGGTATTGGGTTCAAAATCTCCGCTGCACCCTTTCACCAATGGACACCAGATGTTTACGAAGGTGCTCCAACTCCAGTTATTGCCTTTTTATCAGTTGGTTCCAAAGCCGCCGGTTTTGCTCTCGCCATCCGCTTGCTAACAACCGCGTTCCCCTTAGTGACAGACGAGTGGAAATTTGTCTTCAGCGCCCTCGCCGTTTTAAGTATGGTGTTGGGTAACGTCGTCGCCCTTGCTCAAACCAGCATGAAACGGATGCTGGCTTACTCTTCCATTGGTCAAGCCGGATTTGTCATGATTGGTTTGGTTGCTGGAACAGATGCGGGGTACGCCAGCATGGTGTTCTACCTACTGGTTTACTTGTTCATGAACCTGTGCGGTTTTACTTGTGTGATTCTGTTCTCTTTGAGAACAGGAACCGATCAAATTGTTGAATACTCCGGTTTGTATCAGAAAGACCCACTCCTAACTCTTGGCTTAAGCCTTTCTTTACTTTCCTTGGGTGGTATTCCACCGTTGGCGGGTTTCTTCGGTAAAATCTACTTGTTCTGGGCTGGTTGGCAAGCCGGACAGTACTGGTTAGTCTTGTTGGGGTTAATCACTACAGTCGTCTCCATCTACTACTACATCCGTGTTGTCAGAATGATGGTAGTTAAAGAACCCCATGAAATGTCCGACGCAGTCAAGAACTATCCAGAAGTGAGTTGGAATTTGCCTGGGTATAGACCTTTACAAGTAGGTTTGATAGCTACTCTCATCGCTACTTCTGTGGCAGGAATTTTATCAAATCCCTTGTTTACCCTAGCGAACAATTCCATCACTAATACCAAAATTTTGCAACCAACAGCAGTTGTTTCTACTCAAGTGAGTGTTATGAGCAACGAAGTATCGGAACGGTTGTAATAAGCTATCAGCCATCAGCTTAGCTCATGGCTAATTGCTGATGGCTAATGGCTAATTTATGGGATTTTCGTTTATAGATACCATTGGTTTGACTTCAGATATTTACCTATTAAATTTTCTATTTTTTCTGATAGTAGGAATACGGGGGATGGGAAGCGTATTCCCATAACATGATTTTTATTTAATGACAATATACCAAATTGATTACTTTTATGAGTATTTAAGTTCTTACCTAAGTCAGCTGTCTGTAAACGCTCTCAATACTACTCGGATAAGCGAAAATTAGAAACCCGGTATCTTGGAGATACCGGGTTTCTGGCTCCTCATTGATTGTTAACCGAGCAGTATTGTAAACGCTCTTTTAAAGGGAAAAAAGTTATAAATTTTTGTAAAAAATTTAAACTTAATAACATTTAGGTAAATTGACTGATTTTACAAAAACGTTATATTACATATAAAAATCAGTGTTTTTTGAAAAGACATATCCAAAAATAAGCTTTAATGCCAAAAAAAACCGTATTATCCCTGAGTCTTCATCTAAACTTTATGAATTTTCTTATAGTACTTAGTGGAAAATACGATTTTTTACTCATCTAAAAAAAAATTAAAATCCAAAAGTTTACGAATGGTATTTTTTCCTTTTAAAGGGAAGAATTTTTAATTAGGAAAAGCTCGAGACAAAAAAATATGTGATCGTTCAACTATTAGCCGTCAGCAATTAGCTTTGAAATATGAGGGGCAATCTATGGATGCATAGGAAAAGCTAATCAAATATACGTAGCTCTGGTAAAAGCTGATAGCTAACTGCTGAACGCTTACAAAAGATTTTTAAATATCACGAAATTGGTAAGAGTATGACTACCAAGAAGTTTAGACGTGATGTGAACCATTGGTTGTGTTTGCAAACTAAACCTTTGAGTTATAGGTTGCATTCATACATAAGCTTTTTCTAATACCAACAAAATTTAGAAAATAAATATGCAATCCCAAACTATATCTCCTGCAATGTTTGTAATAACACGCTTTTATAACAGCCTAATTTGTGAAATAAATCTGGTTTGGCAATTTATTAGGAGAGATTTTTCCAGTGCAATAATGCCTTCATTTCTATTTTCAACAGCTGCTTGGAAGAACTCTGCATTACCTTTTAGTGAATTGCTCTTAGTATTAGGACGTAGCGGTCTTTATTTTTTACTGTCCATTCTATCATTTTGCATAGCTAACCAAATCGCTGGTATTGAAGAAGATAGAATTAATAAGCCCAGTCGTCCACTGGTTTCTGGAGCTGTTTCACTCCGTGGAGCTTTTATAAGATGGGTTTTTAATATGGTTGCATTTTCATTGGTGGGATGGTCTTTTGGGATTTTAAAGTGGGCGCTTCTATGGCAAGTGTTTATCATCCTGAATAACTTTGCTGGTTGGGACAAGCACTGGTTTACCAAAAACTTAGTTGTGGGAATAGCCGCGCTTATTCAAGCGGCTGCAGCTTGGCAAATAGTCACGCCGATTACACCCGTTGTATGGAACTGGGTTTTGATGGTGGGAGGAGCATGGACAACTCTAGTTGCGGTACAGGATTTTCGCGATCTTGAGGGCGATCGCGCTATTGGTCGCAAAACTTTCCCAATGGTATTTGGGGCAACAGCAAGTCGAGTGACACACAGCGTGGGCTTTGTATTGTTACCCTTTGTCACCCACATAGTATTGATGAGACCTGCTGGAAATACGCTCAATGTTTGGCTTTGTGATGTTGCACTTGCTTTACTCAGTTGGATTATTGCTGCAAGGGTTATTTTTTATCGCAATCCTCAAGCAGATCATCAGACTTATATCCTTTTCACATTCTGGTTTTGTCTTGTACTTGGCAGTGCGATCGTCGTTCTCTAAAAGTTCGTTTAAGATTGTTCAAGAGTAAAACTTAGGCAGACCTAATTATCTGCCCTTCAATCATTATTCTGAGGTAGAAATACAGTGACAGTCACTATTACCAAATCATCGCTCCCTTTACCTCCAGGTAATTTTGGGTTACCAATAATTGGCGAAACAATTGACTTTTTACAAAATCCAGAGTTCATCAAGAGCCACCAGAAACAATATGGGGAAATTTTTAAAACCTATTTGTTTGGACGGCAGACAGTTGTTACGCTTGGAGCAGAAGCCAATCGATTTTTATTCACAAATGAAAAGCAGTATTTGTCTCAGGGATATCCTCATAGTGCTAATGTTTTAGTAGGACGAGGATCATTGGTGACGCAATCCGGTAGCGAACATCAAACGCGACGTAAAATAATAGCGCAAGCATTCCAACCAAGGGTGTTGACAGCCTATCTTTCCACTCTTGAGGCTATTACTCAGACTTATTTACATAAATGGGAGCAAGAGGGTACATTTACCTGGTATCCCTATTTGAGGAGATATACGTTGCAAGCTGCTTGTCAGTTTTTAGTCGGAAGAGATGCTGATAACGATTTTCTAGAGTGGTACGAGACATGGGGTAAAGGTATATTCTCTATACCTTTAGATTTACCTTGGACTACATTTGGTCGGGCAATGCACAGCCGCAGTCAGCTATTAGCTTACATTGATAAGATTGTACATCAACGTCAACAAGATACCACCTCAAATCATGATGCTTTGGGGATTTTATTACAAGCACGGGATGATGAGGGGAACAGCCTAAGTTCGCAGGAAATCAAAGAGCAGTTGTTAACTTTATTATTTGCTGGTCATGAAACGTTGACATCTGCCCTTTCTAGTTTATGTCTGTTATTACCTCAGCATCCAGAAGTTTTAGAGGCTGCTCGTCAGGAACAAAAGCAATTACCAATATCCGGAGCGTTGACATTCGAGCATCTCAAGCAAATGACCTATTTAGAGCAAGTCATCAAAGAAGTCATGCGACTGATTCCCCCCGCTTTCGGTGCATTTCGGAAAGTTATTAAGCCTTTTGAACTAAATGGTTATCTAATTCCACAAAATTGGTATGTTCTTTACCTCTGTGGTCCAACTCATCAAGACAGCAGTATTTATATTGAGCCAGAGCGTTTTTATCCACAGCGCTTTGCTCCTGGACGAGCGGAAGATAAGCAAAAAACCTTTGGTTACATACCTTTTGGTGGCGGTATGCGAGAATGTATCGGCAAAGAATTTGCCAAGTTGGAGATGAAGCTTTTTGCAGCGTTGTTGATACGTGAGTTTGAATGGGAACTTTTACCAAAACAAAATTTGGATTTGGTTATGTTACCTACGACTCATCCTCGTGATGGTCTAAAGGTGAAGTTTCGGCGGCGTTAGGTTGGGGGGGAGAAGCTAATGGCTAATGGCTAATGGCTAATGGCTAATGGCTTTCTTGATATCTCTTGTGGTACGGGCGTCCCGCCCGTCAGCCGTTGGAAAAGAGGTGAGGAAGCCACCCCCATATTCCGGAAGAATTTATTTCTTGGAAGTCTCTTAAACCTAACTGATGTATAAAAAAATACATTCCTGTTAAGCAACATTAAGAAACCCGGTTTCTCAAAGAAACCGGGTTTCTGCACCCTACGAGTCTCTTAACTGAACCGTATTGATGTATAAACTTATCTCGAACTGATACTTTTAAGCTGAACATAGTTGAACATCACTGCACAACTCAGCTATGA
>JAWQFQ010000214.1:0-9098 GCA_035967975.1 Scytonema sp. PMC 1070.18
CCTCCCCCCCCTCCAACTTGCAGACGCTGCAAAGCAGATTTGTCTGACTTGTTCCGTCTGCACGACCAAGCCATCTGGTATCACAAACAAGCACTACATTTATTCACACAAGAGCGTTATCCAGAGGCTGCAGCGCACAACAATCAAGCTTTAGCTTTGTATTACAGCAATGCAGACTTCCATGCCTTGGCTGGAAAATTATCGGCATTACAAGGAGAATTTCGAGAAGCAATCTCATCTTGGCAACAAGCACTCAAGTTTGACCCACAAAATGCCATTGCTTATAATTGTCTGCAAATGATTGAGCTCATGGCAAAAAATGATGGTATGTAATTAACGCGGGAGCGGTCTCTTCCACTTTGTTCTAAAAAACCCGGTTTCTATCGCCCTTAAAGACTAATTGGCGTTGCTGATTGCGATAATGAAAAAAACAGATGCAGCTATGCCTGGATTTTCGCTCTAGTGGAGGACATACCCAATATGACTATCAAAGAACTGCTTCTTTTGGAAATTGAATCAACCCCAGATACTATTCTGGCTGAAACGCTAGACTTTATACGCTTTTTAAAAACGAAGGAAACCCAGGCACAGCCTGTTTCTGAAGTTGCGCCTTCCGCCCCTCACACTACAGTAAATTCTACAGTTGAAAACAATTGGTAAATGGGAGGGTGATGATTTACAAGAATGTCTTGAGCTAGTTTATGCCACTCGCGGTAAAGCCAAATTTGATGACGAAAACCCCTTTGAATAATGTACCTATTAGATACAAATCACTGTAGCCAAGCAATACTTGGTAATGCCAATGTGCTTCATCGTCTCGCGGAAGTGGAAAATACTGTAATTACAACCTGCGCCATCGTTCAAGGCGAACTGATAGACATGGCAGAACGTTCTCAACGCAAGGAAAGTAACTTAGCACTAATTCACCGTTTTCTAACTGGTATATACAGCAGGATTATCATTTCTCACGCCGTCAATCGAGAAAACAGACAAACGAACTTCCAGAATACGATGCTTTGGCTGTTCAAGATTATGCCTTTGGTTACGAGACAGATGGTAGACGGGGTTTACGTTCTGGAGTGCAGATAGAAGGAGGGATAAGCCAAAATTCCCCTCTTAAGGTAGCAATACACAGGTTAAGTCACCAACTCAGTAAATTTAATGTAGGTCCTGCAAGTAAGTTATTTAGCTATGAACCAGAGCATGGAGGATACTGTCCTAACTTTGAACTGGGGATTGTTCTTTACGCAGTAAATACTTGAGACTGTTTAAATCTTTTTGAGAAATTCGGGTTTAGTAGTTGAAGACTTGGAGTGAGCGCAATAGTAGGACAATTTACAATCCGTCCACCTATATCTAAGGAAATATGCTGATTTGAATGCGGATTTCTATATGACAATTTTTATTGTGGTACTTTTTTGAGCTAAAAATACGTAAACGATATTGCCAATGCTGAAGCCTTATTTAGACAAAGCAAAACACGGCTAACACATTGACTAAAGGAAACAAGCTCATGAATATTAAAGCTCTTGCTCTAGCATCCGTTATTGGTTTATCCGCACCCGTACTTACAGAAGTAGCTTTTACTACAAACATTGCTTCAGCTATGCCTACAGACTTCGTTCGTGCAGGAGGAACTTTTGTTGACCAAAATCAAGAATGGGTAGTTCGTTTGTATGTAGACGAATTTGGAGCTTACACCTATCAAGGTGACAACACAAAAACAGGAGCTTCTTTGACTTTAAAAAATCCCGAAGTTTCACGAGAAGAACAAGCTTATATATACACATTCAAAAATAACAACTATAACTATAAGGTTATTTACAATCCAGCCAACTCTAAATCTATTGCTCTCTACGTTTTTAACCCTAATGGTAATGTCATCTTGACACGCAATATGACAAGAGATGAGGACGTCTAAAAAACGCTGCAGTAATAGTCTCTGCTCATTAAATTTCCTGATATCATGTATTTTTACTGTGAGATGGTCAGGCAAGGCAAGTTGATATTCAAGAAACATTCACCATGACTCAAACAGTTGAAACTCAGATTATTAATGTAGAAGAACGCCTCCGGCAGGCAATGCTGGCGAGTGATGTCAGCGTTTTGAACGAATTACTTGCTAACGAAATTATCATTACCAGTCATCTTGGAGAGTTATTAGGAAAACAAGATGATTTAGCCGCCCATGAATCTGGTTTGATTAAGATACACGAGTTAAAACCTTCCGAGCAGCACATTCAAATACATGGAGAGGTGGCGATCGTTTCCGTCCGTATGCAATTAGTTGGTAGTTATAATGGCAGTCCTGCAAATGGTGACTTTCGTTTCACGCGAGTTTGGGCTCTCTGTTCGCCTGGGACTTGGCATATCGTTGCTGCCCATATAGGTATGGTGGCTTAAACAGTAGAGTTGAAAGGTTTTTAAATTATGCAACTCATAATTAATTTACCAGATAAATTAACACAGAGATTTCAGGATAAATGGGGAGATTTATCTCAAAAAATACTTGATAAGTTAGTTCTAGAAGCTTTCCTAGAGGGGTTGATTAATTTTGATGAATTTAGGGAAATGTTAAGTTTTAAGTATGATGTCGATTTCCAAGCTTTTTTATCCGCAAATATTCCCCTGCATAATTCGGGATTATTGAATTTGGCTGGAAGTTGTGCGGACATAGATTTTACAGTTGATGAGCTAGGTATTTGTGATGAAATAGATGATGATTTAGTTGGGGTTTTTGATGAGTAACTCCCTGCTGTCCCCCTTTGGGTTGAGCAAATTTTTACAATCCGAGTGTTCGCATCGCATAAGAACAACCCACAGATTAGTTCTTTTTATGAATACTATTTATTTTTCTATGTCAAGCGCTCTTGTTGATTTGTAACAATATTGTTATATTTATTTACATAAGTTAATAATTTAGCAAACAAGTTATGTACACTACTGTTAACGAAGACGGTGTCCTCAACAACTACCCAACTGAGCCAAAAATGTACTTTGCTGAACACCCTGCTATTTGGGAACAGCGTCAATATATTATTCAAAGCGTGTTTGCGACATTACTGGTTGTCACTCTCGTTGTGGTTGCTTTTACCGCTGCTTAAGGTGGATTCGCTTCAAACTTTAATCGACATTTGGGGTTTTCATTTTCTCCCTGGCGCAAAGCTGGGGTTTTTTCGTTGAAAGTTCAAAGGGACTTCTGTGGTGAAAGACTAAAGGTGTATCGCTAGAAAAATTGCTATCTTGATTCTAAAGAGCGATCGCCTACATACTATGAAACTCCAGGCAAACACACAAGAAAAAACTCCAATTGAGAAGTTGTCCAGACCACTTGTCGAAAAAGTGGCGATTATTGGTGCAGGACTTGGAGGTTTGGCTGTAGCTGTAGCACTCCGGAAACTGGGATATGATGTTCATGTGTATGAAAAAGCACAAGATTTTCGTCCGGTTGGTGGTGGCTTGGGATTGCTACCAAATGGTTTAAATTTCCTGGATGCTATTGAACCTGAGATAGTGGAAACTATCAAAAATATAGGTTGTGAAGTGACAACATCTGTTTTAAAGAATACTCAAGGTGAAACAATTCACACTCATCCAGGAAGTAGGTATCAAGATAAATACGGTCATCCATTAATCACTGTTTGGTGGTGGCGTTTGCAGCAAACTCTTGCATCTAAACTGCCGTTTGAGAGTATTCATCTTAACCATCGCTGCATTGGATTTGAACAAGACGATCGCTGTGTGTCAATATATTTTGAGAATGGGGAACAAGTTAGTGCAGAATTACTCATTGGAGCCGATGGTATCCACTCTGCGGTTAGAGAAACTTTAATTGGAGACGGCAAACCCCGCTATTTAGGAAGTATGTCTTGGCGTAGTGTGATCGATTGCAACCAAGAAATACTTCATCCGGGAGAACTCGGTTTTGTTAAAGGCGATCGGGAATTTATGTACCTGCTGAATGTCGGTGATGGGTATATTTCATGGCTATATCGTAAGTTATTACCAGATTGTACTCTTTCCCAAAATATGACAGAGGTCAAATCTAGGGTTCTGGCTCAAATAGCTGATTGGGGAGAATCATTGCGATCGCTTGTGGAAAGAACTCCAGAATCGCAAATTTTGGAGACACCAATATGCGATCGCTTACCGCTCAACTCTTGGAGTCACCAAAGAGTCACTTTATTAGGTGATGCTGCTCACCCAATGGCACCTGCTATGGCACAGGGATCGAATAGCACGTTTGAAGACGCATACGAACTAGCGTTGTGCTGTTCCCAAGCATCAAGCATTCAATCCGCTTTGGCTACTTACTCTCAACGCCGCATTCCCCGTACACGATTGATGCAAACCCGTAGTGCATTGGGTGAAATGGGATACTACACAACTGACAGAGAAGCACACGAGGAGCAAATGCAGGCGCAATCACAGATGAGTCGTGAAGAATTTGAAAATTGGGTTTTTAATTACAAGCCTGAATATCAGTTTTCTTCAAATCACTCATCATAATCACCACCTGAACCGTATTTCCAACCCTCGACCCAAAGGGACCAATAGTACTGAGGAACACGAGGTAAAGTTTTCTTCCACGGTTCTAATATTTCACTTAGCAAAAACAAACCAGAATATACCCCTAAATTTCCGTAATGCACCATCCACTCCACTAGAGTTCCCAAACCAACTTGTGGAATAATTTTTGCGACTAACCCTGGATGTGTCAAACCTGTTTTAAGGAGTGTTTGCGTTAATGCTGAAAACTGCACCACATCTTGTAAAAATGGTTTGAGGACTGGTTCCCCTAATTGTTCCATTTCTTGAAAGACCGCAGACAGCAATTGATTAATTTGATTGGGGTCAATTTTTTGATTCACACCCACACTCATGGCTTTCTGAAACAGCCAGGTTACAGCTAAACTTGGTTGATATGGTTGCAGAAGTGAGAGCGCATTTGCAGAAAGTAAGTCGGTTTGCAGTGCTTCGTGAATACCAAATGTTAAGCGTTGCAAGTGTCGCACCATTGCACCAAAACCGCCAAAACTCAAGGGAGATTGATTCCCACTGCTATCTCCTACTGGTAAAATTCGGTTCCAAGGAGTTTTGAGGGGGCTTTGACGGTAGGATGGAAAAAAGCCAAAGAGCGCTCGTTGAAATGTGAGTTGGTTTAATTCTACACCTTGATATTCTGGCATCAGGTGTAGATAGTCCTCGAAAAGATTTTCTAAACTTAAGTGTTGTGGATGTGCATCCATGTAAGTAAATAGGTAGGTTGTTCTCCCATCTCTGGCTGGAAATGCTTCCCAAAAGTACTGACATTGTTTTTGTATAGGTGTGAAAGATAACAACAGGTCGCCTGCGTGATTTTCTGGAAAACCTTGAGCACAACTTCCTACAACTAAACATAGTGCATCTGGTTTTTTTCCCTGGCGTGCTTGCTGGGTAATTGGGGAAAGGTGTCCCATTGCATCAATGAGTAATCGGGTTTTGAATTGGTTGTTGACCACCACTCCATCAGGATGAACAACTGCTTCTGTAAATGGTGTATTTTCATACAACTTCCCACCAGCTGATAAAAATCGCTGCTTTAAAGTTTCTAACAAATAAACTGGATCTACACCGATATTTAAGACATCTTTTACCCATACTTCCATACCATCATGAAAGCTAACTCGTGCTGGGTTGTATTCTGTTGCGATCGCCTGTTCTAACTCTTCAGGTGTGAGTAAATCCAATTCTAAAAAAACTTGTAATTCTTTGCGAGAAATATTCCACTCTTGCTCTCTACCCCGTAAAATTCCTCGCTCAAGTAACGCCACTTTGACTCCCTTTAAAGCCAAGGCGCAACCAATCAAAATACCTAGCGTACCACCGCAAATAATAACATCCCAGTCTAAATCACCCAAAGGTTGCTGTATTTCTTTGACGACTGTAGGGACTGATGAGTTCCCTTCTCTGATTGACGCTAAAATGCGATCGCTTTTCCGCAACCCGTACAAAACATCACCTGGTAGTTGTGAAAGAATTTCTACAGTACGTGACATAACAGCTTATTTAACCAGTGTACTATTGAAACCACCAGTCTCAATATTACTCGGTTAAGCCGGAATAGAAACCCGGTTTCTTTAAGAAACCGGGTTTCTGGAACTTCGACTATTGTATCCCTTGCAGTATTGCTACCAGTTTCAATCATACTGCTAAAGCTTAAGTATTGAACTATACCAAATAATTTAAATATTTTTATTTCTCATGATAGATGTTTGAAAAAAGAATGTTTTTTATTTTTACAAGATGCACTGTTACATTTTTCCCACTAACGATTAGCCATCAACAGTCTTCCCAAGAATATTAAAGATACTATAAAGAAACCATGTCAAGTATTTTATTTAACAGCAAAATAATTATGATGGCTATTGTCAACTGCCCTACGTATACAAAAGTAGGTTTCCCAGTAAATTTGAAACAGTTACTAAGCTGTACATTATTTTATGAGAATTGCTTTTCTAGTAGGGGAGTTCCCTGTCATATCAGAAACATTTATTTTGAACCAAATTACGGGGTTACTTACCCGTGGACATGAGGTACATATATACGGTCACTATCCAGAAAATAAGTCTAAAATCCATACAGATGTAGAGAAATTTAATGTATTAAAACACACTTACTATATACCAAGAATTCCAAACAACTATGTTTGGCGAGTTGTCAAAGGTTTAGGATTAATAATTGTAAATTTTCGCAAAGCTCCCTTAGTATTACTTCAATCTCTGAACATATTTAAATATGGTATTCGGGCTGCTTCCTTGAGATTGCTTTACGCAGTCATTCCTATGTTAAAATCTCAACCATATGATATTATCCACGGTCAATTTGGAATGCATGGGATCGAAGGGATGATTTATCGACAAATCGGTGCTATTCAAGGAAAATTGGTGACTTCATTTCGGGGCTATGATATTAGTTGGTTTGTGAAAGAATACGGAGAGGGCGTGTATAAGGATTTATTCGCTCAAGGAGACTTTTTCCTAACAAATTGTAAATTTTTTCAAGAGCGAGTGATTAATCTGGGTTGCGATAAAGACAAAATTATTGTCCACGGTTCGGGAATAGATTGCAGTCGATTTAATTTTAAAGCTCGTTATCCTCAACCTGATGGTAAAGTTCGGATTGCAACTACAGGACGCCTGATTGAAAAAAAAGGCATTGAATACGGAATCCGTGGTGTTGCTAAAGTTGCCAAGATTTACCCTAACCTAGAGTATAATATTATAGGTGATGGCAACTTAAGAGAGCATTTGCAACAAGTCATCGACTCCCTGGGTGTTGCAGATAAAGTCAAGTTGCTCGGATGGAAAAACCAGCAAGAGATTATTCAAATTCTTGATAAATCTCATATCTTTATTGCTCCGAGTGTGACAGCTGCTGATGGGAATCAAGATGCTCCTGTCAATACATTGAAAGAAGCAATGGCGATGGGTTTACCGGTTATTGGTACGGTACATGGTGGAATTCCCGAGCTTATACAAGATGGTATTTCTGGTTTTCTGGTTCCAGAACGTGATGGTGATGCGATCGCTCAAAAGCTGGGTTATTTTATTGAACATCCAGAAGTTTGGGAACAAATGGGTCGTGTAGGGCGTGCTTATGTAGAGAAGCATTATGATATAAATAAACTGAACGATGAGTTAGTAGAAATTTATTTCCGAATAGTAAATTCTCCTACACGCCAAACCTCATACTCAGAATCTCTCTTGTCAAGTCAGGGTAGCAAAAATCAATCGAACTATGTCAATAATGATTGTTAAAAAAATATTTGTTCTACTACCCACTAACAGAGGATATAAAAGAGATGAATATACGAGCAGTGATTGAACCAAAAGTTACGATTGTTGTAGCTCCAAGGGAGCGTTTCAGTTACACCCAACAGTCTCTTGAAAGTATTTACGAACATACAGAATATCCCTTTGAATTGATTTATGTAGATGGTGGTTCTCCGTCGCACATCAAAAACTATTTAGCAGACAAGGCTAAGGAGAAACAATTCCAACTGATTCGGACTGAAAACTACCTCTCACCGAATAGTGCTAGAAATATCGGCTTGCGTCAAGTCACGAGTGAGTACGTTGTTTTCATCGATAACGATGTTGTCGTCACCTCAGGTTGGTTAAAGGCTTTGGTTCAGTGCGCTGAAGAAACAAAAGCGACTATAGTTAGCCCCTTAATTTGTCAGGGGACTCCCGTACACGAAGAAGTGCATTGTGCAGGAGGAGAATCCGGGGTTAAGGTGGAAATCAAAGGGGAGACAACAAGACGTAAGATTATTGAAAAGATTTATAAACAAGGGCGAAAAGTTGCAGACGTACTACCCCAACTGCAACGTCAAGAAACTGGGCTGGCGGAATTTCATTGTATGATGGTACGCACAGAAATATTTCAAAAAATTGGTCTTTTGGATGAAGCGCTGCTCAACACTAAGGAACACGTCGATTTGTGTATGTTAGTGGCTGAAGCTGGCGGTACGGTATACATTGAACCAACATCTATAGTGACTTACGTTCCCGGACCACCACTCGTGTGGACAGACATACATTATTATATGCTGCGTTGGAGCGATGCATGGGAGTTGGCTAGTCTCAAGCGCTTGCGTGACAAATGGAACTTGACCGAAGATGAGTACTTTAAAAATAAATACAAACGGTTAGGATGGCGACGGGATATGTCCCTAATCAGTCCCCTAGCCCGGAAAGCACCCTTTGGCAAAATTGGTGCTCGCATAGTAGGGAAACTACTGTATCACATGGACAAAATCTTGAACAGATACATTACCAACCGCTATGCTCAAAAACATTTGCGGAGCGTCAATAGTCAATGGAGAGTCGATAGTGGTAAAACTCTTGTGAGCCAAGGTTAGCTGATATCTTCAGCATCAAAAACCGGGTTTCTTGTCAAATATATCGCCTAGGCTAAAAAATCCGGTTTCTCTCGCCCTTAAAGACCAAGAAACAAATTATTCATCTTGTGGGGTGGGCGTCCTCGCCCGCTCCCGGTTTTGACGGGCGAGACGCCCGTACCACAAGAAATGTTGTTGGATTTTTTTGTTTGGC
>JAWQFQ010000214.1:9198-16901 GCA_035967975.1 Scytonema sp. PMC 1070.18
AATGTTGTTGGATTTTTTTGTTTGGCTCCCAGTCTTGACGGGCGAGACGCCCGTACCACAAGAAATGTTGTTGGATTTTTTTGTTTGGCTCCCAGTCTTGACGGGCGAGACGCCCGTATCACAAGAAATGTTGTCGGATTTTTTTGTTTGGCTCCCAGTCTTGACGGGCGAGACGCCCGTACCACAAGAAATGTTGTTCGATTTTTTTGTTTGGTCTTGTTGAGAACAGTGCAAGATGTCAATTAGAGTTACGACACTTGAAGGTAAAAATCTTGAAACAAAAAAAGGGTATAGAATCTCAACTACCTGAGGTCATTTACACACCCGATAGTATCATTAGGCGACCTCAGGAATTATTTAGACAGATGTGGCGAGATTTACTCGCTTCTCGCGAACTCGCGTGGCGACTCATGGTACGCGACCTAAGCGCTCAGTACCGACAGTCTATTTTAGGTGTCGTTTGGGCTTTTTTACCCCCAATTATTATGGCGGCTGGATTTACCCTTGCAAGTGATGCCAATATTATTAATATCGGGAAAACAGATTTGCCTTACCCTGCTTATGTGATGTTCAGCACAGCATTGTGGCAGACTTTTGTAGAGGCGTTGAATGGACCAGTTCAAGCGGTGGTCGTAGCGAAACCCATGCTAGCTAGGGTCAATTTTCCCAGAGAAGCACTGATTTTGGCAAAGGTAGGAGAAGTGTTTTTTAACTTTGCCATTAAGCTCATTTTAATAGTTGCTTTGTTTCTTTGGTTTCGCGTTTCTGTCAGTTGGACGGTTCTTCTAGTCCCGGTGGCGTTAATTCACTTAGTTTTGCTGGGAACTTTTATTGGTGTTTTATTAGCTCCCTTCGGAGTTTTATATCAAGATGTGTCTAGGGGGTTAACTCTGGTGACAGGGTTTTGGTTATTTCTGACTCCCGTCGTTTATCCAATTCCTAGGGAAGGAGCTTTTGGGTTTCTAGTTAAGCTGAATCCCGTCACTCCTCTACTTGTCACAGCAAGAGAGTTAGCAACAACAGGAGTCGTCTCAGACCCTGTGCGGTTCTGGATTGTAAGTACAATTACCATTTTTGGTTTATTATTCACTTGGATTGGATTTCGTCTTGCTATGCCTTTCGTAGTAGAGAGAGTGAGTTCATAAGGATGGCTAATTTAGTGGAACGGGAAGTTACCGTTGGTTCTCAAGATAGGGACGTAGTCGTTTCAGTAGACAATGTTTCTAAAAAGTTTTGTAGAGACTTGAAACGCTCTCTTTTCTATGGTGTTCAAGATATCGCTACAGAGTTCGTTGGAGGAAAGAGAAAAAGCGATACTTTACGTTCTAAAGAGTTTTGGGCGCTTAAAGATGTCACTTTTCAACTGCGAAAGGGAGAAGCTGTAGGATTAGTCGGGTCTAATGGAGCTGGAAAAAGCACTTTGTTACGAATTATTAGTGGTTTGATTAAGCCGGATACTGGTTCTGTGCGGGTCAGGGGAAGAGTGGCTCCTCTGATTGCTTTGGGAGCTGGTTTTAATCCTATCTTGACAGGGCGAGAAAATATCTACGCCAATATGTCGATTTTGGGTTTATCAACCAAGGAAATTCAAGAGAAATTTGATGCTGTGATAGAATTTGCAGAAATAGCAGATGCTATTGATGCACCCGTACAAACTTATAGTTCTGGTATGGCTGCAAGACTTGGATTTGCTTGTGCTGTTCACATAGAGCCAGATATTTTGCTCATTGATGAGGTTTTAGCAGTTGGTGATATAAGATTTAAAATGAAGTGTCATCGCAAGCTTGCACAATTGAGAGAACAAGGTACAGCTTTTATCTTAGTTTCCCATAACTCACAAAGTGTATTGAATGTATGCAATACTTCTATTTATCTATCAAAAGGCAAATTGATTGCATCGGGAGAAACAGAAGCTGTTATTCGTAAATATGAAGAAGACCTTTGTCTGAGTGGAACAGCAACGGCTTCAGGTAAAATGATTTTGCCAGAAAAGCCAAAAAGTGAAAGTTCTGGCTTAGATATTATTTCTCTTTGCTTTAAAGATGAGCAAGATAATTTATTAGACTTTATGTTATCTGGTGAATCTGCTTATTTATGTATTGAATGCAAAGCTTCTCGAAAAGTTGATCAAGCCAATGTTGGTATTTTAGTCACAGCTTTATCTGGGGAACAGGAATTGGTTTTATATATGACATCCAACAATGATAATAAGGAGCTAACTATACTTCCCGGAAAAGCCGAGATAAAAATGTATATGCCTTATTGTTCATTCATTCCTGGTGTCTACAGTGCAAAAATCTATATTAGGAGGGGTGTATATTCCTTTGACATGGTGGAATCATATAGATTTACAGTCAAATCAAATAAAACGATTAGTAGATGTTTATTTTATCAACCCAGAGAATGGGAAGTTGTCAATCAATCAGCTGTACTGAATCATGAAAAATGAGTCATCCTATACTCAGTGTTATTATCCCCACTCACAACAGACCTAACTTATTACCTCTTGCGGTTAACAGTGTTCTCGCACAAACACTGGATGATTTGGAAATTATTGTTGTTGATGATGCTTCAGAGCGACCTCCTGATTTACCGAGTGATTCACGACTGCGATTTCTTCGCCTCTCAGAACCTCAAGGTGGTGCTGCTGCTCGTAATATAGGTACCGAAGCTGCTCGTGGACGATGGGTAACCTACCTTGATGATGATGATAGGCTTTTACCTCATATGGCTGAAACTTCTTTAGAAGGACTGTTTCACGTGACTTTACCAGCACCTATCGCGGTCATTTCTGGTATAGAAGAAGTCAATGCTCAAGGTCAAGTCTTCAACAAGCGCGTACCACCTCCAGTCTGTGTAAAAGGTTCTCACTTTTGTTTAGAGGAGATCGCACCATATTTTTCTTACAATACCAAACAAACTTTGGTTGCAGAGCGAGAAGTGATTCAAAAAATCGGTGGTTGGGACGAAACATTCCGCTCTCGCGTTCATACAGAACTCTTTTTAAGGCTTAATCCGGTGTGCTCAATTCTCGGTTTACCTACCATCACTTATCAACTTTATTCACATCAAGAAGAACGAGTATCCCGTAATCCAATATTACGTCAAGAAAGTTTTCAACGTCTTGTCAGTAAGCATGAAGCTCTATTTAAAGCACATCCAAAAAGGTTTGCTTATTTTATCTACGAGCACGCTTTAATGTCTTACAGACTTGGTCAAAAACGTACTGCTCTTAAGCATTTTTGTTGGGCAATACGTGTTGATGGGTTACAAATTTTTCCCCAACTTACCTCTCTATTTTATCAAAAACTCATTAAAAAGCTCTCAATCGCAAATTTCAAACTGAAGTAAAAAAAATTAGCTTTACACTACCAGAGACATTACCGGGGACCGCATCTGACGTCATCTTTTAGTTATTAGTTTTTTGTACTAATAACCTATATAAAATCATAAGGAAACGACAAATGCAGAAACTTGTTTCGATTATCATACCTTGTTTTAATGCAGAAAAATGGCTAGCAGAAGCAATTGATAGCTGCTTGCAACAAACTTATTCAAACATTGAAGTTATAGTCATTGATGATGGGTCAACAGATAAATCTTTAGAAATTATTAAAAGTTATGGAAAGCGAATAATTTGGGAAAGAGTCCCCCACAAGGGTGCTAATCATGCTAGAAATAGAGGCTTTGTTTTATCAAAAGGAAAATATATTCAATATCTTGATGCAGACGATTACATTTTACCGGAGAAAATCGAAAAGCAAGTGCGTTTTCTAGAAGCAACGGGAGCAGATGTTGTTTATGGTGATTGGAGACACCAGTATCATTTGCCCAATGGAAGGAGTTATCAGGATAAAATTGAGAAACCATTAGCTCAGGAGGATATACTTGAGTCTTTATTGGCGAATTGGTGGACTGCTGTTGCGTCTTTACTTTATAGAAGAACTGCTGTTGAAAAAAGTGGTGGTTGGGATAAAAATTTACCAGCAGCACAGGATAGAGATTTCTTTTTATCTGTGGTTATTCATGGTGCTAAAGTTGTTTATCAACCAGGTTGTGACTCGATTTACAGACGCTATGGGAATGTTACGGTTTCTACTAGTTCTAAACCCCGTTGGATAGAATGTCACCGTGCTGTTTTAGTTAAAGCAGAACAAAAGTTAAGAAAAATGAATAAAATGTCACCAAAATATCGAAATGCCTTAGCTAAATGTTATTTTGAATTATCTAGAGAATGGTTGTCTATTGGAGAAAAGTCAAAATACTTGCAATTACTAGAAGAAGCTTTAATTATATTTCCAAATTTTCAACGAGGTAAAGACAGACGAGCTTATTATCTTATTCAATGTATCTGTGGTTTTCGACGTACAGAAAAAATTGTCTGTCGTCTCTTGATGGTTAAAAGATTTGTGAATTCAATGATTGATAACTTATTCTCTCCTAAAAGACGCTATAAGTTAACGTTGTTTTAAATTTGTGTACATTTGTAAAGAAACCACAGAGTACAGAGAGCACGGAGGAAATGAATACTGAGAGTATATGCATCGGTGCCTGAGAATATGTGAATATAGCAGATACAGCTTTCACAAGGTAGGACTCATGAATCGTGGTAAAATAGTGGCAATTCTAACGGGCGCAATCTCTATCATTTTGGCAATCGCCTATCTTCTCCTCGTCCAGTTATTGGACTTTCGCGGTGAAATGAAACCAGCTCCTATTAGCCAACTGTCTCAACAATCAGTAGTATCCGCAATCTACCCAAATTACAGCTAACAGTGAAGCAGTGGTTACGCGTAGCTCCCTTTCCGCCCAAAGATGACTTATTGAAATGAACCGCAAAGACGCAAAGGGCGCAAAGAAAGAGAAAAAACAGATCGGTAATTTTATAGTACTGAAGGGAGTAGTCACAAGCTATCCACTATCAGAGGATGTTTTAAAAGTCTTCTCGTCACTAGCATGCACATTTCACATCCCCCTAAATCCCCTTAAAGAGGGGGACTTTCACAGATTTTCCCCCCTTTTTAAGGGGGGCTAGGGGGGATCAACCAGGGCTTGAAATTACAGCAAACCACTTTTCAAACATCCTCTCAGTTCAAGGCTGATAGCTGATAGCTAAAGTGCTGATTGCTTATATAACTGATAACTGTAAAAAATATGCGCTAATGTAGGGGTAAAACAGCCTCTACACAGCCATTATATTAGGGCAATATTTATTCAAGGGAGAAAAATAAATCGCGGTATAGCAAAAGGTTAGGACTTTCGTTATGCATGAACTAGTTCAAACTGTCTTACATAGTGATGAGAAAACTGCTCTCCGTCAGTTGGTTTATGAGCTTAGGGCTACAGGTAAGAAATTCTTCCTAAGAAATGAGATTCTGCAAAGTTTTGCTGATTATTGTAACCAATCGCAAAAGCCAGCTTACTTCTTTCACTCTTCCTCTATGGGAAAACTTATTCACTATACCCATGAAATCCTTCTAGAGGAGGAAAGTTGCTGGTTTCTTCTCCGACCTCGGATAGGTAGTCAAGAAGCTTGGCGGTTGGGCGCAAACATGACCAGCTTTGAGCAGATGACTCCAAAGGCGCTACTGGATGTGCGCGATCGCTTGGTTAATCACTTTCAACCCCAAATTTTAGAAATAGACTTCCGTCCTTTTTACTACGGTTCTCCCAAAATCAGCGACCCCAGAAACATTGGTCAAGGACAAGGGTTTCTCAACCGTTTCCTGTGTAACCAAGTGCAAACAGAACCTCAATATTGGTTAGGAGTCTTATACGATGTTTTGCGCCGACGCCAGTATGATGGAACTTCCTTACTCCTCAATGGTCGTATTCTCTCAGGTCAGCAGCTCGCCGAACAAGTCAAGCAAGCTCTCAGTTTTTTGAGCGATCGCCATCCAAACGAACCCTACGAAAACTTCCGCTATAACTTACAAGAACTGGGCTTTGAACCAGGTTGGGGAAATACAGCATCCCGTGTACTAGAAACTTTAGAACTCCTCAACCGACTCATAGACACTCCCGAACCAGCTATCCTCGAAGCCTTCGTTTCTCGCGTTCCCTCAGTCTTCCGTGTTGCTTTTATATCTATACATGGTTGGGTTGGACAACAAGGAGTCATGGGAAAACCAGAAACAGCCGGTCAAGTGTCTTACGTTCTCGAACAAGCCCGCAGTATAGAAAACAAACTACGCGAAGAAATTCAGCTAGCTGGGCTGGACCTGATTGGCGTCAAACCCCAAGTTATCATTCTCACCCGCCTCATTCCCAATTGTGAAGGGACACAATGCGATTTGCGCTTGGAAAAAGTTCAAGGGACAGAAAACGGTTGGATTTTACGCGTTCCTTTTACAGACTTCAATCCCAACATTACTCAAAATTGGATTTCTAAATTTGAAATTTGGCCTTACTTGGAAAACTTTGCCCTAGATGCAGAAAGGGAAATACTTGCTCAATTCCAAGGCAAACCCGACCTACTCATTGGTAATTATAGCGATGGTAACCTAGTTGCCTTTCTACTAGCACGCCGTCTCCAAGTTACTCATTGTAACATAGCCCACTCTTTAGAAAAGCCCAAACACCTGTTTAGTAACTTATATTGGCAAGACCTAGAAGAAAAACATCACTTCTCCGCCCAATATACCGCTGATTTAATCGGCATGAACGCAGCAGACTTTATCGTCACATCGACCTACCAAGAAATTGTAGGAACACCCGACACTATAGGTCAGTATGAGTCGTACAAGTGTTTTACAATGCCCGAATTATATCACGTGGTAGATGGAATTGACCTGTTTAGTCCCAAATTTAACACAGTCCCACCAGGAGTCAACGAAGATAACTTTTTCCCCTACACTCGAAAAGAAGACCGAGACCCCAACCTTCATACACGTATTCAAGAACTCCTCTTTACCCGTGAAGACCCTCAAATTTTGGGACATTTAAATAACCAAAGTAAAAGACCTATTTTTGCTGTTGGTAACGTCACTCCTATCGATAACCTTGCAGGTTTAGTAGAATGTTATGGGAGAAGCAAAGAATTACAAGAGCGATGCAACTTAATTATTCTCTCTGACAAACTGCATCCACACCAAGCAAGCGATCCAGAAGAAATTCAAGAAATTGAGAAGCTCCACAGCATTATTAATGAATACAATCTCAATGGAGACATTCGTTGGATAGGAACACACATACCCAGTGTTGAAATTGGGGAAGCTTATCGTATAATAGCGGAGCATCAGGGAATTTTCATCCACTTTGCCCGCTACGAAGCTTTTGGAAGAGCCATTCTCGAAGCTATGAGTTCTGGTTTACCAGCTTTCGCCACCCAATTCGGCGGTTCTTTAGAAATCATTGAAGATGGTGAAAACGACTTTCACCTCAACCCCACAAATTTAGAAGGAACCGCTAAAACGGTACTACGTTTCATTGAACAATGTGATACTCAACCGGAGCACTGGTATAGAGTGTCAGAGTGGGCGATTCAACGCATCCGCAGCAAGTATAACTGGGATTTACACACTAAGCAGTTGCTACTGCTTGCGAAACTTTACAGTTTTTGGAACTTCGTCAACCAAGAAAATTCTGAAGCTAGAGAGAGGTATTTGGAAACTCTGTTCCATTTACTTTTCAAATCAAGAGCAGAAAAAATCTTGGAACAGCATATGAATCAATAGGGGTATAGGGGTATGGGGGTGTAGGGG
>JAWQFQ010000215.1:0-16656 GCA_035967975.1 Scytonema sp. PMC 1070.18
GGTGTAGGGGTGTAGGGGTGTAGGGGGGAAGAAAGTCAAAAAATCTTTTGGACCATAAGCTGTGAGTTTTTCCTGATTCACTTATACCCCCACACCCTTACACCCCTACACCCTTGTTTCCTGTTGTTCTCAAAGCATCAATAATCTGAACATTCGCTTCTGGGAAAGCAAACTGTTCTAACTCATTCAAACTTACCCAGCGAACCTCTTCGCATTCCAGTGGTTGAGGAACACCTGCAAGGTGATGACAATGATGCACTATTAGGGTAACTCGCAAGTGGGTATAAGTATGGTCTATTGTCAGCAAATGTTGACCTACTTCAATTTCTATTCCCAGTTCTTCGTTGATTTCTCTTTTAATACACTCCTCGACTGTTTCACCCGATTCAAGTTTCCCCCCAGGAAATTCCCATAAACCGCCCATAACTCCACCGGAACGGCGGCGGTCAATGAGAATTTGCTCTTGATCATTCCAAATGATAGCAACACCAATAATTTTATGGGGTGGCGCAGAAGTGGTTTCGTTCATGTTTTACAGAGAATCAGAGAAAATAGAGGGTTCAAACCCAACAATTATTAATCTCTTGCGAGCAAATTTCTAATTGCTACTCCAGTTCAGTATTGTTGGATTCGCTACCTTGTATCGCTACTTCAAAGTTCATTCTTTGTTCGGCATTACGCAAAAAATAACCGCTCATCATAGCAGAGGCTAAAAGGCGTCCCAAATGCTCTCGGCTAGTCGTGATACTCACACCAAAATGTTCGGGTGGTAAATTCCCCAACAACCCCATAATGTTCCGTTCCATCACTTGAAAGACTTCGTGAGAAGATGGTTTGGACAGATGGGTGACTGTTTCTGGGCTTAAAGACTTAACATACTGCCACAGCAAATTAGGAGCTTCGGAATCTCCATTAAAAAATTCTGAGACGCGATTAGATTGGTTACTCACTTTCTACCTCCTTGATTAACACAACTACTGCTCTGTTGAGCGATCGCTTTTACTTGTAATATATAAGACAATGCTAGCGCTCTTGTGTGTTCCTGTAAACTAATGTAAAAGGCAATTTTTCACCTAAACAGCTAATGGCTAACTGCTAACTACCATTAGCCATTAGCCATTAACCCAAGAACTAACTTGCTAAATACTCATTCATGCCCGTTTTAGACTTGCGGAGTTTATTTAAAGCTTCCCGTTCAATCTGTCGCACTCGTTCACGGCTAATATTCAGGATTTCGCCAATTCTTGAAAGTGTAAGTGCTTGTCCATCATTTAAACCGAAGCGTAGGGATAGGACTTCTCTCTGTTGTGGGGTCAGGTCTGCCATGAGGTGTTCTAAATCCTTAGACAGTGCAGATTGTGTTACAAATTCTTCTGGAGAAACTCCTGGGTCTTCTAACATTTCCCCAAGTTCTGTATCGTAGTTATCTCCCAATCGCAAATCTAAGGATAAGGGCAAACGTGCCTTTTCTAAGTACTCTCGCACTTGTTTGGGAGTTAATTCTAATTCTTGTGCTAGTTCGGCAGCTGTTGGAGCACGTCCTAATTTCTGGGATAGCTGCCGTTGAGCTTTCTTAATTTTATTTAATTTTTCAGTTATATGAATAGGTAAGCGAATAGTCCGACCCTTCTCAGCGATCGCCCTTGTGATAGCTTGACGAATCCACCAGTACGCGTAAGTAGAGAATCTGTAGCCTTTGGTGGGGTCAAATTTTTCCACACCCCGTTGCATACCGATACTACCTTCTTGAATGAGGTCCAGCAAATCGACATTCCGCTTGATGTACTTCTTTGCTACAGAGACAACCAGACGCAAATTGGCTTCTACCATTTTACGCTTGGCTATTTCACCTTCTGCAAGTGCTTCATTTAACTCTGCTGATTCTATTTCAGCCGCTTTCGCCCACTCTTCGATAGTTGGTTGACGACCTAGTTGGGTGGCTAGAGACTCCCTCACCTCATGCAATGCTGTAGAACGCTGCACCTGTTTACCATAAAAAATTTCTTCCTCGTGGGATAAGAGTGGTACACGACCAATCTCACGCAGGTAAGTCCGCACGAGGTCTGTGGCTGTCTGGGCGGTCTTCATGGCGCTACCTTTTAGTAATAGTGATGGGTTTAACAGTAGGGTTTTAAATTGATAGATGCTTTTCTAGGTGCTTCCCAAGTACACTGGGATTCTGATACTGTGCGGTGCAAATTACACACAAGGAGCAATTCGGCAGCTATTTGTCATCAAATTTTGTTCTTAAATTTTTAAAAATACAGTCATTTCCCCTTTAATACCAGTATCTACAGTTAGATATAGAGTCACTAAGCAAACATTTTTGCTTTTTTATTTTTAATAATTGTAACATTTCTTATAATTTTTGGCTACCTATAGACCTGACTTTTTTTTAGCTTCTATAGCTGATTTCAACTCAAAAATCACTCATAAACTACGTCCTCTAACAACATATAAAAATTTCTTACCCTTACACCCTTACACCTTGGCATCATTGCACCTCTGTTTTCAATTCAACTCTCCTAAATCTATATTTAGAAATATCTTTAATTAATGTATCTTGTTGACAATAAAATTATAAGAATTTTAAAAAAAATTCAATAATAACTATAAGTCTTTGTATATCGGCTCTACTAAATTTATCAGAGATAAGGGTGTGGGGTGTAGTCATTTCTTTTTTTCCCTACCCCTGACACCCTACCTCCTACACCTCTATTTCAAGGTGCCGTAATCTTGGATGACTTTAACATCCAAAGTAGTACTTTGTAGAGAACGGATAGCAGCGACAGTTGCTTTTGCGCCTGCAATGGTCGTAATAATAGGGATTTTGTAAGTCAGAGCTGTACGACGGATAAGCCGAGCATCACTTTGAGCTTCTTCGCCGGAAGGCGTATTAATGATTAGCTGAATCCTGTGATTCTTCATTTCATCCAAGACGTGGGGACGTCCTTCGTGTAGTTTCAGCACCAACTCAACTTTCAAGCCATGTTCTTCTAGGACGCGACGAGTTCCTTCGGTCGCCATGACACAAAAGCCCAAATCAATAAATTCCTTGACCACAGGAACCACAGCCGTTTTGTTGCGATCGTTCATGGACACAAATACGGTTCCACTTAAAGGTAAACGTTCTCCTGCACCCAATTCTGCTTTAGCATAGGCGCGTCCGAAGTCGCTATCAATACCCATCACTTCACCAGTGGAACGCATTTCCGGTCCTAAAATCACATCAGTACCGGGGAATTTATTAAACGGTAAGACAGCTTCTTTGACAGCAATGTGGTCTGGAATAACTTCTTGTGTGAAGCCCAGTTCCTCTAATGTCTTACCCGACATAATTAAGGATGCGAGTTTTGCCAAAGGAATACCGATCGCCTTAGAAACAAATGGTACGGTACGAGAAGCACGGGGGTTTGCCTCCAGGATATAAACCTGAGGTGAATAAGTTTGAGAGCCAACAATGGCAAACTGGATATTCATCAGACCCACTACATTCAGGGCTCTTGCCAATTGCACCGTCCAAACACGAATTTGCTCCAAAACCTTAGGTGGTATGGAAATGGAAGGTATAGTGCAGGCAGAATCACCAGAATGAATTCCGGCTTGCTCGATGTGTTCCATAATACCACCAATCACCACTTTTCCGGTATGGTCGGCAATGGCATCTACATCCACTTCAATGGCATTTTCTAAAAACTTATCAATCAAAATGGGATGTTCGGGTTCTACCTGCACGGCAAAAGTCATGTATCGTTCTAATTCAGCATCGGAGTAAACGATTTCCATCGCTCGTCCCCCCAACACGTAGCTAGGACGTACAACAACTGGATAACCAATACGTTTTGCAACCACCAATGCATCTTCATAAGTCCGCGCAATACCATTTGGTGGTTGGGTGATATTCAATTGCTGAAGAACTTTCTCAAACCGTTCCCGGTCTTCAGCAATGTCAATGGAGTCTGGAGAAGTTCCCCAGATTTTGGGGTATGGGGTGTGGGGTGTGGGGTGTGGGGAGTTGGAATTTGCTCCGTTCTCTAATTGGTTTAAGTACTGTTGTAGAGGTACTGCTAGCTTTAATGGAGTTTGACCACCAAACTGAATAATCACCCCAGTAGGATTTTCTGCTTCGATGATATTGAGTACATCTTCTTTGGTCAACGGCTCGAAGTACAGGCGATCGCTCGTATCGTAATCAGTTGAAACTGTTTCCGGGTTCGAGTTCACCATAATTGTTTCATAGCCTGCATCCTTGAGAGCAAACGCCGCATGACAACAGCAGTAGTCAAACTCTATTCCCTGTCCAATCCGGTTGGGACCACCTCCTAAAATCATCACCTTAGATTTGGTGGATGGGATAACCTCGGTTTCTTCTTCGTAGGTGGAGTAGTAGTAGGGGGTGTAAGCTTCAAATTCTGCCGCGCATGTATCTACCGTTTTGTAAACTGGGATAACCCCTAAGTTTTTACGATAAGCACGAACCTCGTTTTCCGTGGTTTTCGTAGCATAGGCAATTTGGCGATCGCTAAAGCCTTGACGCTTGATTTCAAACATCTGCTGTTGTGTCAACTGCTGCAATGGTGTCCGCTTGAGGAATTTTTCCATTTCTAGCAGCTGCTGCATTTTATCGAGGAACCACGGGTCAATACCTGTGAACTCGTAAATTTCCTCAGTAGTCATACCTAATAGCATGGCATGACGGATGGAAAAAATGCGTTCGGGGTTTGGTGTCCGCAATTGAGCACGAATTTGTTCGCCGCTGGGTAATTTTTCCTTCAGATCGCAACCCCACCCAGCGCGTCCGGTTTCCAAGGAACGCAATGCCTTTTGAAAGGACTCGTTAAATGTCCGCCCAATTGCCATTGCTTCCCCAACTGATTTCATTTGGGTGGTCAGGACTGGTTCAGCGCCGGGGAACTTTTCAAAGGCAAAGCGGGGTACTTTGGTGACAACGTAGTCAATCGTCGGTTCAAAAGAAGCAGGAGTTTTTTTGGTGATATCATTATTAATCTCATCCAAGGTGTAACCCACAGCTAACTTCGCTGCCATTTTAGCGATCGGGAACCCTGTGGCTTTGGAAGCTAAAGCCGAACTGCGGGAAACACGGGGGTTCATCTCAATAACAACGACATCCCCATCTACAGGATTGACCGCAAACTGAATGTTAGAACCACCCGTTTCGACCCCAATCTCGCGGATGATTTTAATAGCCATGTCCCTTAAGCGCTGGTATTCCTTATCAGTCAAGGTTTGGGCTGGGGCGACGGTAATTGAGTCTCCGGTATGGATACCCATTGGATCGAGGTTCTCGATAGAACAGATAATCACAACGTTATCTGCCAAATCACGCATCACTTCTAGTTCGTACTCTTTCCAACCGAGTAGAGATTGGTCGATGAGAATTTGCGACACGGGGCTGGCGTCTATACCGACTTGTGCCATTTCTGCAAATTCTTCTTCGTTATAAGCAATACCACCTCCAGTCCCACCGAGCGTAAACGCCGGACGAATAATGAGAGGATAAGTACTTATACGTTTTGCTACACTTCTCGCTTCTTCTAGAGATGAAGCTATCCCACTAGGACACACCTTCACCCCGATTTTTTCCATTGCTTCGTTAAACAGTTTCCTGTCTTCCGCTTTCTCAATTGCGTGTAGTTTTGCACCGATTAATTCAACATTGTACTTTTCCAAAGCCCCATTCTTCGCCAAACTGACGGCGATATTGAGGGCGGTTTGTCCTCCCATTGTTGGTAGAAGAGCATCGGGACGTTCTTGGGCGATGATTTTTTCCACCAAGTCTGGTGTCAGTGGTTCAATGTAGGTGCGATCGGCTGTTTCCGGGTCGGTCATAATTGTGGCGGGATTGGAGTTTACCAACACCACTTCATAGCCTTCCTCTCGCAGCGCTTTACAAGCTTGGGTACCAGAATAATCAAACTCGCTAGCTTGTCCAATCACTATTGGACCAGACCCTAGTAGCAGAATTTTCCTAATATCGTCACGATGGGGCATAGTTCTTGCCTTGGAGTAAGAGAGTACAAGTGCTGATTATTTTAAGGGTCTTTACCATGTGTTTCCTCGTCTATTATCAACTTTTCTAGATTTGATGACACAACAGTGGGGTGTTGGGTGTCGGGTGTCGGGTGTCGGGTGTCGGGGCGAACGGTTGAGAGCCCTAACAACGTGTGGTGCAGGAAAAAATGGTGTTGCTTGCATTCATAACGGGTTCAATCGCTGTCCGTGGGGCGCTCTCAAGAGAAGTTAGTGGCACTAGAAACCCGGTTTCTGGACTGGTGCTTATCTGAACTGTATTAAGGGACTTCCAAGAAATAAATTATCCATCTTGTGGTACGGGCGTCCCCACCCGTGAATGAGCGGAGGCGGGCGAGACGCCCGCACCACAAGAAATTTTTGGATACTTTTTTATTTGGAAGTCTCTAAGTGCGGGGGAAAGGAAAGGAAAAATTTTGTTGGGGTTTGGTTGTGCGAGGGTTAGAATTTTTGCAAGTTTTTTTTACCTAAATTAGATATTTTTCTCAATAAGACTGTTATCTATTTTTAGAAATATCTAAATCCAATATTTTGGAATCTCTTAATATTCTTTAATATTGTAAGTGACTATTAAATAAAAAATATTACTAACTAGATTTTATACTTGTCTTGAAAATTAAATATTATATTTTTTTGTTACTATATATTAAAAATGGCAGCGAGGTGTCTTTTATTCCCTCTCTGCCATTTTTAGTTTTGCTTCAAGAAGCAGGACTTGTAGCTTTTTGTCGGTTCTTGATTACACTACTCTATAGTATGAGTACTTTAGTTTTGAGCGCGTTGAACAAAACCCAAGGTTAAGCTATCTTTTGCTAGGAAGTGACCTAAGTGGTAAGCACGTTCCTCAGTTTCTAACAGAATTTTTTCGTATAAATAGCGAGTAGCGCGATCGCCTAAACTCTCAGCCTGTGCTGCTTGACGGCGAATGACACCAATAATTGCTTGCTCTGCTTTCAGGTCATTTTCTACCATGCTACGGCAAGAGAAGATGCCATCAGCTTCTTGTTCAAAGCAGCACAATTCTGCCAATTTGCTGAAACTAGCAACGGGAACTCCTCCAAGCCCATTCAGACGTTCTGCAATGTCATGGATGTGTCCTTGTACTTCTTCGTAGCTTTCGTTGAAGAACTCATGCAGAGAGTAAAACTCTGAACCTTCAACGACAAAATGATGCTTTTGATACTGCAAGTACAGTGCTTGGAAACTTGCCAATACGACGTTGAATCCTTCACATACTGGCTCAGTTACACTCTTGTCCAGTAGGACTGGATTGTCATATACCTGTCCAAAATTCTGTAACAAAGTTTGCGTTTCAGACATTGTTATCCTCGCTTTCGGGCTGCTGCAGTTTTTATTTGTTGAGTCTCTACATCTTAACATTTAAAAAATGATAGCAAGACCTATCGATGTTGGGATTTTTTCACCTTTTTATTTAAAGAATGGCTCTACCTGCATACGTCTGTAGCGATTTTCCATCACAACTTCATAAAATGTTGTCTTCTATACAAAAAAATACAAAATTTATGGTAGTCGTAACTTGAAATTGTAAAGCGAATTAAGGCTTTGATTTTTTTTCTGAAAATTACTGAGAAAAGTTTGCACTTAAGTTATCCTTAATATGAAGCTAGACTCCCAAAAGTTGATTAACAACGGGAGTCACAGTAGGCGATTTGCTGCAAAAATATTGCACTTTTAGGGGGATTGTCTTGAAACCAGTAACTTCTCAATCGCAGGAAAAGTACGTTGTTGAGGTCAATTGGGCGGACCGGTGGCTGGTATATCGTCGTTTGCAGGAGTTAGGGATTTCTTGTTCCTGTGAGAGTAACCAGCCATTGACAATAGAAATTAGTGATGTCACAACTGCAATTCAACTTTGGAGTGTTGTTCGTTCGTTTACTGCTCCCCGTCAAGACTTGATTCACACTCTAAAGCAGTGCTGGAAAAGCCGCTATAAGAAGTCATAGCGACTTGTGCGATCGCGACCATTTCACTAAAAAACTAATTTTTGTTGAAAGGAGGTAAAAAAAATGGGTAAAAGTTATGCAAAAGAAGTGTCAGAATTTTGTCTAGAGGGACAACTCCTCGAATTTGTTATTAAAGATGGTTATAAGCTCAAAGGCTTGATATTAAAGACTTCTGAAGGTGAATGCTATATTAAATTAGGGAAACACTTACGGGCAGCTTTTAACTTGCACCTGCAACCGGGAACTTGGTTGCAAGTTGTCGGTGAAAAGAAGCATGATTTAGAAACGGGTGAAGTCAAACTCAAAGCATATGGAGTCATGACAGCCCGTCCTCGAACAAATGAAGAGATGGGAAGATGGGGAGATAAGGCGAAACAAGCCACTTTGTCTCCCCGTCAGTCTATTAACCCACCTATAAATAGTGCTAATACTAAAAAATCAACTATATTAGTTTGTCAAAAGTCTGATTGTATGAAACGTGGTGGTAGAGAAGTTTGTCAAGCGATGGAAGCAGCTTTGAGCGATCGCGGTTTGGAGTCGCAAGTGACAATTCGGGGAACTGGTTGCATGAAAAACTGTAAAGCCGGACCAAATGTAGTCATAGATAAAACTCGCTACAGCCGTATTTCTGCTTCACAAGTCCCCGCACTCATAAACAAACATTTCTGTTCCAATATTGAAGATAACAATAAAGATGATGGAACCGACGAGAAAGTACCTGTGGCAAGTTGAAAATAGGGGTGTAGGGTGTAGGGTCATGGAAGCCCTGAATTAAAATTCGGGCTAAAAGCTTAAACCCGTTAAAACGGGTTAATGACTCAAACCGTACCTACGCGAATCATTCCAAAACCATATACGTAGATATCAGCAAATTTATAGCGTTCATCCTTCTGACGCCATTCAGCCAGACCAATTTCGGCTAGAAAATTTGCAAAGTCATCGAAGGATGACATAACATCCTGTGCTGATTCCTGCCATATTATTTGTAGTTCTTCTTTTGACAATAAGGCGCGGACATCTTTGAGAGCGTCGAAAAACTTCTTTAAATTGGGATATTCCTCTTTAATAGCATCACAACGTTCTTCTGACGCTTTCTTCAATCCAATTTCTAAAGATTTTCCTCGAAGTAGACGGTCCTTGGGTGTTTGAATCGACGATTGTCCTTTGTAGGTTAATTCCTGCTGTTTTGCTCCCTTAAGTAATATGCTTAAACTGCGAGGAAAAGTAGTTCCGCTTGAGTCCGTTAAACGTTCATAAACCCATCTGGATACATATTTAGCTTTGTTTCCACTTCTACGACGACTTCCCCATAGCAATTCCAATGCTTTATCAATCGCCTCTTCGCTGGTTTGATCGATAGCATCAACAGGAATTGGCGAGAATTTATCAATCAAATCTTTAAAATCTTTTGACTGAAGTGATTGCCGAAGTGCTAAACGTAAAAAATCAATCCTATTCCATTGTAAAAGAATCTCACGTCCATTAAAATGACTTTTATTGTCAAAAATTAGGCGTTTCCAGATATCTTCTCTCAGCAAAATTTTAAATCGAACTGCTGTCAACCGACGAGCGTCACACGATTGTACAAGCTGAAACAAGCCAATTAACGCTGTCTGTCTAACTTCACCTTCCAGGAAATCTTCATCTAAATCATCATAAAGAAACCAGAGCCTTTTAGATTCTTCCTGAGCTTTTTTATTAATATCAGTTATTGCATCTATAACTAAAAGTCTCAAATGCGAATCAGTGGCTAATTGTAGCAGAGCTTGAGTGTGTTCAAACTGCCATTCTTCCTTAGATAAATTATTTATAACTTCTTTCAACGTACTATATTTCGTACTTTGGCGACCTCTAGAAAAGCTGAAATAGCCTAATTGAAATGCCCGTAAAAGTAAATAACCTCTCCAAAAAGCTTCCCAGGAACCTCCACTTTCTTGTAAACCGTTGTGAATGACTTGAAATTCATCACGAGATGGACGACTCTCTTGAAATCTACCATGACCTGAAATACATTCTGTATTATTCAACCTACTACGAGCTAGGTGTTGAGCAACATTTTTATGCTTGAGAAAAAGCCAGTAGAGGGCTGTTTTACCAGTTCCTTTACGCCCTCTTATCAGACAGGTAGTGTCATCTAAAAATTTTTCAAAATCAGTAGTACGCTGAAAGAGTAAACTCAAATCTTGCTGAGGATCGGCAGCGTTGACTTCAGGAAATTGCAGGCTCTCAATAATTGTCCACCGTTGTTCTGTACCAGTTAAAACTGTTTCTCGTTTAAGTTCTTCCGTCTCTTCATCAATTAAATTAGCAATTTGATTATAGTAATCTAACAGTCCTGGGATAGGATAACTATCAGCTAGAGCAATTGGCTCAAGATAGGGAATTACCAATGGAGCTTCTACTTCAGCTTGAGTTATATCCCCATCTAATTCATCTTCATTAATCTCTTCTTCTTCAGATATTTTATTTTTGCCATTTTTGGAATTCTTAAGACTTTTATACAATGACTGCCAAATCTTTCTCACTTTAGCCAGTCCAATTTCGGTAATATCTGGTACTGGAGTAAAAACAAAGTTTAATGATAAATTCTTAATAGACTGAAGTGATTGTAACAGAAGCTCAACTCCCTGACGATTTTGTTCATTTGGGAAAAGAAATATAACTGCTTCATCAGCAGCTTGCAGTAAAGATAAAGCACCCCATTGATTGATACCAGTTCTTGAATCAATCAAAATAATGTCAGGCTTCAATTGGTCGTCAATGTCGCGACTGAAAATCGACCACAGATTGTCACCATTATCCATAACGGTAGTAGCCCGGAGGTCGTCAACTTTAGAAACATAATCGAGATTCAGAGAACCAGCCGGAACAACAAATACTCTTCCTGTAGCGTTGGGTATTCTCACTTCGCCAAATATTTGAGCTACTGAAATATTCGGTTCCACTCCTTCTGGTAAGTAAGAACGTTCATAAAAATAATCAACAATTCCATACTTTGGTTGTGGAGTTAGGTTGAATGTTGTACTTAACCCAGGTGCTTCTAAATCTAAGTCAACAGCAACAACTTTGCGACCCCGCATTGCAAGAATCCAAGCAACGTGAGTTAATGTAGTCGTTCGACCTACTCCTCCTTTAAAGGAATAAAATGTTACTGTCCGAGGTAAACGGGGTTCGCGTTGGGAAACTTGAGATTGATTTTGAGGGTTAGCAGCTTGTAAAGCTAAATCTTGCCATGTGTGTACTGATGTACTATTCACAGTCTGCGGACGTGACAGATTTAGCGATTCAGCTTCTTGAGGCGTATATAAGGAGAGGAAACCAGGAGATAAATGAGCCAGTTGCGATTGGTGAAGGAAGTTTAACACCTGTTCCTTGCGCTGAGACATGGATAAACCGACAAAGCGATCGCTCACTATCGTCAGATTTAATAGTCCTGAAGTAGAAATGTTTACGTCAATCCACTCGTGTGAAGTATGTACATACTGGTTTATTATCTCTTGCTTGAGCAACCCTTGCCACGTTTCCTGCATTGTTATCCTCCTTACAGTTGAGTGGATTGCTTTTCTAACCACGCTATGAGGCGTTGATATGTTGTGAGCCAGCGTTTGTAACTCTCTTCATCAGGCTCATTGCAACAATAGCGCATATCTATAAAGTTTTGGCTTGGATGCTCAACTTCATTCAACCACTTCATTACATCCGGAAACTTTTGCACTCGTGAATAAAGTCGATTATGTCGTTTCAAAGCCTCAATATAGCTATGTCCGGGATTAGTGATGGTATGTCCGGGATTATTAGAGTCTGTCTTCCATTCCAGGCTTGCACTCTTTGGTAAAGTTGTAAAAATCATTGCTTTTAGCAAGCACTCAATGGTTACACCACCAAAGTGCATAGCAGCTACTTTTCTTGTAGATTTACTGAGTATCTCTGTATCAATACGACGTTCTTGGAATACAGATTGGTAATCTTCCATACTATAGGTGAAATTGCAGCAAAGGGCGGAATCTACTGTTTGTTGTCTTTTTAACTCTTGTATCAGTGCTTGACATTCAACACCTCATTTGCTGATAGCTGATAGCTGATGGCTAATCGCTGAATGCTTACTCTAAATTTAACCGCACAGCTACACTACCTGCGTGGGCGGGTAAACCTTCAGCTTCTGCTAGCGTAACAGCAGATTGACCAATTTTTTCCAATGCTTGTTCGCTACATTCCAAACGAGTAATTCGCTTGAGAAAATCATACACACTCAAACCAGAAGCATAACGGGCGGAACGTGCTGTTGGTAATACATGATTTGGTCCCCCGACATAATCTCCTATGGCTTCTGGGGTATGGCGTCCCAAAAATAAACTACCAGCACAAGTAATTTTGTCAGCCAGTGGTTGTGGATCGTCCACACACAATTCCACGTGTTCTGGCGCAAGTTGATTTAATAATGGAAGACCTTCTTCTAAATTTCTGACGAGAATAACCGCACCATGTTTTTCCCAACTTGCGCCTGCAACTTCTTTTGTAGGTAAAGTAGAAAGAACTTGTTCAACGGCACTGATAACCTTTTGGGCAAATTCTTTAGAATCGGTAATTAGAATAGATTGAGCGCTGGGGTCGTGTTCGGCTTGTGATAATAAATCCCATGCAATCCAATCGGGATTGTTTTGACTATCTGCAACAACTAAAATTTCTGATGGACCTGCTATGCTGTCAATCCCAACAGTACCAAAAACTTGTCGTTTTGCTTCAGCAACGTATGCATTCCCTGGACCGACAATTTTATCGACAGGAGCAACAGTTTCTGTTCCATAAGCGAGTGCTGCGATCGCCTGTGCTCCACCAATACTATATATCTCAGTCACCCCTGCAACTTGTGCTGCTGCAAGTACGGCTGGGTTAATTTCCCCTTTTGGCATTGGTACGGTCATCACAATCCGACGCACGCCAGCAATTTTAGCAGGTAAAGCGTTCATCAAAACAGAACTAGGATAGCTGGCTCGTCCCCCCGGTACGTAAATTCCCACTTGAGAAAGGGCTACCCAATTTAATCCTAACTTAACCCCGGCGGTATCAGTATATGCAAAGCTTTGCGGTAGCTGTTTCTGATGAAAAGCAGTAATCCGTTCCGCAGCTAGTTTCAGTGCGTCCCTAACACTGACAGGACAATTGGCTGCTTGCTCTTCAATAAAATGGGTTGAAAGACGTAAAGATTTAGGGCTGTATCGGTCAAAGCGGCTAGTATACTCCTTCACAGCTATATCGCCACGCATTCTGACATCTTCTATGATTCCTCGAACTGTTCCACCGACGTCAACCGTTGCTTCTCTTCTTTCGTTGACCAATGTTTTGAACTTGGCGGAAAAATCTTTATCCGTTGTTGTCAATAGCTGCATGGAAGGAGTAGAACTTAATTTAGCTGAATCCGGTAGAAGCCCCACACTTACCACGAAGTGGAAGTGTCGGGATGAAATGGATGTTACACCAAAAGAATTTTACGCTATTGGGAGGAACAAAGCAATTCACTGGCGATTTGAAGATGTCGAAACTAGGACTTAGACATTGTGAACGCAAAGTCTATGTAGCATAAGCTTTTACTCAAATAGTTACCACATATTTAGTATGAATTTTTACCTTTTAAAAAGGCTAAAAGTAAACGCCCTACCCTTAACCGAACTAGATTGGGTATCGAAATGTATGAATATTTTTGCAGATTTGCTACATTTTGTATGATGATAAAATGTTATACCAACCTCAGAGTGCTTCTACAAGCTGATAATTGCTACATTGATTCCAAGCGCTGGCGCAACTTACTGCTGAGAGCATCAATGACTGTGACAACTACACACAATATCAGTATCATGGTGGTTGCTTTGGTATACTCAAAGCCATCAATATAACTCTTTAACTCAAAACCGAAGCCACCAGCACCAACAGCACCAAGAACTGAAGCAGCACGAATATTATACTCAAACATCCACAAGGTATAACCTAATACTAAGGGGAGTACTTGTGGTAGTATGCCATATTGAACTATTTGTATTTTAGATGCACCAGCTACTTGCAAAGATTCTATAGAACGAGGGTCAACGGCTTCAATCGCCTGTTGATAAAATTTACCAAGATAGCCAATAGTGTAAATTCCCAAAGCTAAAGTCCCTGCGACTGGACCGAGTCCGGTTGCTGCTACAAATAATAAACCAAGAATAATCGATGGGACAGAACGCACGGCGTTTTGTAGTAAATTAGCTAACCACTGTAACCAAACAGGGGCTACATTATGGGAACTTGCGATCGCAATGGGTAAAGAAAGCAGTGCGCCGATAGTGGTTCCTATTAAAGACATTTGTACAGTTTCTACCAGTGCTTCAGCTGTTTTGTACAAAATGTCCCAACTTGTATTTGGAGGAAACAACCTTGATACAAAATCCAGGATGTAGAACCAGCTATCTTTGAGCAGTTGAAAATCAACCTCCAGACCTTGTAATGCCCAACCATAAACCGCAATAATAAATATTAGGATGAGTAAGTACCTTATCCAAGAAAACCGTTGGTAAATATCAGATATATTTTTCATTATTTGATTAGACTGAAGCAAATTGAGCTTGCAGGTTTTTGTCGCAAGACCCGTCATAAATTATGCGACCAGCATCTAGAATAATTGCTCGTTGGGCGTACTCTGCTGCTATACCCAAATCGTGCAATACCACAACAATTGTCATCCCATGTTGTGAGTGGAGATGAGCTAAAGTCTCCATTACTTGTTTGGACGCCATGATATCTAATCCTGTAATTGGTTCATCAGCAAGAAGAATCCCTGGAGATTGCATTAACGCACGCGCAATTGCTACTCGTTGTTGCTGTCCACCACTTAAGAGACTTGTTTTTTGATAAGCTTGCTCGCTTAAGCCCAACTGTTCTAAGAGTTCCAAAGCTTGACGGCGATCGCGCTTAGGAAACCCAAACAGTGTTTCCCAAGATGATTTGGTACCAAGGCGTCCACATAAAACATTTTCAATTGCTGACAACTGGCGAATCAATCCACCACCCTGAAACAACATCCCGACATTACGCCGAATCTGAGGAAGTGTGCGAGGCGTCAATTGCTCACCATTAATCTGGATTGCTCCCCTCATTAAAGGTACTAATCCAACTAGCGATCGCAACAAGGTAGACTTACCAGCACCGTTTAGTCCTAACAACACCACAAATTCACCCCGATTCACTTGACAATTAATCCGGTTTAGGATAGGACGTTTCAACGTCTTTGAATATGCTGTTTCTATATCCTGACAATTGATTGCTACTTGGGTCATAAAGTGGATAGTTGATAGTGGATAGTTGATAGTGGATAGTTGATAGTAGTTAGTAGCATTTAACAACTAACAACTAACCACTAACAATTAACAATTATGGTTCAACACCCGCATTTTTCATGGCTTCACGAATTGGTGCTAGGTGAGTATTATGGTCTACTTTCACCAATTCTGTAGAATTATAAAGGCTGCGTAGCAACTCGTTGTTTTCCTTGTCATTTAACTTCAGCAGGGCGTTGATAATTTTGTCTCGCATGGGTGCAGGAACATCATCATCGATAGCTACGCCGTGTGCTGGAACACCAGGAATTTTATAGAGAACTCGGATTTGATTTTTTTCCTCTTGTGTAATATACGGTTGGTTCAAAGCATATTCTGATACAGCTGCTACATCTGCTTGACCGCGTACGACAGCTTGAATTGCCTTACTGTAATTACCACCGTAGCTAACTTGACCAAAGAAAGCGTCAAGGCGATCGCGATTTGGTACCAACTTTTGTTTAACCAACTCACCCACAGGGAAGATAAAACCCGATCCAGATGTAGGCGAGGTAAATGCCATTTTTTTACCTCGTAGCTGTTCCAAGGTCGCTTTGGATGAGTTTAGGGTTTTGAGGGCACTATTTTTGGGGACAATAAATACTGAGTTATAGGTGTGTCCTCCAGAGTAGGTGTCGCGTACCTCAGCCAGATACAAGCGAGCACCTGCTAATTGTTCGGCTTTTAAAGCCGGACGACTACTCAAAAAAGCCACATCAGCACGGTTTGCTCTCAAAGCTTCTACAGCAGCTGTATCATCACCGATTTGTGCTTTAACTGGGATTCCCAACTCTTTTGACAAAAGCGTCGCCACTGCATCCGCTTTGCTTTGCAAGTCTGGGGCGTCAGACCTACTAGGAAAAATAACTGTTAAAGTTTTCTGCTCTCCTTGAGCCAGTAAGGTGGGGCTTGTTGGATACGGCGTTGCGTTAGCAATTGCTTGTAGACTTCCAAACCCCCCTGCTACCAAACCTGCTAGCGCTAAAAATACAGCCCCCGACCCCAACAAACCCTTTTTCCTCACACTCATTTGCCGCTCTCCATCAGAAAAATTTTTTATTAATTATGCAATTCTATCTCAACAAGGCTTTTATTAAGAAAGACTATTATTAAGATTCCGGCTTTTTGCCACAAAAGTCAACAGAAAATTGAAAAATAGGGGTGTGGGGTGTGGGGTGTAGGGTGTGAGGGGAAAAATGATTTTCACGAGTGATAGTATACGCAGCTCATAACTAACTACTAGCCATTAGCCATTAGCCATTAGCCATTAGCCATTAGCCATTAGCCATTAGCCA
>JAWQFQ010000216.1:0-16361 GCA_035967975.1 Scytonema sp. PMC 1070.18
ATTGCCTATTGCCTATTGCCTATTGCCTATTGCCTATTGCCTATTGCCTATTGCCCATTGCCTATTGCCCATTGCCTATTGCCTATTGCCACAATCGTCTACCAGAAGGTCTATTCAATCTAGAATGGGCGTCTTGTAATAAAGTTGGGATATCCAAATTTTCTGGACAGCGAGGAAGACAATCGCCGCATTCAGTACAACGATTGGCTTTCATCCCAGTGAACCAATGACCAGCGTTTTCAAACATTCGGTAGCGGTATTGTCCAAAGTCGCTCATGTCGTATGCAACAGCAAGATTTCGTAGCCGCAATACTTCCGGAATGTTAATATTTTCAGGACATGGTAAGCAAGCATAGCATTGGCTACATTTCTCGGTACTTAATACTGTGTCTTGGTGATTTTCTAACCTTTGAAAGACAGCCATTTCTTCAAGGGTCAGTTCTCCATCACGGTTAGCTACCTGTAAAGGTTCTTTAAGTTCATCTGGATTTGCTGGTCCAACACTGAGGGTGGTAATTCGAGGGTCGTTGAGTAAGAACCTGTAGTTTAACTCTAAAGGTGAAAAGGGATAGCATAGGTCTTTCAAAGTTTGAGGTGGTGTGTACAGCCTTCCTCCCTTATCAGCTGGCGAAATAATGAACACCCCCATATCTTTTTCCCAGGCTTTATGAATTGCTGGGGCGTTCCGTTGGAAAAAATAGTAATAATGCAGATTGACAAATTCAAACAAATCTGTATCTATTGCTGCTAAAATAATCTCTAGAGGTGCATGGGTGGAAAAACCAACGTGAAGCACTCTACCATCGTCAACGGCTTCTCGTACCGCCTGCATACAACCATCTTTAGCTTTGACCCAGTCTAGATGCTCCCAGGTGTTCAATCCATGAATTCCCAAACAGTCTAAATAATCCAGCTTTAACCGTTGTAAGCATTCATCAATGTACCGACGCATTGTGTCAGCATCAGGTGTAGGTGGAATTTTAGTGGTAATGTGAACTTGGGAACGGATTACCTCTACTCCACGGGCAATTGCTTCACCAAGAAACTCTTCGCTCTTACCATATCCTTTGGCAGTTTCTAGATGATTGATTCCCAACTTCACAGCTTGTTGGATGACTAGCCACGCATTGTCCGGCGAAGCTAAATAACGCATTGTCCCCAAAGACAATACTGAGAAGCGTAAATTTGTTTTCCCAAAGCGTCGGTATTTCATCTTAAGCGGAGTTAGGAGTTAGGAGTTAGGAGTTAGGAGTTAGGAGTTAAAATGAGTCACTCATAACTTATAACTCATAACTTTCTCAGCTTTCACTGGTGCCAAACCGCTTAATTAAATCCTCTGGGCGAAGATTAGAGATAAATTCGCGGAAGGCTTGCTGTTCAGCTTCATCCGCATCTCGATCTACAGGGATGGAAGCATCAGCAATCACTTCTTCCATAACCCAAATAGGGGTGTTTGTACGTAAGGCGATCGCGATCGCGTCACTTGGTCGAGCGTCGATTTCTTTTTTAGCCTCACCTTGCTTCAAAATCAGAGCTGCATAAAATGTATCTTTTTGTAGCGAATGAATAATGACCCGCTCTAAGGTCATGTTCCACGCTTCAAACATATTCACCATTAAATCATGGGTTAAGGGTCTTGGAGGCTTTTGATTCTCCAGCGCACCCATAATCGCCCTTGCTTGTTCTTGACCGATATAAATTGGCAATGCACGGCGATCAGAAGCATCTTTTAACAGAACAATCGGGCTGCGGGTTATGGCATCTAATGCTATGCCAGCGACTTTCATTTCAATCATTGGCTCAGCCTCTAAAATCCTTTGTGTGTGAGGAACGTGGGTAACAAATCGTACCTTGTTTGTGGTAAGATGGGATGTACGTTAAACATAATTGTTTATTCTCTATAATTGCTTCTATTAAACTCCTAAATGGATGTGAACACCAGAGTAAGACGAATCGGTCTAGTTCGACTATAGTCTACTTCCCCCAGTATGCCTTGTGAAAAAAGCAAATGTATTGAGGTTTTGACATATTATTTTGTTTGAAATTATACATATTTACAGCAAATTGGTGTGAGAATTACTAGTTGATTTCCGTCGAAATTTTGCCCTAAATAAAGTTAATTTAGCGAAACAGCCGTGTTTACAGGATTAATTCAAACCTTAGGAACAATTAGACCCCTCCAAGGAGATTCTTGGCAAATTACGTGCGTAACAGAGTCATCTAATGTCATTATGCAAGATTTAGAAATAGGTGACAGTATTGCAGTAGATGGCATCTGTCTAACGGTAGAAAAAATTTTGCCAAATGGATTTGTTGCGACGGCTTCACCAGAAACGCTACGGCGCACGACCTTAGGACAACCACAAACACAACAGCGTTACGTCAACTTAGAAGCATCTTTAAGGGTGGGAAGCAAGGTTGGCGGTCATTTTGTGATGGGACACGTGGATGGTATGGGTCAATTGGTTTGTGCAGAACAAACAGCGACCTCTTGGGAAATGACATTTACTTCCCCAAAAGCGATCGCCCATTATATTGTCCCAAAAGGGAGTATAGCTATCAATGGCATTAGCTTGACAGTCGCTGACTACCAAACAGAAACAATGCAGTTTAAAGTCGCAGTGATTCCCCTCACCTACGCTGAAACCAATCTTCAGTATCTAAGTTCGGGTAGTTGGGTCAATTTAGAAGGGGATATTCTGGGTAAATACGTAGAAAAATTCCTTTCCATAGACAATCAAGTCATCAGAACATCAAGCGATCGCGATTCTGATGACCTCACATCCGCATTTTTAGCCGAACACGGATATCTATGAATTATGAATTATGAATTATGAAGTAAAGATTTCAGCATTCATAATTCATAATTCATAACTCTTAACTTCCCGATTGCTCGTTTGTGCGAGCGGTTTGTAAGGATTGAACCAATTGATTGAGGGCGTACTCTAAGTTAGCAGCAGGGTCAGTCGCCACCCATCCTTCTGGTGTGAGATGACGGACTTCAAAATGCAGGTGAGGACCTGTAGAATTACCAGTGCTACCAACGCGACCAATGACAGTTCCCTGTTCGACCTGCTGACCGGGTTGAACAAAGATTTCAGACATATGACCATAAAGGGTTTGTTGAGCGTTGTTGTGATTCAGTACGACTGTTAAGCCATAACCACCAACCCAATCAGCAATCTCGACTTGACCAGACTCCGATGCTAAAACGGGTGTTCCCATCGCCGCACCTATATCTGTACCTGAGTGGAAACGGCGATCGCCTGTAATTGGGTGAGTTCGCCAACCAAACAGAGACGTAATCGGGGCGGGTATTGAAAGAGGAAACATCAATCCCGTACCGTTATACGGAACTCTACCAGCATAGAGATTACTATAGGCGATTCGTGGCAATGTTGATGCCAATGGAATGTCATAAGCAACTGTACTGGGACGAGGGGCTACATTTTCTGCTGTTAATGGAGGTGGGAGAGTACCGCCTGATGGTGCTAAGGGAACAGCACTCACTTTTGTGGTGGGGGTGAAGTCATTAGGGATAAAGCGATTGGGGCGAAAGGCGCTTTTCGTCGTCGCACCTGTAGAAGCAATCCGATGAGGGGAACGCCTGATATGATTTGTTATATTAGCTGAAGCTATAGAAGAAGGTGGACGCACAACAGAGTTATTCCCCCTTGGCGCACGCCGAACTGGTGAAACGGTTGCCAAATTCTCGCCTTTGCTTTTTCTCAACCAACTGGGAGCTTGTGTTTTAGGTGATTGAGTATTGGAAGCAACAGGGGCTTTCCCGGTAGAGCGTTCTGTAATCACCACAGAATCTGGAGCTTCATAAGTTTCACTGGTAGCAGCTTTATACTCTGTGGGGTCTATATAAGCGTTATTGTAATCTTTGCGGGTCGAGTTAGCAGAGGTAATCGGGGGAGTGCTTTGCCAGGGAACCTCTTGTTGAAGTTTTGCGTCTCTAGGGATTGGTTGGGACGCTTCGACTTGAGGCTGAGGAGCATTTCGCGTAGCTCTCAGTCTTGTTCTCAACTTTCTTGCAGTTGCTGCAGGTAAGGAAACTTCAACCGAAGGCTTGGATTTTCTGACGCCCACTGCAGATTGAGAATCTCCCGACTGAGGTCTTGACTTTCTAATCACAACTGTAGGCTGTGAATCTTCCCTTTGGCGTCTTGATTTTTTGATCGTAACGACAGGGTTGGAAGCTTTCGGTTTTGATAATCTTTGTCTAAGTTTATCTCGACGAGAGGCAAAATCTGGTTTTGCTCCAGCAGATTCTGGGTTAGTGGTAGTCTGAATGTGAATTTTTACTGTTGCTGATTGGGGAGTTTCAACCGTTGGAACAATATTGTCTACCGCTGATTCAGTTTGGGCAAACACCAATCCACCACTGCTTAACATACTTATACTGCTAAGCCAGCATAAGCCTTGTGCTGGGAGCATAGATGCAAGGCGTCGTTTCGGAAAGCATCGTGGTTCCAGCTGATGTGAAGGATTTTCGGCAGAGTTATTTCGCTGCGTCATTTGTTTTTTAGTGTTGTGTGAGTTGAAATTGTTAATTGCTAATGGCTAAGTGCTAATTGCTGATTGCTAATTGCTAATTACTGATTGCTAATTGCTAATTGCTGATTGCCATTAGCCATTAACCATTAGCCATTAACCATAGTTACAATAACCCAAACTGATTGTACCGGGTTGGAAGTAAATTTCTGGTGTTTTTACTGATTCCATTTCAGAGGTTTCCATACGAATCCGAAGCTCTCCGGTTTGTGTTACGCCGACTACAGTACCTGCAACGTCGTTAACACATACCCGTTTACCCATGTTTGTCAAGAATTCCAGATAGCGAGATATTAATATGTTTACTCCTTCTTGGAATAAGCACTGTATACCGGATTCTATTCCGAGAATAACTTTAGCGGTAAGGGCTTCCAAAGAAGGTATGGGTTTTTGATGGTGTGGAGTTTGCCACATTTCGAGATTGATTCCAGTTTCCGGTACCGGATTTGCCCAATTAATACCAACGCCGATCGCAGCTTGGGTGATTTGTCCTCGCTGGACTTTGGTTTCTGTTAAAATACCGCCTAGCTTGCGCTCATTCAAAACTAGATCGTTGGGCCATTTTATTTCCACTAGAATACCGCTATTTCGCAATTGTTGAGCAATTCCCCAAGCCGTCGCGAAAGTGAGTTGGTAGCTATGAGTTGCATCCAGCTGAAGCGCAATCCCCATCGACAGATACAATCCTCCCGTTGGGGAAATCCATTGGCGACCCCATTGACCCCTTCCTGCAGTCTGCTGAGTTGCAATAACGACACATCCTGGTTCTTTTCCTTGGATTAGCAAATCCCAAACTATTTGGTTGGTTGAAGATACAGTTTCAAAAAGATGTAGCGAAAATGGTATATGTATACCCTGACCCTCTGAGTGGAGGGCTTTTTCTAACTGTTGCCGATTTAATCCCATTAAGATAAGTACCTACGTATAAATATTTACCTATTTTTCATTCCGACGGAAATGGCTATTGCCTATTCCCCATTGCCTATTGCCTATTCCCCATTGCCTATTGCCTATTCCCTATTGCCTATTTACCTCAACTACAGGTTAGGATAAATTGGCGATTCTTATTTTTCTAGGTTTGGTTGACGATGCACGCTTGGAACTGGCGCATTTGGGAAGGACTACCCTACCTAACCTGTAGTCTCTTGGAATCTTGGCAACACGGCTTTTTCACCCAGCAGTTTTCGCCCGGTTCCCCTTCTGAACTTACAAAGGTACTGCATCCAGAAGCTTCAGTTTATCGGCTAAAGCAGGTACATGGCAATATGGTCCTTGCCCCAAAAGAAATTGCAAGTCATTTAACAACATCTGGGGAAGCGGAAGATAGTGCTCCATTGGCGGCGGGTGATGGTTTGATCTCTGACCAGTCCTTACAAGCGGTTTGGGTCGCTACGGCTGATTGTACCCCCGTGCTAATTGCTGATGAAAAGACAGGTCATGTTGCTTCTGTCCATGCAGGATGGCGCGGGACTGCGCTCAAGATAGTACCGCAGGCGATCGCTCGGATGCAAGCACAAGGTAGTCAACTCAAGGATTTACGAATTGCAATGGGTCCTGCTATTGCTGGAGAGGTTTACCAAGTTTCTGAACAGGTAGCTGCAGAGGTGGGAAAAACCATTGTTTCTCATCACGATGAGAAAGCGATTTTGGAAGCATTACGAGACCTCACAAATTCTCCTTTATTCCCAGACCCTGAATTGGGACGGGTTAGGCTGGATGTCCGTCGTGTCAATGCTTTACAGATGGTAATGTTGGGAATAAGTTTGGATAGAATTGCGATCGCCCCCTATTGCACTTACCAAACTCCAGAGTATTTCTTTTCTTACCGTCGAGACCATTTGAAAAAAGTACAATGGTCGGGTATTGTGAGTGATCCGTCTTGAATGATGAGAATCACATTTGCTGATAATTTTTAGGTGTGCTACCTGTGAGTTTGCGGAAGTGTTTGGTAAGGTGGCTTTGATTAGCAAAACCACATGCAAGCGCAATATCACAGATTGCGATCTTCTGGTTTTTCAACATCTGCTTCGCCTTCTCTATCCTCTGCTGAATCACGTACTGGTAAGGAGTTATACCAACAGAATTTTTGAAAAGTTGGCAGAAGTAATACTGACTTATACCTGCTATTTGTGCTAACTTAGTCAAATGAATTTCTGTTTCCAAATTTCCGTGGATATACTCAAGGATGAGTCGCAATTTTTGCTTTGACAAACCGTCAGTAGATGTTGAGATTTTGGGTTTAGTCACGCAATATTTTTTGAGCAGATGAATAACGAGTGTTGTTTTTAACTGCTCAATATATAAATGGTCTACCTGTCTCTGTGGCTCCAGTTGATCTTTGAGAGATAAAACGATACCTAGAATGAGCGGGTCTTGCAGTGTTGCAAAATGAGGAATGAGTTCTATTTCTTCCGCACTTACGACTTCTATACCTATCTGTTTCAAAAATGTAGGGTCAACCGCTACAAACATAAATTTAACGTCTTCTTGCCACAAACATCGATGAGTCGTACCAGTGGGAATAATTGCTACACTTCCTTGGGTTAAATATTCACTTTTTCTAAGTCCGTCTAACCATCGTTCTGTGAAAGCAGAGCTTAAGGCAATGCTGATAGTATGCATTGTCACACAATGCTCGCAGGTGTCATGCTTTGGCTGATGATGTTGCTCAAAGTGAATATCACTCCATCCTGAATGAAGGCTAGTCAGCAGGGGAGGGTTCGGAAAGATTTGCTCTGTAGCCCTTTGCTGTTTAAAATCAACGAGCAGAGGCTTTTCCCGATCTACTTGGTGGCTGTTGCTCATCGAAAACCTTATAGATAACTATTGACGGTTGACAGTTGGCTTAATACCAATTCCCTAAAATTTCGCTACACAATATCTTGAAAGGGCGAACAGCCGAGAGCCTCTACCTAGAATATCTCTTGTTCTCTTTTGGAGAATTGGTATAATTCCTCGCTTCGTACAATCTGCTGTAAATCATTTGGTAGCATAAAAGGCAGAATAGACAAAGTGCAATGATTTAAATCAAGCTGCTGGTGGGTTTTGAAGTGCAATTTGTAAGCGTGTTCTTGTAATCATTCCCTCTTTCTCTAATCGAGTTAATGCCCGTGAGAGGCTTTCTGGTGTTAAACCTAAATCAGCAGCAATATCTTTGAGTGGGCGATCAAAACTGACGGTGTTTTGCTCTTCAGATTGTGCAAGATAGCCTAGATACCGCAGCAAGCGCTCGTGAGCTGCTCGAATGTCTCGCAACTCCAAGCGGATTTTTAAATCTTGAATCTTCTGCACAAGCATCGCCATGAAATCTTCTGCTAACTGGGGATTTTGGCGTATTGCTGGAAGCAAAAGTGCTTTTGGATAAACAATTAGCCGTGAAGCCACTTCAGCAACTGCAGTACACGGATAAGTATCTGAAAATAGGGCGATTTCAGCTAGGATATCCCCCGGTCTTGCAACTTGGAACGTTACAGCTTTATCATCACTGGTATAGCGGATAAGTTTGACTCGTCCCGTTTCGACAACAAAGAAAGACGATGTTGCATCCCCTTGCTGAAAGAGGGTTTCTTGGGTTGCTAAGTCACGAAATGAAACGGCATTCTGTAACTCCTTTGGCAAGCTATCTAATGTCCACATCATACAGGCTCCCTCTAAATTCGTAGTTCGTAATTTTTCTTAATTACGAATCTTTGGTCACGAGTCGTTTCATTTATTTAGCCGGCTAAATAAATTTAAAAAAAAATTGCTAGTTGAGGTTATCCCGAACCTGCAAAAGCAACCGCCGAAATAGGAGTTGCTCCTCTATTGTTAGGTTTGCTAGTACCTGCTTTTCTAGAAGATCCCAAGCACGGGTGACTGGTTCTCGGAGCGATCGCCCCGCGTCAGTGAGGTAAATTCGACAAATGCGTGCGTCCAATTCATCTTTGCGTCGCTCCAATAATCCGGCTTTTTCCATACGGTGCAGCATCTTGGTTATGGTGGGGGCTTCCACGTGCATCAAAGAAGCTAATTCAGATGGAATCGTCCCATCGTTTTCCCACAAATGCATGAGCAAAATTTCTTGTCCCGCATATAATCCCAAATTGCCGAGAATTGTACAAGCTTGGTTGCGATGAGCTTTACAAACTTGCACCATTAAGTAGCCAATGGTTTCTTGTATGGATTTTTCAGGCATAAACATATTTATTTAGCCAGCTAATTAAAAAAATAATCTAATTTAACAATCGTAAGCAAGTGACAAGTTGTGTGGGAAACCGTACCTTCAGAGAAAGACAGGGTGTGGGGGTAATACAGTCAAAACGACTGACAATCGCCTATTTTCAGGAAAAATATACCAAAAGCTTTACAAGCAACCTGCTGAACGGTAGATTCTTTGTAATCCTTCCCTTAAGTTGTCTGGGAACTCAATTAGTAGGCTGTTGCTTCATATTTTACTTTGTACGCAACCGAACCTGTTTGTGTACTTTCCTAACAAAGATAGGGAACGAGGAAAACAGCGAGTGAGTATTTATTCAATTATCCCACTGCCCCATTTTTATGAAAAAATTTTTCCAAACCGTTACTGGTGCAATTTCCTGTTCTTACCTGCTTTTTTCTAACAATTCAGTCCTAGCTGAGACGACTCTTATTACTTCTGAAACAGTAGCACAAAATACTTTGCAGGCACAGCAATCCCCTGGTTTGGGCGATCGCGTGAATTCAGTCAGCCAGCTCAAGGATGTGCAGCCGACAGACTGGGCGTTCCAAGCGCTACAATCACTAGTTGAGCGCTATGGAGTCATTGCAGGTTACCCCAATGGAACGTATCGGGGAAATCGAGCCATGACACGCTATGAATTTGCAGCGGGTTTAAATGCTGCTCTCGATCGCATCAACGAACTTGTCAGTGCTAGCACAGAGAATATAGTTTCTCGTCAAGACTTGGCAATTTTGCAACGGCTTCAGGAAGAGTTTGCAACTGAGTTGGCGACATTGCGGGGACGAGTGGATGCTTTAGAAGCCCAAACAGCAGTACTAGAAGCAAACCAATTTTCCACAACGACCAAGTTAACTGGTCAAATTATTCTGGCTGCGAATGCGGGTGGATTTAGTGGCGATCGCATTACCCGTACGGTATCCGTCCCTCCGAACCCAGCACAACCTCAAGGCGGTCAAGCGCAAGAAGTCATTGCGATCAACGATCCAAATGCTACCGTTCTGTTTAGAGCATCTTTAGATTTCAATACAAGCTTCACTGGCTCAGATTTACTGTTAGTTCGGATGGATACAGGTAGTGGTATTGATAGGACAAACGACAGGGGTATTACTTTTGCAAGGGGTATTGACGATACCGCAGGATTCTTAGAACCCTCCTTTGGTAGTGTTTTAGACTTCTCAGTTGAACCACCGACTAGTGGTAGTATTGAAATAGGGCGGCTAGTGTACAGCTTCCAACCTCTGGAGAATTTGAGAGTCTCCATAGGTCCTGATATTCGTACAACAGACTATATTGACTTTAACAGCTATGCTTACCTGAGCTTCCGAGACTTTAGCACTCAAGCATTTACCAATAACTATATTCTTTTCCCTCTCAGTGGACCAACTGCCGGAGCAGCGATTAATTGGAAACCAGGAAATGGACCTCTCTCGGTAAGAGCTTTGTATGCAGCAGCAGGTGCATTCGATCCAGGCGAATTAGGACAAAATAATGCCCAAAATGCGCTCAAAGCCGGAGCACAGTTTGTTCCCTTACTCTATCCCTTAACGCCAGATCGCTTTGGTAGCGACTTGGGCTTATTTGGCGATACCTATCAGAGTATGGTGGAAGTGGAGTATGCTCCTTCACGAAAATTTGCTCTGCGCCTCCAATACAGTGGCGGCGAAATACTTGATAATCGTTACGACGTATTTGGAGCAAACTTTGAACTAGCTCTTTCATCAAAGTTTGCCATATTTGGTCGTTATGGTTATGGTAGCTATGATAACACTGCCTTTGGCGATATCAATCCCAACTACTGGATGGCAGGGATAGCGTTTCCAGACTTGTTTACCCGAGGTGCTTTGGCTGGTTTTGCTGCCGGTCAGCCTTTTATTGCCAGTGAGATTGGTAATTCCACGCAAACTAACTATGAAGCTTTTTACAACTTCCCTATCAGTAGAAACATTCAAGTCACACCTTTAGTTCAAGTCATTACCAATGCTTCCAACCAGGAGGACAACGACACAATTATTACTGGTACGTTGAGAACAGTATTTTCTTTCTAAACAGTTTTTAATGGCTCATGGCTAATGGTTAATGGCTAATGGCTCATGGCTCATGGCTAATGGTTGATGGCTAATGGCTTTTTTACAATTAGCAATCAGCAATTAGCAATTAGCAATCAGCAATTAGCAATTAGCAATCAGCCATTAATGACTTGCTAATTCATACTCATTATGACTACAATTTATTTATTCAGATTCGTTACGAGTATGAGTTAAGGAGACTGTTTTGTAGAAGCAGTCTACAAGTAGGTCATTGAGAGGAGAAATTATGGATTTATCAAATTCCAACACTGCGAAGAACTTGGGTGACGCCTTTGCGGGAGAATCGATGGCAAATCGTAAGTATTTGTTCTTCGCGGAAGTGACTCAGAAGCTGGGGATGACCGAGGTGTCAAAGCTGTTTCGGGAAACAGCAAATCAGGAGACAGAACACGCATTTGCTCACTTCCGGTTAATGCATCCAGAGTTGGTAGTAGAAGATGCAGCGTCACTGACCGATGAGCAAAAGAAAGCGATCGCAGCCCGGTGTCTGGAGTTAGCGATTGAGGGTGAAACCTACGAATACACCACAATGTATCCTGGATTTACAGAAGCAGCACGTGCCGATCGCGATAGCAAAGCGGTAGTAGAGTTTGAAGCACAACAAACAGAATCTCTCGAACACGCTCAAATGTTCCGCAAAGCAGCACACAACTTTGGATTGCTAACACCCATCGAAAATCATCACGCTAACCGATATACTGAAGCACTCCAAGCCCTTGATGGAGTGGCTCCAGTACAGAAAGCAGCTAGTAGTGACCCAGCAACCCAAAAATGGATTTGTCGCAAGTGTTCAATGATTTATGACCCAGTCATAGGCGACCCTGATTCAGGAATTGCTCCCGGTACACCATTTGAAGCCATTCCTGAAGATTGGGAATGTCCGATTTGTGGAGCTAGCAAGAAAACCTTTGTCCCTTACGAGGAAGCGGTCGCAGCATAATTCATAGCAGAGAAGAGAAACCCGGTATCTTTGAGATACCGGGTTTCTAAGGCTACTAGAAAGATATCCCTGACACCCGACACCCTCACGAATGAGGAAAGTTGAGAATTCATAAGATAGACTGGTAGAAACTTCTTGTACCGTCTACTTTACTCAACTTTTAATTCCCATATTTGGGAAAAAATATGATACAGCTGATTATTGTTGTCATTGTTGTGATTTTTGGTTCAGCGCTTTGTTCTAGCATAGAGACAGCGCTGTTTTCGGTTTCCATAATCAGAGTACGACAATTAGCGCAAACCAATAACCGTTCTGCAGTAGCACTTTTGGCGATTCGGGAAAATATGAATCGACCAATAGCGACGATTGTAATACTGAATAATATTTTCAACATTGTTGGTAGTATTATTACAGGTAGTCTTGCCACTAAAGTATTAGGAGATACTTGGCTAGGTATATTTTCAGGAATCCTAACCTTCCTGATTATCATTTTTGGAGAAATTATCCCAAAGACAATTGGAGAGCGATATGCAGAACAGATGTCTCTATTTGCGGCTTTACCAGTGACTGCACTGTCTATCGCCTTTACACCTCTCGTCTGGATGCTAGAAACGTTTACCTCACCCTTTACAAAAGGTAAGAAACGACCAACAACGAATGAAGCCGAAATCAAACTCTTGGCAAGTATTGGTCAACAGGAGGGGATTATTGAAAGAGGTGAAGCAGAAATGATTCACCGGGTGTTTCAGTTAAACGATTTAACAGCCGGTGATATAATGACGCCTCGAATCATACTGACATATATACGTGGAGATTTGACTCTAACTGAAGTAAAACAATACGTTATTACTTCACAACATACCCGAATTATTGTGGTTGATGAGTCTATTGATGAAGTCATTGGCTTTGCATTGAAGCAAGACTTACTGACTGCAATGGTTGAAGGTAGAGACAATCAAAACGTTGCGACTTTAGCTCGAAAAGTTCGCTTTGTACCTGAAACAATTCGTGCTGATAAACTACTAAAAGGTTTTATTGAAGCTCACGAACATCTTGCAGTTGTGGTAGATGAATACGGAAATGTGACTGGTGTAGTGACCTTGGAAGATGTGCTTGAGGTAATTACTGGTGAAATCGTAGATGAGACTGATAAGATTGTCGATTTGCAAGAGATTGCACGCAAAAAGCGCGAAAGAATGTTGCAGTCTGTAGGTGATAATCCATTCTTAAAAACAGTGAAAAAGCCGTCCCTCTCAGCAAACACAGGTCAAAATCGTTGATTTTTGTTTTAGAGTTCCAATACTAAAAAGATAGCAAAAATTAAAAACCCGGTTTCGCAGAAGTTACCGGGTTTCATCATATCATAAACTATCATTAACCAACAGTATTGATAGCGGTTCTCCTTTAGGAAAAAGCACAATTTATCTGCGTGTATCTGCGTGCATCTGTGGTTTTTTTAAAATCCTAAAATACAAAGTCAGATTATTCCCACTCAATAGTTCCGGGTGGTTTAGAGGTGATGTCATAAACGACACGGTTAACGCCTTTGACCTCATTGACAATCCTGTTAGAAATAACTTCCAACACATCGTAAGGTACACGCGCCCAATCAGCCGTCATACCATCTTCGCTGGTCACAATCCGCAAGACGATAGGATAAGCATAAGTACGTTGGTCTCCCATGACACCCACACTACGAATTGGTAGTAACACGGCGAAAGCCTGCCAGTATTCATGGTACAAACCACGTTTATTAACTTCTTGACGCACTATCAAATCTGCATCACGTAAGATTTCTAACTTTTCTTCAGTAATTTCACCTAAAATGCGAATTGCTAAACCGGGTCCTGGGAAAGGATGGCGTTGAACGATTTCTTCTGGTAAACCAATGGAACGCCCGACTTTACGGACTTCATCTTTAAACAGTTTACGCAGTGGTTCTACTAGTTTGAATCGCAAGTCTTTAGGTAAACCTCCGACGTTGTGATGGCTCTTAATTTTTACTGCTACCCTTTCTCCAGTTTGTGGGTCAACGTTGGTATCAGCTGATTCAATCACATCCGGATAAAGTGTACCTTGTGCCAAATAATCAAAAGGTCCGAGGTTTTTTGATGCTTCCTCAAATACCCTGATAAATTCGTGTCCTATTATACGTCTTTTTTCTTCTGGATCGGTGACGCCAGCAAGGGCACCGAGGAAGCGATCGCTCGCATTCACGTACTCTACAGGAATGTGAAACTGTTCCTGGAAAAGTTTCAACAAGCGCTGTGGTTCCAACTTTCGCATAAAACCTTGGTCAATAAAGACACAGGTCAGTTGGTCACCAATAGCTTTATGTAGCAGGAATGCCAAGGTAGAAGAATCAACTCCTCCAGACAGGGCTAACAGCACTCGCTTATCACCGACTTTAGCGCGGATTTCTCGAATGGTCTCTTCAACAAAAGCTGCGGTAGTCCACGTAGGCTCACACTCACAAATATGGTATACAAAATTACGTAATAAAGCTAGCCCACCCAGAGAATGTACTACCTCTGGATGGAACTGAACGCCATAAAGTTTCTTTTCGTGATGGGCGATCGCTGCACAAGGAGTATTTTCTGTATGAGCGAGTACTTCAAAACCAGATGGCATTTGAATGACTGAGTCGCCATGACTCATCCACATAGTTGTACCATCTTCAACGTTTGTGAGTAAGTCTGTGGGATCATCTATATATAGTGATGCCTTACCATACTCACCTCGCTCAGCCTTCGCGACTTCTCCACCCATTTGCTGTACCATCAGTTGCATACCATAGCACACACCCAAAATTGGTATTCCTAAATTCCAGATTTCTGGGTCACAGTGGGGAGCGTTCTTGTCATACACTGAATTTGGACCACCAGAAAGAATTATTCCCTTGGGATTGAGTTGACGTAATTGCTCAATTGTGCTGCGATAGGAAAGAACTTCAGAATAAACCTGAGTTTCACGAATCCGACGTGCAATCAGTTCAGAATACTGAGAGCCGAAGTCGAGGATTGCAATCATTTGACGATTCAGATGCCCCACGGATTCAACTGATTGAGGCATTTGTTGTGTTGGTAGAGTCACCGCAGTATTCATGACGGGGATGGTGTTAATGTATTGAAAAATCGTTACTAGTTAGGCAGACACTGATACCATTTCCCTAGTCAATTGGGCTGTTCTGGTATAAATTAGTTCCAACAGGCGCAACTTTGTCTGCGTTTGCTTGCCCATCTATGTGTAAATGGTAATAAGAAAAAACGTACCTTATGATTGTTAAAAACAATACTGAAGGTCAGTATTTAAGATTATTCATATTAAAGTAACATAATTTTGCGATTAGCGAACAAGCTGCTTTGCTTTTAATAATAATTTTGCGATCGCGTCCCCAATACCGAACCTACACCCTCTTTCTCTCAAACGCCCACTTGTGACAAAAGAGTTTGCATCTTTTCCCAAGTCATGTCTTGTTCAATATAGCGAGGTGCTTCTGGGGTGTAAGGACTTGCGACTCTATCAATTCTGATAATTTTTGCCTCATCTGGGAGCACCGGAACTTCCGGGTCGAATGCTGTTGGACGCATCAAAGAACTGGAAAAACCTTTAAAAATGGCGATTTGGTCTTGGTCTCCAGCGATTTCTGCCGTTACTAGTAACACCTCTTGAGGGCGTTTGATGGTGTATTGTTCCAGTCGCTTGTTAATTAAATTATTCATAAATCTATTAGGTAAGCGTTCGCTATTAGCCGTCAGCAGTCAGCTTGGAAACATATTTTCGGGCGTTTTTTCGGTATTGTTGATCAGCTAATTAAACACTCCTATTGCGTTCTAAAGCTGACGGCTGATAGCTGATAACTGTTTACTGTGGCGTAGCTGAACGTCCCTGTTTTCCAAGTTTGACTAAGACAAAGTAGGACAGGTAAAGTACGTAGACGACTAAAGCCAGGATACCGATAAAGCCAAGAAACCCTGGTTTGAGATCGTTATGGAAATAGTCCTTATAAAGTAAGGGAGCTTCAAACCAGACACGACAAAAGGGAGTAGCGATCGCCGTTGCGGAAAAAGCACAAACCAAAAAAGGTATAAAGGCGAGTGTACCCACAATACAATACACGGTTGTAGCCCAGCGCCATGAAGTAAAAATTAATTTTAGTGGTCCCATCGGCTGGTATTCTATTTCATCATTGATATCTACCCAGAACCATAGCGAGACCGGAATCAGCATCCGTGCTAGCAAACCTGATATAAAACTTACCCCGAATCCACCAATCATTAAGTAAATGGTGATGGCTAGCAAACTCGCCACGCGCCAATAAATAACAACTAAGCGTTGTATTGCATCGGCTTTCTGTACAAATGCCCAGATCAGTAGAATTAGGGGAACAAGCACCATGAATAAGACTGCTAATCGGTAGTCAATCCAGACTAGGGGACGAAACCAAACTTCATTCATTGTTTTTCTCTTACATAATCAATAAAACTTTTTGTTAGGAGCACCCCACAGGTAGCGATTGTAACTTGTAATGAATGAAAGAAACACTCTTCCCCCCTACACCCTTACACCCCTACAC
>JAWQFQ010000217.1:0-16300 GCA_035967975.1 Scytonema sp. PMC 1070.18
CTCCCTCCCTCCCCGCCTGACGGTTTTCCACACTTTTTAGTGCGGCTAGCCTGTCTGTAAAATGGGCAGAGTTTTTGCCATCTACGTAGCACAATTGTAAAAGAGGCAGCTTTAGGAGCGAAGCTTTTGTTCTGTTATGGGAATAAAGTACCTGTTGCTGTTATCAGTGCTGAAATCTGAATCCTGGGTAAAGAGTGTTAAGTTGTAAGTAAACATCTTTATTTAGCATGGTTTTTCATTGAGAAAACTTGTTTCAATGTGCTTTTACTTAAAACTCAGACTCACTCGGTATTCAACATTCAGCACTGAGATATTGTTATGGTGATTTTTGTAAAGGGTAAAGGGTAAAATCAAGTATTAATAAAACTTAACTCTTGCCTTGTGCCTGCCCGAACCTCCAACAGTGGCTTACGCTGCTCAGGGTTCTATCTGCTTAGCTGCTTTCTACCTTTTAACTTTGACTTGCTATATGGCTCGCGACTATTATGAAATTTTAGGTGTCTCTCGTGACGCCGACAAAGAAGAAATCAAACGCGCTTATCGCCGTTTAGCCCGGAAGTATCACCCAGATGTGAACAAAGAACCGGGTGCGGAAGACCGTTTTAAAGAAATCAACCGCGCTTATGAAATTCTTTCCGAACCGGAAACCCGCGCTCGTTATGACCGCTTTGGTGAAGCCGCTGTCAATGGTGGAGCTGGTGCAGGCTTCCAAGATATGGGCGACATGGGTGGCTTTGCTGATATCTTTGAAAGCATTTTCAGCAATTTTGGCGGAATGGGTGGTGCAACGCAAAGACGGCGTAGCGGACCTGTGCGCGGTGATGACCTGCGGTTAGACTTAAAGTTAGATTTTCGGGAAGCGGTTTTTGGTGGCGAAAAAGAAATTCGCATCTCTCATTTAGAAACTTGTGAAGTTTGTAGCGGTTCTGGTGCTAAACCCGGAACTCGTCCCCGCACTTGCTCTACTTGTGGGGGAACTGGTCAAGTCCGCCGTGTGACAAGAACTCCCTTTGGAAGTTTTACCCAAGTTTCAACCTGTCCTACGTGTACTGGTACGGGGATGGTAATTGAAGATAAATGTGATACTTGTGATGGCAAAGGCTCAAAACAAGTCACAAAGAAACTGAAAATTACTATCCCGGCTGGTGTGGATAACGGTACGAGATTACGAATCTCTAATGAAGGGGATGCAGGTCAGCGCAGTGGTCCCCCCGGAGATTTGTATGTGTACTTGTTTGTGAATGAGGATGAGGAATTCCAACGGGATGGAATTAATATCCTCTCTACAATTCAAGTTAGCTACCTCCAAGCAATTTTAGGGTGTCGCTTGGAAGTTAATACCGTAGATGGACCAGTGGAATTACTCATTCCGCCAGGAACTCAGCCTAATACGGTGATGAAATTGGAAAGTCATGGTGTCCCTCGCTTGGGGAACCCCGTCAGTCGTGGTGACCACATGATTACAATTTCAATTGAGATTCCCACAAAAATTACTACCGAGGAACGAGAACTTCTTGAGAAGCTAGCTAAAATTAAAGGAGATCGCACTGGTAAAGGTGGTCTAGAAGGATTTTTGGGAAATTTGTTTCACCAACGATGAGTCTATCTCCCCTCTCAACTCCTAATGCTCAACTTGATTTGCGTGGCACCCCTTGCCCGATAAATTTTGTACGGACAAAACTCCGTCTTGAAAAAATGCAACCTGGCAGTTTGTTGGAAGTTTGGTTAGACCCAGGGGAACCAATCGAACAGGTTCCTGATAGCTTGACTATGGCAGGTTATCAAGTCGAACAGGTCACAGACTGTGCTGGTTATTTTTCATTGTTAGTGCGTCGTCCTGTTTCTGCCTAATGAGAGGGGAAGCTTTAGAAACGACTGGGCAGTTAGTAGGTACGGTCTTAGCCGTGCAAGCTAATTTTTATAAAGTACAACTAGAAGCAGAGGAGCAGAGGAGCAAAGGAGCAGAGGAAAATGAAAGTTTCTCTATCCCCTTAGCTTCTATGCACTCCCCTCTCCCTAGCCTACTCTGTACGCGCAGATCCCGGTTGAAAAAAATTGGGCAACAAGTTATGGTAGGCGATCGCGTGATTGTTGAAGAACCAGATTGGTCTGGTGGAAGAGGGGCGATCGCAGAAGTTTTACCTCGTGTGAGTGAATTAGATCGTCCGGCGATCGCAAATGTCAACCAAATTCTGCTAGTTTTTGCTGTTGCTGACCCACCGTTGGAACCTTACCAATTGAGCCGTTTTCTAGTCAAGGCTGAATCTACAGGTTTAGATGTCGTTCTTTGCTTTAATAAAAGTGATTTAATCTCAAAAGAAGAGCAAGTAGAAATTAATGAGCGTTTAATCAGTTGGGGCTACCATCCAATATTTATTAGTGTCAGTCAAGGTATTAATATTGACCAGCTAGGTGATAAGCTTAAAGATAAGATGACCGTCATAGCGGGACCATCTGGAGTTGGTAAGTCTAGCCTCATAAATGCGTTAATCCCAGACGTTAATTTACGAGTGGGAGAAGTTTCTGGTAAACTCGCAAGGGGACGCCACACAACTCGTCACGTAGAATTATTTGAATTACCTAGTGGTGGTTTGCTGGCGGATACTCCCGGTTTTAATCAGCCAGACCTCGATAGCGCCCCGGAAGAATTAGCAAGTTATTTCCCAGAAGCAAGACAGAGATTAGCGAGCGATCGCTGTCGCTTTAGTGATTGTTTGCATCGAGACGAACCAGAGTGTGTAGTTCGTGGAGAATGGGAAAGATATCAACATTATTTAGACTTTTTAGAAACAGCCATTAAACACCAAACTGAGCTGAACCAACAAACAGATCCTGAGTCTACTGTCAAGGTAAAAACTAAGGGTAAAGGACAAACTCAATACGAACCAAAGCTGGAATCAAAAAAGTATCGCCGTCGTTCTCGCAGAACTCAGCTACAGGAATTACAGCAGTTGTATCAAGAAGCAGATGAGTGAATTGCATTGAGATAGCATGGATACAAAAGAACGGCTAATTACGATCCCCAAAAAGTCTTAAAATAATCTTAACTTCTGCCAATTCCTCAACCTTCAATAAACACGTATTATCCCGGAAGTATTCATTATGGCTATCGGCTACGTTGCGCTTGTACTCCATGCACACTTACCCTTTGTTCGTCACCCAGAGAGTGACTATGTCTTGGAAGAGGAATGGCTCTATGAAGCCATCACCGAAACTTATGTTCCATTGCTGCGAGTATTTGAAGGCTTAAAGCGAGACGGTGTTGATTTTAAAATCACTATGAGCATGACACCCCCCTTGGTGTCGATGCTGCGTGACCCCTTGCTGCAAGAGCGCTACGATGCTCATTTAGCTCAACTGGAAGAACTGATAGAACTTGAAATCGAACATAATGCTCACAACGGTCATATTCGCTATTTAGCTGAGCACTACGCTAGTGAGTTTAGCGCGACCAGAGAAATATGGGAACGCTACAAGGGAGACTTGGTAACCGCTTTTAAGCAGTTTCAAGACACTAACAATTTAGAAATCATTACCTGTGGTGCTACCCACGGCTACCTACCATTGATGAAAATGTACCCGGAAGCTGTGTGGGCACAATTAAAGGTAGCTTGCGAACACTATGAGGAAACTTTTGGTCGTCCACCCAGAGGTATTTGGTTACCAGAATGCGCTTATTATGAAGGTTTGGAGCGAATGCTAGCCGATGTAGGGCTGCGCTACTTCCTCACCGATGGACATGGTATCCTCTACGCCCGTCCTCGTCCGCGATTTGGTTCCTATGCTCCGATTTTTACAGAAACTGGTGTTGCAGCTTTCGGTCGCGACCATGAATCTTCTCAACAGGTTTGGTCTTCTGAGGTAGGTTATCCCGGTGCTCCTGAATACCGGGAGTTTTATAAAGACTTGGGCTGGGAAGCAGAATATGAGTATATTAAGCCCTACATTATGCCCAACGGTCAGCGGAAAAACACGGGTATTAAGTATCATAAAATCACTGGTCGCGGTTTGGGATTGGGAGATAAGGCTCTGTATGACCCTTACTGGGCAAGGGAAAAAACCGCAGAACACGCGGGAAATTTTATGTACAACCGCGAGCGCCAAGTTGAGCACCTTTATGGTATAATGCAACGCCCACCAATTATTGTCTCTCCCTATGATGCGGAGTTATTTGGACACTGGTGGTATGAAGGACCCTGGTTTATTGATTACCTGTTCCGCAAGTCTTGGTATGACCAGAAGACTTATGCAATGGCTCACTTGGCGGATTACTTACTGGAGCAACCCACTCAGCAGGTTTGTCGTCCCTCACAGTCGAGTTGGGGTTATAAGGGATTTCATGAGTATTGGTTGAATGAAACGAATACTTGGATTTATCCACACTTGCATAAAGCTGCAGAACGGATGATTGAAATATCAAAGCGGGAACCTGCGGATGAATTGGAATGGAAGGCTTTGAATCAAGCCGCACGAGAATTGCTGTTGGCGCAATCTTCTGACTGGGCGTTTATTATGCGGACGGGAACTATGGTACCCTATGCAGTTAGACGTACGCGATCGCACCTGATGCGTTTTAACAAGCTTTACGAAGAAGTTAAAATCGGCAAAGTTGACAGCGGTTGGCTGGAAAAGGTTGAGTTGATGGATAATATTTTCCCGAATATTAACTATCGCGTTTACCGTCCTTTGTGGTAGTCTCACGCAAAGACGCAAAATGCAGATTTTTTAGGGTGCTTTATCAGTAGGGTAATGCACCTTTTTGATGAAAATGGTTTGTGTGACTATACTTGGCGCGGTTATAAACTGAGCTTTTGATTGAGCATTTTATCTGTAGTATAATGTGACAAATGGCATAATGCTTAATAGTTTTTACTCTCAATGAGGTGGACAAGCGAATTAAGCAGATAAGGAATTCTCAGGGTTGGCTTGAGTGTGGACTATATGTCACAATATTGCAGATTGACTGAAAAACGTGATATGGAAGTAGTACAACTATCCCTTTTGTCGAACGAAGAAGAGCAAGTCCTCACCAAAAAGCAAAATACTGTTGATAAACCGAATCCTGTCAAAAAGCAGAAAAAGGCTAAGTTAGGACGTTACGAACGTATCCAACGTGATTTAGAAACTGAAATTGACCCATACAAAATCTTTGTTCAAATCGATTCACCCGTCACTTGCAACTACGAGTACACGTTTATTGATCTTTTTTGCGGTGCAGGAGGAATAACTCAAGGGTTTGTTGAAGGTGGTTTTACTCCTGTAGCAAGTGTGGAAATTAATCCAATTGCATCAGCGACATATAGAAAGAATTTTCCTCAGTGTCATCACGTATGTGGAGATATAAAAGATTTCTATCCATTACAAATGCTTGAAAAAACAGGAACGGAGATTCACTTAGTTGTAGGTGGTCCTCCCTGTCAGGGATTTTCAGTTGCCGGAAAACGCGATCCAAATGATCCTCGCAACTATTTATTTCAGGAGTTTATACGTGTTGTTTCAGAAGTACGACCTTGGTATGTTGTTATGGAAAATGTGCCAGGAATTTTAACGATAAAGCAGGGAGAAGTAAGACGAGCTATCTGTGAAGCGTTTAATTCCATTGGCTATCCTCATGTTTCTGTTGCAATTCTTGAATCTGCTGCTTATGGAGTCCCTCAAATTCGTCCGCGAGCTTTTTTTATTGCTAATCGATTTGAAATGCTAAACCCATATCCAATACCTCAATTAACGGTTAATGAATATATATCTATTGAGTCTGCGATTTCTGATCTACCACCCTGGACTCCCATACCAGAGATTAATCATGAATGGACTAAACACTCGTCTGAATACACCAAGCGAATAGCTAAAGTTCCACCCGGAGGATCATTATACGAAACGTACATAGATGCCTTCAAGCGTCAGTATCCGGGTAAACCAAGCATGACCATTAAAGAGAATCATGGAGGAACACACATTCATCCATTCCTAGATCGTGTGATTTCAGCGCGTGAAATGGCACGGCTACAAACGTTTCCAGATTCATTTATTTTTGACGGAACGATGAAAAAGGCAATGTGGCAAATTGGGAATGCGGTACCACCAAGATTGGCAAGGAGTATTGCTTATGCAATTATTCCTTACTTGAATGAAGTTGCTTCCAAAATAAAAAGTTAACTTTTATAATTGCTAAATGTATTACAAGGGTCTGAAAATTTATTGCTACTGTTAACGAAAGAGAATCTCAGTAGCTAAAAGCTAGTGATTTTGAATTCTTTAACATCATCTGTTGCTACTTACAGACGTGCTACTGGTTACTACTCAAGTCAAAAGATGCTATAGTCTGGTTAAGAGTTGTGCGCCATGCTTCGAGATCATACCAGCCGCAACCAACACAGCCTGTTTCAGCTTCTTTTCCGCTTTTAGGTATACCTGTAGACCATAGTGCGTCTCCATAGTAGTAAAATTTTATTCCAAACGGGAATCCCCGTTGGTCATTTTGATAACATTGACGGCATATTTCTCGCTTTTGCAAGTTCCGCTGGTTTGACATCAGTTGAAATTCTTTCTTAATTTCCTCATCTGTGAGATTTTCAAGCGATTCTCTACGCGTGTTGTTTCCCCAACGAATCTCTGGAAATTTGTGATCTGGTAGTAGCTGTTCCTTTTTGCCCAGTTTCCCCTCATAGGCATCATAACTTTGTAAAACATCTACAATTCGCTTTCTTAAATCAGGTGACCAAGTTTCATAACCAGATAACCCACCACGAGGGATTGGAACAATAATCAAGTGAGTGTTCTTAATATTACATCTTTGACATAATCGTGCGGTATGAGTTGCAATTGTATATCCAAATTCTTTTAAATCCTGAATTCTTCTTGCCCAATTAGGATTTTTAGGCATTTGACAACTGACACAAGTCCACTCAAATGTTGTCAAAGCATCAAAAAATTCCTTTGTAACTCTCGCTTTGGCTTTGCCATCCCAAAATACTTCTTGCACTCTCAACCATTCTTCTCGTTGTTTAGAGTGGCAGTATCTACTTACTTGTGTTAAGTACTCAAGAACTTCCGATTCGTTATGTAATTCAATTCCCGTACGACGATATTCAATTGGAATTGACCCTTCCCAGAAAGAACCATCGTCGTAACTAAAGATTACATCTACGTATCTTTCAGAAGCCTTGAGATGGTTACGTTTTTTAGTTATCTTAATTTTTTCTATGTTGTTGTACATTTACCTCGGCTTCTAGCCCTTCAAGAAGTTCAGATACAGTAATACCTAAGCCGCTGGCAAGAGATACAAGCGCCGTTAGAGAAGGGTTGCGGACTCCACGCTCTACCCCAGATACATAAGTTCGATCCAGGTGGGCGCGTAGTGCTAACTCTTCTTGTGAAATCCCTACATTTACCCTGTGTTGTTTGACAAGGCGACCTAAAGCACATAAAGTTTCTTTCTTTGTTATAGTCATGTGCTAATGGTTAATGTCTATGGACTATCAGTCTACGGACTATCAGTCACATTTTTACCAAAGTCCTGAATGTATTACCTGAGCTTTGTTTTAAGTTCTCTGTTTATCTGTAAATAAATGTAATAATCCTTGAAACAAAAGACAAGGATCTGCTAAACGACTCCCTCGGTACAGATTTCCGCACATCCTTTGCCATTTCTGTTCGTTCTGTTCTGGAGAGTTCCAAATAAAAATTGCACTACCAACAAAGTCAAGAAATTCTGCAACCGCGTAGGATGTGTTAGTTAATAGGATAGTATCCTTCACCCAATCCCGATTTGTCTAAGAGGTCAAGATGGTACAGACACCCGCCAGCCCAGAAATCGAAACCCTATTGATTGAGTTACCTAAGGCGCTCGGACTGTACGTCACCCAGGAACAGTTTGTTGCTTTAGCAGCAGCAAACCGAGACTTGAGATTGGAAAGAACCGCACAAGGAGAGTTAATTGTGAACCCACCAACGGGCTGGGAAACTGGAGAACGCAACCGCAGCCTCACTGGACAACTCGATCGCTGGTACGAAGAAAACGAAGATTTGGGTAAAGCCTTTGACTCCTCGACCGGCTTCATTTTACCGAATGGTGCGACTCGCTCCCCGGATGCCTCTTGGGTGAGTCGAGAACGCTGGCTATCACTGAGTCCACAACAAAAAGGAACTTTTGCGAATATCTGCCCAGATTTTGTCGTGGAGTTACGCTCTAGCTCAGATAGTCTTAAATCCTTACAAGCCAAGATGAAGGAATATATCGATAATGGTGCTCGGCTAGGCTGGTTAATCGATCCTATTCAGCGACGGGTGGAGATTTATCGACCGGGTTTGGAAGTGGAAGTGTTGGAGAATCCGATGGAGTTATCCGGTGAAGCAGTGTTACCGGGTTTTGTGTTGAATCTGCGTCGGGTGTGGAATTGACAATGGGTTGTGTGGTTATCTCTGTAATTCAAAGTGAATTTACTCAAACACAGGAGGCCACAGGTCAGATATTGCTAGCTCCCATCCTGGTAGTAACTCTGGTAGCGTCAGCACTTCACCATCCCGCAAAACCTTTGGCTGTTGGTTGAGTCGGTAAACACTCACTGTCAATTCATCAGGATCAATCAGGATACCGATTGCCGTTCCCAAGCTCAAAAACATTTGGATTTTTTCTTCTAACTTATCGATTTGGTCAGTTTTGGACTTGACTTCAACCATTAAATCTGGAACTAGTTCAACGAAATCACGTTGGGTTCGTTTTAATCGATGAGCTACTACAAAAGATACATCTGGAGCGCGGAGGTTTCTTTTTGTGGTGTTATCTTTTGTCAGACGCGGCAGGATGAAACCAGCACTAGAACCAGTCACTCGCCCTAACTTGCGTGGTTCAACCCAATTCCATAGTTTGGCAGCAAATCGAATACTGATTTCATCAGATTCATAATCAGATGGTCCCATAACAATGATGTTTCCTTCTACCAGTTCCATTTGCCAGTCTGGATGTTCTTGTTGGAGTTGCTCCAAATCCGCAATAGTTAGAGACATAAATAGTTATGCTTTGTTTACAGAAGTTGACGATCGCACCCGACACTGCACTTCACACCTTTACAAACAGTAATATAATCAGTAAAACCTTGACTTGGCGCGGTTTTTAGCTGATATTATGCTGACAACTATTGTAGGGTATTTTTTAGGTGCTCGCTTCCCGTTCCAAATCAAAAAGTCGGACAATATTTCTTGTGGTACGGGCGTCCTCGCCCGTGAACGAACCCAATCTTGATTGTCTAAGAGGTCAAGATGGTACAGACACCCGCCAGCCCAGAAATCGAAACCCTATTGATTGAGTTACCTAAGGCGCTCGGACTGTACGTCACCCAGGAACAGTTTGTTGCTTTAGCAGCAGCAAACCGAGACTTGAGATTGGAAAGAACCGCACAAGGAGAGTTAATTGTGAACCCACCAACGGGCTGGGAAACTGGAGAACGCAACCGCAGCCTCACTCGAAATCACGTTGAGTTCGTTTTAAGCGATGAGCTACCACAAAAGATACATCTGGAGCGCGGAGGTTTCTTTTTGTGGTGTTATCTTTTGTCAGACGCGGCAGGATGAAACCAGCACTAGAACCAGTCACTCGCCCTAACTTGCGTGGTTCAACCCAATTCCATAGTTTGGCAGCAAATCGAATACTGATTTCATCAGATTCATAATCAGATGGTCCCATAACAATGATGTTTCCTTCTACCAGTTCCATTTGCCAGTCTGGATGTTCTTGTTGGAGTTGCTCCAAATCCGCAATAGTTAGAGACATAAATAGTTATGCTTTGTTTACAGAAGTTGACGATCGCACCCGACACTGCACTTCACACCTTTACAAACAGTAATATAATCAGTAAAACCTTGACTTGGCGCGGTTTTTAGCTGATATTATGCTGACAACTATTGTAGGGTATTTTTTAGGTGCTCGCTTCCCGTTCCAAATCAAAAAGTCGGACAATATTTCTTGTGGTACGGGCGTCCTCGCCCGTGAATGAACAGCCAACAATGTTAAGAAATTTTGCAATCGTGTAGGATGTGTTAATTAATAGGGTAGTATCCTTCACTTAATAAGATAAGCAAAATAGGAAGAGTCTCCGAATGCAAATCACAGCCATTAAACGCGGTCAAACATTAGAAATTTCCGAAAATCTGGATATTCCTGATGGTCAAGCGGTAAGAATTGAAATTATTGATGCTCGAATCAATCACAAGAAAGGCAAGTTTGGTGACAACTTAGAGGAATTTCGTCATCGGCATAATATTGCTGAATTAGATATCGATGTTGATGCTATTTTTGAAGATATTCGCGATAAATCACCAGGACGCGAGGTGAATTTGTGACCATTCAATTTCTGCTAGATAGTAATATAATTTCTGAACCCATGAAGCAAAAACCTAATGCAAAAGTCATGGCGAAGTTATTGCATTATGCAGGAGAAATGTCAACAGCAACTGTAGTTTGGCACGAGCTTTTATTTGGTTTAAATCGATTACCACCATCAAGAAAGCGCCAAGAACTAGAGCAATATTTTCAAGAAGAGGTCAAAGCGAAATTACCTTTTTTTTCTTATGACGAAGCAGTGGCAGAATGGCACGCCCAAGAAAGATCGCGTTTGGTTAAACTCGGCAAAACTCCCTCTTTTGTAGATAGTCAAATTGCTGCGATCGCCAAGGTCAATCAGTTAATTTTAGTGACTAATAATGTATCAGATTATGCCAATTTTAACGACTTGCAAATCGAAAATTGGTATTTGTGAAGGACAATCTAGTAAGCAACTCTATAAACAAAACCCCCAGCACAAAGCTGAGGGTGCAACAATCTCTAAAAACAAACCGTTTATTCTCACTAAACCCATTGTCTGCCTTTTATTGGGGCAAATTTGCACTTGCGTAAGCGTCCATTTGATAAGCAGGGGTGCGATCGCTGTAGTCAGTATCCTTTCCAGTCACAGACTTTGCTAATTTCTCAAAAGACTCAGAACGCCAGTTGCGCTCGTGAATGGGCTTGCGCTGTTCGCCGAGGAAGTATGCTTGAGTCCCAATCACTGAAGCCGCTACCCAGCCGATGATAAATAACGCGATTAAAAGAGTCATCATAATGTATTACCTTGGCTTTGTTTTAAGTTTTCTGTTTATCTGTAAATAAATGTAACAATCCTTGAAACAAAAGACAAGGATGTGCTAACCGACTCCTCGGTACGGGTTTCCTCACATCCTTTCCCATTTCTGTTCTGGAGAATTCCAAATAAACAAAGTCGGACAATATTTCTTGTGGTACGGGCGTCCTCGCCCGTGAAAGAACATTTTATTTTTAGAACCCTTTTGTAGCAGGACTTCCAGACGTTGCATGGCGGCTCATGTCACACTCGCTACTTTCTCCCCAAAGTCCAAAAAGTCAGATAAGCTAGGGAGTGCGATCGCCCACTAAGGCTTCAGCCGTCTCAACAATATTAGAGGAAACTAGCGTGAATATTGAAATCATTGAAGCCCATCCGCAAGATCAGTCGATTTTGAGTCATTTGATAGAACTTTACTTTTATGATTTTAGCGAGTTCATGGGCTGGGATGTCGGGAATGATGGTCGGTTCGGGGACAACGCGCTTAAAGGTTGTTGGACTGAGCCAAAGCGGCATCCGTTTCTTGTCAAGGTGGATGGCTCGCTCGCTTTCTTTTGTCATTGCCGACGGGCGCAGCTATCTTTCAGGAGACGAACACACTATGGACATGGCTGAATTCTTCATTCTACGTAAATACCGAAGACAAGGTATTGGCTATCGGGTAGCGTCCTTTATTTTCGATTTGTTTCCTAGCAAGTGGGAGGTACGACAGCTAGGCTTGAATGCAGATGCACAAACATTTTGGCGCAAGGTTATCAACCGATACACCAATAACCAATTCTATGAGATTTCTTGGAATAAAGAGCGTTCAAGTGGTGTGGCTCAATTGTTTAACAACACTATAGCCACATCAAAGACAAGGTATGTTTAACCGGGTCATTTGCTATTTTTTACTTCCAAAGAAAACCACATTTTACCGATCGCTCATCAGTTTAAAAGTTTGAATAAATATATGGGCTTAAAAGTCAACCTTAATTGTGCCAGTTTAAGGTGCGTTTGCCCTGGCAACCGTGTAGGATGTGTTAGTTAATAGGGTAGTATCACCCACTCCTGATTGTCTAAGAGGTCAAGATGGTACAGACACCCGCCAGCCCAGAAACCGAAACCTTATTGATTGAGTTACCTAAGGCGATCGCTTTGTACGTCACCCAGGAACAGTTTGTTGCTTTAGCAGCAGCAAACCGAGACTTGAGATTGGAAAGAACCGCACAAGGAGAGTTAATTGTGAACCCACCAACGGGCTGGGAAACTGGAGGATACAATTGGAGTATTTCCGGAGAGTTGTATTTGTGGTGGCGTAATTCGGGCGAACCGGGTAAAGCCTTTGACTCCTCAACGGGCTTTATTTTACCTAATGGTGCGACCCGTTCCCCGGATGTCTCTTGGGTGAGTCGAGAACGTTGGCTAGCACTAACTCCACAACAACAAGGAACTTTTGCAAATATCTGTCCAGATTTTGTCGTGGAGTTACGCTCTAGCTCTGATAGTCTTAAATTGTTGCAAGCGAAGATGAAGGAATATATCGATAATGGTGCTCGGCTAGGCTGGTTAATCGATCCTATTCAGCGACGGGTGGAAATTTATCGACCGGGTTTGGAAGTGGAAGTGTTGGAGAATCCGATGGAGTTGTCCGGTGAAGCAGTGTTACCGGGTTTTGTGTTGAATCTGCGTCGGGTATGGAATTGAAACTAAAGGCTTAGACATTGTCAGCTGATTCAAAAGCGACTTCAGATGCAATCATCTCATCTATTTCTTGCCGATGAGCAGCATAGAAAGCTAAGGCTGCATTTACCTGAACCTCACTCAAATCATACTCAGCAGCGATTTGTTGAGCAGATAACCCCCATTTTTGAGCAGCAATGACCAAAGTTTGCACCCGCAAACCAGTTCCCTGTAGTATTGGCACAGCTAAACCACTAGCACCCCGACGGTAAGTCAGCTCAGGAAATACAGAATCGTCAAAATGCTCAATAAGAATTCCGACCTTTTCAGCTACGGCGCAGAAAATAAATTGCTCAAGGGAAACACCAAGGCTAACTGCACATCTTTGGGCTTCTTGTCGTAATTGTGGGGGTAAATTAAAAGAGTCAGATGACATTATTCCTCAATTCCTCCCTTAGCTAGCAAACCTGAAATATCTTTGTGAACCAATTCTATCTTAACTGGTGGAGTTGTCCGGTGAAGCGGTGTTACCGGGTTTTGTGTTCAATTTACGTCGTGTGTGGGATTGACAGAAGAGATTTAATCTGCAAAAACATAGATTCAATATCAAAATATTGATGATTCAATTCATATGCCATTTTCTCTATTCCATATATTTGAAACCCAAATGATAGATACAATTGTTTTGCTGAAAAATTATTTGTAACTACATCAAGTAATAATATTTCTACCTCATTGATAGCCTTAGCTCTTTCAATTAATTCATTTAGTAATAATTTACCTATACCTTTTCCTCGATGTTGCGGTTGAACATACATAGAGCGAATATAAGCTTTATGCCTGAGTTTTATTCTTACTGTTTGATGAAATGCGACGATGCCAATTAACTCTTTATCCTGATAACAACCTAAGATAAAATTATTGTTATCTACTGGTATTCTCTCCCTAAATTTATCTATCGTTATAATGGCTTCTTCATCATACATTGTGCCAAAGGCATCTGGATTATTATATAAAGCTTCTAGTCTGATATTCCTATAATCTTCTGCATCAAGTTTTGTTAATTTTTTAATTATCATTGAATGAATAAATAATAAATAACTTATAGCTTTATTCCTCTTATAATACAACACGGTTCAGTTAAGAATTCTGAGAGGCTCACCAAACCCGGTAACTCCTGCGAAACCGGGTTTCTAAACAACTACTTAACACCAACTGTATTGTCTTAATAATATGGCGGGAAGGGAGTAAGATAAAAAAAGACAGGCTTTTGCCTGTCTGATATCTAATGATTTCACTCTCAAAATTTAGAAGTTCATTTCAGCAGCTTGGACTTTTTCTACTTGCTTCTTCTTGAGAACGAGCATAACTTGAGCTAACATGGTCAGAGCAATGAAGGCAATTAGCCATTGAACTCTGGTAGCATTTTGTAGTACGATTTCGCCGTCATCCTGACCAAATCCACCAACGTTGGGGTTGTTGGTCAAAGCATCACCGGATTGAACTGTTTGTCCTTCAGCAACAATTAATTCTGGTCCCAGGGGAATGGTATCGACAACAGTGTCCCCAGATTCAGTTTGGATGCTGAGTTCATTTTTGACGTTACCGTCTTCGTCTTCTGTCTGAGCAATCTTGCTAATAGTACCAGTAGCAGAAGCTGTGTATACGGTATTATTGCTCTTTTCACCAGTGGGGTAAACCTGTCCGCGTCCCCGATTAGCTCCTAGGTGAACAGGGTACTTACCAAAGCGAATGTTTTTATCAGTTGCTGGGTTGGGAGAAAGAACGGGGAAGACGATTTCCTGATACTCTTCACCAGGTAATGGTCCGACAAGGACGACGTTTTCTCCTTCTTCTGTGTAGGGTTGGAAATAAACGTCGCCAACTTCTTCTTTCCACTCTTCGGGAATGCGTTCTTCAGGAGCAATCTTGAAGCCTTCTGGTAGCATCAAGACAGCACCAACGTTTAAGCCGACTTTGGAACCATCGGCACCCACCTGTTGTACGCTTGTATCGTAAGGAATTTTTACTACCGCTTTAAATACCGTGTCGGGTAGAACAGATTGGGGAATTTCTACTTCAGCGGGTTTTGCTGCTAAGTGACAATTAGCACATACAATCCGCCCTGTTGGTTCGCGAGGGGTTTCGGGGTAGGTTTCCTGCGCCCAAAAAGGATAGGCTGAAGCAGCTTGAGGAAGTGCGATATCGCTGGTGAAGAAGAATGTGATAGTAGCGATCGCTACGAGCATTGTTCTGACAATGACTCTAGCGCTGCGAGTTAACCTCGCCGTTATAGAAGCATTTCTCATCTCTATAAGGACAACAAGGACGACGATTAAATGAAGTGATTTACGATGAGTAATGAGTGATGAGTTATTTATTTCTCACTCTTGACTCTGTGTAGGAGCGCAAGGGAAGAGCGCCTCTACTCTTAATTCTCTAAGTCCACCAAGGGTCTTCTCCAGTACGGAAGTCGGTTTCAGTCCAGGGGGTGAGAACAATTTTGTCATTTTCTACTTTCGCATGAGCAAGTTCCAAAGACTTTGGTGCTGGACCTCGGACAACTTTACCTGTAGCGTCGTATTGAGAACCGTGACAGGGACATTTAAATTTGTTCTCTGCTGTATTCCAGGGAACAACACAACCCAAGTGGGTACAAACGGCGTTAATACCGTAGTCGGTAATTGCTTCTTTGCTGTCTACCACGATGTAGGTGGGGTCACCCTTGAGTCCCTGAACCAGAACGCGATCGCCCACATTATGGCTTGCTAAAAAAGTGGTGAGGCTGACATCGTTACCCAGTTCGTCTTTTGCAGTTGTACCACCACCCGCATTACCAGATGCTGGAGGAATAAAGTACTTGACAACGGGGTATAACACTCCCAAAGCGACTCCGGTTACAGTTCCAAAAGTCAGGAGATTCATGAATTGACGACGCCCCATATCGGGTACGTCCATTGATTCAGAAAATTGAGCCATAACCTACGCGTTCTTCTTGTATTGTTATTTCCATTCCATCATTTTCCCCAACAACGGGGATCTAATGCCAACAACGATGCCAGAATTTGCTTTTCAAAAATTTTTCCAGCATCTTTCTTTGTAGCATTACATTTCTTTATAGTCCTATCATACTTGAGTCATGGAACTTAACATCATAACTAAATGTAAAAATATTTGAGAAAAGCTATGACAGGAGAGGAATTACACCAACTGCTGCTGTCCAAATGGGGACGCTCATACGATGTTCAGTTACGCCGGACACAAGGTAAGATATTCTTGCAAATCATGTGGAAGTACCTTGAGCAAGTTTCCTTCCCCTTGAGTGAAGCGCAGTATCTAGAACATTTGGACAGTGTTGCAACTTATGTCAATAGTTTAGGTGGCTCAGACAAGGTACAAACATTTATTCAAGAAACACGGGAACGCCCACGACTTGGTAAAGCTGTGAGCATACCTATAGACCTGGGCGAACGTGCTACGGAGTGGATGCTTGAGTAGGGTGTAGGGGTGTAGGGGTGTAGGGG
>JAWQFQ010000218.1:0-16294 GCA_035967975.1 Scytonema sp. PMC 1070.18
AACCCAAGCAGTGATGTTTGGAATCCCCCTAATTCTATTAGGGGGAGGATGTCAAATCCTCCCTTCCGCCTTGAACTTCTGTGAATAGTTTTTTATGAATTTAAATTATATTTTTCATACAAATGACAGACAAGGGCATTCCTTCCGAATGCTTCAGAATCATAGTAAGCCTCGTCTACCATTAGGACGTACGGTCATCCAGTTAGTCTTAGCCAATGCTAGTTGCTCATCAGAAATTTTGGCACCAGTCAGATTAGCACCACATAGATTGGTTCCACGAAGATTAGCGTTGCTGAGATAAGCATAACTAAGGTCTGCACCTCGCAGGTCTGCTCCCTCTAAATCGGCATTGCTAAGATAAGCTTTACTTAAATTAGCATCTCTGAGATTGGCACGGGTGAGGCTAGCACGACCAAAATCACTGCTGTGCAGATTGGCACCTTGTAGGTTAGCGTTTTGAAGTTGAGAGTTGTGAAAATTAGTTTCTGGGAGATCGGCTCCTGATAAGTTGAGCATATTTAAGTTATGCAGAGCAAAATCGCGTCTACCTTTCGTGTAAGCCGTCAGTAAACCTTGAGTGTCCAATTTACGGGGTGTCTGTGACTTTTGTCCTCCCGACCTACCTGAATAACTACTAGCCAAAGAGGTTGATTTTGGTGTCATCATCCTTTGTGTCCCTACTCCATTAATACCCGTACCTTCTCCTAGTTTGGCTCGTCTTGCTCGAATTGCAGCCGCCATCTGTGCTACCCCTTGTCCGCCAGAGGTACGAGCAGAAGGGTTACTGGCAAAAACACTAGATTCTTCCCATTGATAGTTGTGCGATCGCTCTTTACTTTGAGAGTGAGACTGTTTCAACATTCCTTGCGCCAAGCTATCCAAGTAAGGCTCAAGCGCTAATGCTCGTAAGACCTCTTGTGCTGATTGGTAACGATTACGAACAGACACCTCCAGCATTTTCCGCAGAACTTCTGTCAAGTGGTCGCTGATATACACTAGTGGTTCCCACTGCATTTCTCCCGTTGTAGGGTTATATTGTATGTCTTTAGGAGATTTACCAGTCAACATATATATACATGTTACCCCCAGTGCGTATATATCGCTGGCAAATACTGGGCGCATCGCCATTTGTTCTGGTGGTGCAAAACCAGGAGTACCGATAGCATAAGCAGTGAGCGCTGTCTGTCCTGATGGATTTGTCAATGTACTGACTTGGTTTTTTACAGCTCCAAAGTCAATCAAGACTAATCTACTATCTTGAGAGCGACGGATTATATTTGCTGGTTTAATATCGCGGTGAATAACTTTACATTTGTGTATATATTCTAAGAGTGGCAGCAGTTCGCTGAGGAATTGCTTAACTCCTGCTTCAGTTGAGACTCCGTTACGTTTGACTTCCTGTTGCAAGGTAAGACCGCAAACGTATTCCTGAACTAAGTAAAATTGTTCCCGGTCTTCAAAATAGTCTAGCAGTCGCGGGACTTGAGGATGATTTCCAATCCTACCCAAAGTTACGGCTTCGCGTTCAAACAGTTCTCGAGCCATCTGTAATATATGTGGTGATGTTCCTGATGGACGTAACTGCTTGATTACGCAAGTAGGTTCTCCAGGCAGAGATTCATCTTGAGCTATAAATGTTGCTCCGAAACCACCCTGACCTAAAGCTTTGACAATTCTATAGCGATCGCGCAACAGGAGTCGTGAGCCACAAGACTGACATCTGTCACTGTATACTAAATTTTCAGGGTTCAGACAAGTAGGATTTACGCAGTAGCTCATGTACAGTCAACTCGCTACAAAAATAATAATAGGGAGTATAAAACTCTTAATCTCATTATTGAGTTCAAAAACCACTTTTACCAGGTCATTTTCTCTAGATTTCTATTGAAGAGTTTCTAAAGCTAGGCTAGCTTTCCGTAAAGCAATCGTAAACTCACGAGTTTCCACCTCACGTTAAAATACTATCCCTTACAGTATTAGGGTGGGGTGTACTTCATTGACTTGCCATAGCAATCAGCGCATCCTTTCTAAAAGGCGAGAAACCTGGTATCTTTAAAATCCCAGACTTCTGAAAGTTTGCCTTTTTTACAAATCAAATAGGATTGCCATACACCCTTTTTGACTTTTTGTTGTCAAATATAAATTCAAATATTGATAATTTCATTTAAAATTTCTGTTTATTTTTTTATATAAGTCAAGGGTTTTTATCAACTGAAGCTAATTTTTAAATCTTGAAAACAATACCTTTTTAATTAATCTCCTTATGCCTATTTTTTAAATTTTAAATGTACAAACATCTCGTTATTTAGAGTCTAATATAGTTCAGTTAAGAATTGTGGGAGCACACCAAACTCGGTTTCTCTAAGTAACCGGATTCCTCAATAGAGTTTCTCAATAACTGCTTAACACCAACTGTATCGATCTATAGCCACTGTTCATACTGAATATTCGCATAACGTAAGTATAAAATACTACAAAAAAATAGCAATTTATAAGGAAAAACTATATTTTCCGTGGCTGAGATGAATGTGAATTATGAATTATGAATGAAAAAAGTTTCATAATTCATAATTCATAATTCATAATTTAAAGGTTAGACATGACATCACGTGCAGCTTGCAACGTCCGTTCTATGTCTTCGGATGTATGAGCGATAGAGGTAAACCCAGCCTCAAATTGAGATGGTGCTAGGTAAACACCACGTTCTAACATACCGCGATGGAAACGTCCAAACTTAGCTGTATCCGACTTTTTCGCGTCATCATAGTTGTGAACTGGTCCGGAGGTAAAGAACATTCCAAACATTCCACTAATATGACCGCCAGAGGCTGGATGACCCGTTTCACGAGCAATTTGCAGCAAACCGTCTATGAGTTTTTGGGTAACCTGGTCTAAGTACTCATAAGTATCAGGTTTTTGCAGTAGTTCTAGAGTTTTGATTCCAGCTGTCATCGCTAGGGGATTACCGGAAAGAGTTCCTGCTTGATACATTGGACCTGCAGGTGCAACCATTGACATGATGTCCTTACGACCACCGTAAGCACCTACAGGTAATCCACCACCGATAATTTTTCCTAATGTTGTGAGATCGGGAGTCACTCCAAACTTTTCTTGAGCGCCACCATAAGCAATGCGGAAGCCTGTCATCACCTCGTCAAATACCAGTAACGCCCCATGTTCATTGGTAAGTTCTCTTAAACCCTCTAAGAAGCCAGTATCGGGAGGAATAAATCCAGCATTACCTACCACTGGCTCTAGAATTACACCAGCAATCTGGTCGCGATTTTCCTCAAATAGGGCTTTGACAGCTTCTAGGTTATTGAAGGGAACCGTGAGAGTGTGACTGGTAGCTGATTTGGGAACGCCAGGAGAATCGGGTAAACCCAATGTGGCGACACCAGAACCTGCTTTGACGAGGAACATATCCGCGTGTCCGTGGTAGCAGCCCTCAAACTTAATGACTTTGTCGCGCTTTGTAAAAGCTCGCATCAGGCGCAACACTGCCATACAAGCTTCAGTGCCTGAGTTTACAAATCTTACCATTTCAATGCTTGGAACGGCATCTATGACCATCTCAGCCAGTATGTTCTCTAGCACGCTGGGCGCACCGAAGCTAGTCCCTTTCTCCAGGGCTTCGTGGAGTGCTGCTATGACTTCGGGATGGGCGTGACCACAAATGGCTGGACCCCAAGTTCCTACGTAGTCAATGTATTGGTTGTCATCTACATCCCAAATGTAAGCACCGTTGACGCGGTCAAACACAATGGGCTGTCCACCTACAGATTTGAAGGCACGAACAGGAGAACTTACCCCTCCCGGCATCAAATTCTGGGCAGCGGCAAAGATTTCTTGTGATTTTGTAGTTTTAATGGTTGTATTTACCAAGATTCTCTCCTACAGTGGTAAATAAAAAGCTCTATCTTAGGATAGGGGCAAACACGGTCTAGAATTACTATCGTAGTAAATTACCTGAACCAGGAAAATAACGATATGTTATACAAGTCCAATCAAGACTTGCCTTTGGAAATTCGGACACGTTTTTCTGAAGCATACCAGGATCTGTACCGAGCTGCCTTTAACTCGGCGATTCATTGGTACGGTGAAGCCCCAAAAGCGCATCAAGTCGCTTTGAGTGCTATCAAGATGCAGTCTGTTAGGCATAGGAGTGTTGTTTAAGGCAGGGTTAAAAACTTTGATATGAAAAAACATACCAGTTGCTTTACCTAGAATGGTATGGTAAGGGCATGAACTATTTTTTAGAGAACAACACTACTGGTATGTTTTCTTCCGATTTAAACTCGCTACACCATGCCATCCCTGTAGAAAAAATTCGCTATGACGAACGAGGTTTGGTGCCAACAATTGTTCAAGATTATCTTGATGGCACTGTCTTAATGATGGCGTGGATGAATCGGGAGTCGTTACAAAAGACTTTGGAAACTGGAGAAACTTGCTTTTGGAGTCGTTCCCGTCAAGAATTGTGGCACAAGGGAGCGACTTCTGGACATATACAGAAAGTAAAAAGTATTCGTTATGACTGTGATAGTGATGCACTGCTTGTTGGAGTTGAACAGGTAGGTGATATTGCTTGTCATACTGGGGAACGCAGTTGTTTTCACCAAATTGATGGGAAAGTCGTCCCACCACCAGGAGATACTCTTTCACAGGTGTTTATAACGGTGTGCGATCGCCGCGACAATCCCACAGAAACCTCGTACACTTGTAAGCTATTTGCAGGTGGCGATAACAAGATTTTGAAAAAAATTGGTGAGGAAAGTGCTGAAGTGGTCATGGCTTTTAAAGATGACGAACCAGATGCGATCGCTTCGGAAGTTGCAGACCTGCTTTATCACACCCTTGTCGCTCTAGCTCACCATCAGGTTGATTTGAAGGCTGTTTATCGGAAGTTACAGGAAAGAAGGAGGTGAGGGTGTAGGGTCTAGGGTCTAGGGTCTAGGGTCTAGGTTTAGAGTTGAAATAATTTGGTAAAGACGCGAATTTCGTGATAGACGAAGTAAAATTTCGCGTCTTTAAGTTTTATGTACTTTCTAATACATGGTAGATTGGTATGTCAAAAAAGTTGTATGTAACGTTGCAACGCGATCGCCAATGGGATATTTTCCATCTTTACCCAACCAACAAATCAAATTTTTTGTAATTCTTATTATTTTACTGACTTTTCCGGGCTGATTCCACAGAGTTTCCACAGACACTTTCCTGTTTTCCACAACTACCTCACGATGTTACAGGCTCTTGTCTTAACCCTGGGGATTTTTATCCTTACAATTAAGAGGAGTGAGAGACTGAGTTAACATTAAGAAATATTACAAAAAATAGATGAAAACCCTGATTCTTTCGTATAGCCCAATCTTGTTTTAGTGGCTTCTTAACATTTCGCAGCATTGACAACCCCACCCCCTTTTAGCGCACAATGATTCGGCTTGCTCTTTTAGTCCTTTGAGTTGCTGTGTAAATTTACCTGAGCTGTAGCCGCAGATTGTCGGACAGGCTAAGGGTTTTGTGTTCCCTCTCTCTGGCTCTACAGCAAGCAAGGCTTCCCCATTGATGAACTTCAAAGGAGAAAAATCTCATGAACGCAACAGTTGGTATCTTCACAGAAATTCCTGAAACACTACATGAATCTCTCAAACACTACTTGGAAACCCATCCTGATTGGGATGAAAATCGTGTGTTAACAGCAGCGCTGTCCTTGTTTCTACTCCAAAATGGTGATAGCGATCGCCGCGCTGCTCGTGTTTATTTGGAAACTCTATTTCACCATTGTTAAGTAACACTACTTAAAACCTTGCTGAAAAGCAATCCCCGATCATAAAGAAGTGAGGTAAACTACCGTGATACTCCCAATACTGCTCGGTTAACGATAGTCGAGATGCGGTGAAACCCGGTAACTTCTGCGAAACCGGGTTTCTAATCTTCGCAAATCCTACGCAGTATTGGTGATACTCCTACACTGACCGCATATGGTCGGTGCAAGCTTCTGCAAGAGTAAAGCTAAGTTGGCATCATTCCATACCAAACTAGCCCTGCCTCTTTGTGAGAGCAGGGCTTTTACAATCCTTCCACATTCAATACTTGTCGGTTAAAGATAGTTAAGATGCGGTGAAACCCGGTTTTGTAAAAGTTACCGGGGTTCTAATTTTTGCAAATCCTACGCAGTATTGCCTCCATATTGTTTTGTTAATTATTTTGAATTTATTTCATCTTAGCCATATTCTAACGATCTGAAAAAAGGTAGCTATGCTGAAGAAAGTCATAATTAGCCATACCTCAGCACGGACAAAACCTTGTTTGGTTTGAACCTACGTGTTAACTGTAATTACGGTGTATTTGGGTGAATTGATTGACTACCGCAATCAATCCGGGAGAATTCACTCATTGCAGTTAACTGACTACTGAGGTTTATCGGCGAGTTGAGGTTGATTGGGACATTCAAACTTATAACCAACGCCACGCACAGTTTGAATTAAAGCTGGCTGGCTGGCATCAGCTTCTATCTTTTTACGAATTTGTCCTATGTGTACGTCTACGACCCTTTGGTCTCCCACATACTCATAATCCCATACCTCCTGAATAAGTTCAGCACGCCGCCAAACTCGACCTGGGTGGCTAGCTAAAAAATGTAACAAATCAAATTCCAAAGCAGTTAAAAGTATGGGTTGATTGTTGAGCGTCACCTCCCGCCGTACGGGATCAATCATTAACTTTTCAAACACCAGGCGCTTTTGTTCTGCGGTTGTTACCACACGTTGACGCCGCAAAATAGCTGCGACTCTAACTTCTAGCTCTCCCAAACCAAATGGTTTAGTGAGATAATCATCAGCACCTTTAGAAAAGCCGCGAATCTTATCAGCTTCGTCTGCACGACTAGTCAGCATGAGAACAAAGACACCATTTCGGCTTTGCATCTCTTGGCAGAGGTTAAACCCAATGACATCTGGTAAATTGACATCCAAAATAACCAAGTCAGGGTTAAATTGCTCGAAGAGTGCCAGAGCGGTCTTGCCATCTTCAGCAGCCTCTACCTGATAGCTTTGCTTAATTAAAAAGCGCTGAATTAAATTGCGAACCGCAGGGTCGTCATCAACTACAAGAATCTTGGCAGGAGCCATGACCATCACTTTGCAAAAAACAAAAATTTATAGGATTAACAGACGGATACCGTGGAGAACACGGTTCCATTTTGAAAGCAATAAGAATTTACAAGGCTAAGGCACTAGTCCCTGATTCTTCAAATACTAGTTTAATCAGGATTATCAACAATTAAAACGCGAATATCTCGGTAATGCCACCCTTGCTTGATTTCCAAGCTTTTTTTTGCTCAACCTTGTGTCCGTTAGGCAGATGCTCTAACCTTAGCCACAGCAATTGGGTAATATACGATACTTTATCATCCAATTTGCACGACAACTTAAATCGCTTTAATTTTAAATCGATCTGCGGCTTTATGGCACAAGGTATTTGAAAGCTAATATTTAAAAACGGGGTCAAAGTACACAAAGCCGTTAAATCCACAATAGGAAAGAGTGTTTTTCATAAAAAATGCCTTTTAGGTATTTTTAGCTTAAATTCTAGAGTAAAGCTCCAATCGGTGAACGACATGAGGGGATACACTGACTTCTTACGATATGTTAAAGTGACTATAGTTAATATCATCAGGTCGGTAAAGCTTATCCATCTTAACACTCGGGTAAGTCTTGCGAATTGACTAAAACAATCGTCTCGACCAAGATTAAGACATAAAGTCGTTTTTCCTTCAAGCAGAGATTGGTACCAACAGAGGCTGAAGTTATAACTCCCATGAGTGAGCAAAGTCCCTACGAAAAACTTGGGGTATCAGAAGATGCGAGCTTCGATGAAGTCCAAGATGTTCGCAATCGTCTATTGGAACAACACAATGGCGATGCAAAACGTGTGGAAGTGATTGAAGCAGCATACGACGCGATCTTAATGGATCGCTTGAGAATGCGCCAAGAAGGCAAAATAAAAGTACCGGAACGCATTCGATATCCAGAGCGCCTTGTACAAGCTCCCCCGAAAGAAAGTTCAACCCCACGCGAGCAGTCACCCGCTTGGCTGCAAAACCTCCTAGATCGACCAACTTCACAAGAGGTGTTATTACCGGGAATTTGGTATCTAGGTCTGAGTACGATCAGTTTATTGTACAGAACAAGTGGCGATCAGGTCTTACCGTTGATATTGGTAGTGGGAATAGGTGTCAGTATCTATTTTCTTAATCGCAAGCAAAATCGGTTTGGGAGATCGGTTCTGTTAACCCTTATCGGTTTAGTGACAGGTTTGATTGCAGGAGGGTTAGTAGCAGCTTGGCTCCTACCACTAGTACCGCCATCGATTCCTCTGACTATCAATCAGTTTTCTACAGTAATAACGCTTGTATTGTTATGGCTTATTAGTAGCTTCATAAAATAATTTATAAACAGCGGTTAATAGCTAATGGCTAATTGTTAATAGCATGAAAACCATTAGCTATTAGTTAACTGTTAATTGCTAATTGTAAGAAAATCATTAGCCATTAGCCATTAGCCATCAGCCATTAGCCACTATCGAGTTGGTTGCAGTGCTTGTTGGAGAACTAAATCGACAGCAGCACTTAAGTTTTTGACAATTAGATCCGGGTGGTAAGCTTCTAACTCAGCGCGATCGCGAATACCGCATTCTACAGCTATTACCTTGATCCCCTGTCTTTTCGCAGCAATTATATCGGCTTCCGTATCCCCTACCATCCATGTATCAGTAGCAGGAGGAAGCTCCTTAATCGCCCGCGCCATTAACAATGGTTTATCATCCACGTCACGGGTTTTAACATAGTCATTACTCAAGCAGTAACAGCGGTTTTCAGGGAAAAACCGTTCTAAATCGTGTTTTTTAAAGGCGTAGTCCAGTTCCCAAACCCGACGCATTGTCATCACAACTAAATCGAATCTAGCCTGTTGCATCTTCCATAGTGCTTCTACTGCGCCAGGAGCAAGGGTGTCGTACTTGAAGTAAGGTTCTGTGTGTACCGTTTGTTTTCGCAGCCTAGAAAACTTCTGCGCCTGTACTTCATCTAACCCGGAAAGAAGACCGATTTGTTTTTCAGGAGTATGCGATCGCTTGAGTCGCCAAAACTCTGTTTTTGAAAGTTGCTTCACTTGTTGGTTTGAACGTCGCGTTTTCTCCAAACAGTATTGATAAGCGCGATAGTAACGTTCCGAAACATCGATTATGGGACCATCAAAATCTGTAATAAGTCTTAACATTTTTTTAATGTAAATTTTATTTACAGAGTATCCCAATTTATGGCACGTTGTGGTTTTGAATAATTTATGAAAATCATTTAAATAACTAATCTAAGTCACAGAATCCTTCAAACTCCCGCGTTTAAGTTGCTCATTTTCAATCGCTTTGAACAAAGCCCGAAAATTACCTTCACCAAAACCTCTCGCTTGGTAACGACGCTCAATAAACTCGAAGAAAAAGGTTGGTTGTCCAAAAATGGGTTGAGTGAAGATTTGCAACAGTACTGGTGTCAGTTTTGTATCCTCTAAGGAATGATTATCCTGCCAATCCACCAAAATCTCCTGTTGAGCGACTGCTTGCAGTTCATCCAAAGATAGAGGAAACCTTCCACGCTGTTGAATTTGGGAATAATAATCTCTAGGAGCAGGGAGCAAACAAAGACCATTAGCGCGGAGTTTAGCTATGACAGGAATCAAATTACACGTTCCCAAGGCGATATGCTGAATTCCAGCGCCTCGGTTCACATCCAAAAACTCTTGAATTTGGGAATTGCTTGAAGCAGGTTCATTAATTGGAAACTGTACACTACCATTAGGCGAAACCATCACCTGACTGTGTAAAGCAGAACGAGTGGTCTTAATTTTAAATATTTGTTGAGGCTGAAAACCAAGAACATTTTCGTACCAAGCCACCGCACGCTCTAATTCACCCGCAGCAACATTAAGCACGACATGGTCTAAGTTAGTAAAATAACTAACAGATTTTGGAGCAGATGTAACATCAAAATTACTTACAAGTCTTGTAGCAGATAAATCATCTGTTCCATCCGTTATTTTCTCCGTTGCTATTTCGATCAAAGTATGAGACAAAGAACCCCAAGCAGCTATTTTGCCTGATTTAATATATTCCTGACCTTGCTGGGATGATTGAACTGGTTGCAGGACTTTTACTCCGTGGGCTTGAGCACGTGAAATCATATCTTCCACATTTTTGACACCAAAAGCAATATCTGCTACACCAGGCGGGTGCTGACTCAAAAACTCAGCCACTGGGCTGATAGGTAACAAAGCAGAAGACAGTAAAAAGCAGACGGAACCACTTTTCACAACCTCCGTGTGGGTATGATACGAGCTCATATTAGTTCCTAGCGCTTGGAACCCTAATTTGTGTACAAACCAATCGCGCCACACCTTGGCATTTTCTACGTAGAAGTGAACGTGTTTAATTTTCATAAGCCGTGAAAATCCAGCGCAAATGCTTCTCTGTTTGTCAATTTTGCCTTTTTTAGTGGGTTTTCAGGTCATTCCTAAGCAAGAATCTCAAGTTTTGTATCAGTAGTGCAGGCAATACTACTCAGATCAGCGAAAATTAGAAACCCGGTAACTTCTGCGAAACCGGGTTTCTGGGAGATTTCTGGCTCCTTAACTACCCTTAACCAACAAGTATTGGTAGTGGAGGTAGCTTATTTTTGCTTATCCAAGCAGTATTGGGGGTGTAGGAGCGTAAGGTAGATTTTTTAACTTTTCAAACCTTCTCCAAAGTTACACGGTAATTATTGCCGTTCTTAACTAATTTAAAAGAGCTAGAAGATTCCAAAAACTTTGTAAAATTACCCGAAAATTGTAAACGCTTAAGAATATTTCTTATGCTTTCGCCGTAATGCTGATGAATGGCACTTCCTAAAGTTTCTTGAATAGTATAACTTGCTTGAGATTGCTTTGTTAAATCTTTTACTAAAAAAATTAAAGCTTGTTCCAAATCAGACATCGAACTAATATTTGATGGGATTGAATTTTGTATAGTGGTTTGAGTTGCCTTAATAGTATTATTTATATTAGTATTGGACTTGGGTGGAGTTTCAAACAGTGTTACATATAATTCAGATGTATCAGTAGTTTGATGTATAACAAAATCATTAGGATGGTCAATAAAAATATCTTTAGCTTTTTTCCCAGGAAGATGAATTGACACAACTTGACTCATAGAGATTGTGTATGTATTTTTCACCTTTTGAGAGATAACAGCAAAGTTAACCCAATGATTACCACTACGTTTTTGCTCCTCCTTAATTATCTTCTTAATCATGAAAATAAATTGAGGAAGTGAGGGAATAGAAGATGTAGCTTCCGGTGGATAGGTCGCCTTTTGACCACTTTTACTGTTTAATACTGTTAGATTTTGTCCATGCTTGCTAACTCGATATACAATTAAACCATTCTGCTGGAGATGATTAGATAAGTTAGTCATGACTTTATCTGATGAACAAACTAAAACTTCTTTAGTATTTGGAAAGCGTTCATGTATTATCGATCCAAAAGTTATCATTTTGCCATCAGTATTATCTTTCCCTGCAGGGACATGAATTAATTCATAATTTCGTTCATGCAGTTCAACGTCCAATTTACCCTTATTACACCAATTTGCAAAGGCTATTTTAATTTGAATCGGATAATTACAAACTGTTGATAGAAACTTTTCTCCATCTCTATTTATTTGTAAGTTATCTGCATCTAATAATAAAACTGCAATAGCTGAAGGATGCTTTATATTTGTTTGATTAATTGATATAATCGATTCTGTATTTTTTGAGAAATCTGAACTATTTAAAGCAGTCTTTTCATGAATATTAATAACATCTTTTCTATTTGATTTAATATACTTTATTTGATTAATTTTATTAAATAACTCTATTAGGATATTAGAATTAAAAGCTTCAGGAAGCAGTAAAGCTTGCAGTAATCTTTGTAATTGTTGAATTAATATATTCCAGTCTTGAGTGTCTTTAAGAACTTGTGTTAATTTTAACTTTAAACTAGTTTGACTTTGACTGCTACACCACACGATGTTTCTACACTTTTCGAGTAACAATTCTGGTTGCTGCTCTTGAATAGCAATAATCGTTTGACAAACGGATGAGCTGATTATGTTTAATAAGGAAGAATCGAGAGTTATTGGAAAAGAACTATCATTTTGCATATTTTCCTCGCATACTACAGCAGCGATGTCCCAGAATCTTTTAATACTAAATTAACTTTGTTATACCTAAGATAGGATTGATCTGAAAACCGTAAAACTGCTGAAGAGAAGTTTTGGTATGACAATCTCTTAAGAGAATACAACTAAAAAAAATATGCAAAACTGTTTTAGCCCAAAGTTGAGGTGAGCGGAAAGGAGAGAAACCAGCATTAACTTTCTAGAGGTTACCCTAGAACAATTGAACCTAGCAAGAAATAGCCCAGTGAAAAAAGGAGCAAAAAATGGGACGAAAGGGTTTATTACCACAAATCACAATTATCATCATCAATTTCTGCATCCCATTTCGCTGACAGAACTTGCTCCATCATTGCTTCTATAGCACTAATGTTAAAGCAGCGCTCTTGTCGCTCTTCTAAAGGAGTAGACAAAGGGATCAATCTTAAACGCATTCCTTCTTGAACAAGGTCAAAGTAAGTTTCTTTTTCTGGAGACTGTTTCAGTTCCAAATAATCAAAACTACAAACGTTTAGATATAGTGCATGGTTTGCAACTAGGGTAGACCGTTGCGGATGAGCAAATACTTCCATCACGTTCCCTTCTCCCTCGCTTTGCAACTTTCCGTCATGGGTATGGACATAACGGACATGACCTAAATCCGCCAATAATCGCCTCATATCTAGCTTGTTGACAATCATGCCCATGTTAATGATACACGGAGCTGGTATTTTTGTATTGGGTAGATGGTGAGTCATAATCAAACTATCCGGAGTATTAAGTGATATACAATACAGCTCAACAGTTTATGTTACAGCCTTCTTGAACCCCCTACATTTTAATCAATATCAACACTACGGGGCGATAGATTAGATAGCTGCGATCGCTAGTTTGAATGCTATGAGCAGCTATACAAAACTCTCACTGACTAATCTACAACTGTTGAAGTCACAATAAAAAGTTGCTTTTTATACGTTTATTAAAACGTAATACTTAGATAAGCATAACAAAATTTGTTAGACAAGTTTCTAAAGATGGAAAATCTTATTTAAAGCTTTAAAAATATAATATTGCTATAGATGATGCTATTACAAGTACTTAAATAATGGAAAGAATGACTTGCAACTCTTAAGTTTTATTTTGGGATGTAAATATTTAAAGATCAACAAAAATGTCTTTTTATCGACCCAATTGGAAACAATTGCTATCAGAACTAGCAGCAGCAGTGATATTTTACACAACTATTCCCTTGCCATACATAAATGGATTAGACTTTCAAAGTGTAGCGCGGTATGCTCCATTAGTGGGAGTCATAATCGGAGGGTTTCTGGGACTATTTGATATCGGAATGACTTATCTTAATGTTCCGATGCTAACTCGTAGTGCTCTTGTTGTAGGTATTTGGATTGCAATAACTGGAGGATTGCATTTAGATGGAGCAATGGACACTGCTGATGGGTTAGCCGTAGGTAATCCACAACGACGACTGGAAGTGATGAGCGATAGTGCGACAGGAGCATTTGGCGCAATGACAGCTGTCGTTTTGATTTTACTGAAAATTGCAGCGTTGGTAGATTTAGAAAAAAACCGTTGGCTGGCTTTGATGGCTGTATGCGGGTGGGGGCGTTGGGGTCAACAAATGGCGATCGCCTGCTATCCTTATCTAAAACTTACAGGTAAAGGCGCATTTCACAAACAAGCCATTCGTTCTTACAAAGATTTATTACCAGGCTTGTTGCTAGTTGTAAGTTTAAGTGGTTTGGAGATACTACTGCATAAAGAGCGGTTGTTTTTTGCTTTGGGAATGACACTTGCTGGGAGTGCGATCGCATCTGTTACAGGTGCTTGGTTTAACTATAAATTAGGAGGACATACTGGAGACACCTACGGCGCAGTTGTTGAGTGGACTGAAGCACTCTTATTATGCGTACTAACTACTTTGGAGAATTATGAATTATGAATTATGAATTATGAATTATGAATTATGAATTTTATTTGACTGGTTGTAGGCGTGTCACTTTGAGTTTAAAAGCTCCGACACCAGTTTCGCCAAAAGACCGGACACGAATAATGTAATTACCAGTTTCTACAACACGGGTAAAAAGTAGGGAATTACTAGTACCATCAGGACCGTCATCATTTTCTGCCACTGTTGAACCATCAGGTGCTAGGAGAGTGATTATAGCATCAAAACTATCAGAAGTTAAATCAATTGCGAGATTATCACCTTTTAATAATTTCACCGCATAATCACGAGCATACCCACCTTGACCAGTAGGTATGTCTTTGTCAGAAAGCTTATCAATGATTTCTTCACTCAAAGGTAAAGGAATTGGACTATATAACTTGTTAAATTGAGCAAAAGCCGATGTTGCACTCGTACCAATTGCTACTAGAATAACCGGAATAATTGCGATTTGTTTTAATCCTACGGCAAAAGCTTTAATTATCATCCCAAACTCTTCCCACAAAAACAGCCCAATTTGGTCAATTATAGTTTTTTCAAGCACATACTGCCTATGTGATGTTATTATTCACCTCTAACTTGTAACTTTTCTATACGTTATAACTATAATTCTCTTTTTACACCCCTCTGTGGGTAGTAGCAGTTGTTGCTACGCCCAAAACAAAAATCCCAGCCTGATGAAGTGTTTTCGTAGCTGAGCGCACAGTGCTACCAGTCGTATAAATGTCATCTATCAAAAGAACAGACACTTTTGAACCGTGAGAAAAATCTTTCCCGATTCCAAAAGCTTCAGCTAATTTTTTTTCTCTTTCAACTGGAGATAAAGGATACAACGCCTCAGTCTCTCGCACTCTTTCCAAACCATTGAGCTTCAATCTTAATCCCGTAGTTTCGCAGAAGCTTTTCGCAATGAGAGCAGCTTGATTATATCCTCGTTTTTTTTGCTTGTTGGGGTGCATAGGAATGGGAACAACCACACACTGAGTGTTCATTGATAAATAGGATACCCACGCCTCTCCCAACCACTGTCCTAAAGGACGAGCAATTTGAGGTTGATTTTGATACTTCAGAGCAGCGATCGCTCTTTTTAGAGACCCACCATAAGTCCCCCAAGAAAACACTGGTAGTGGTTGATGCCAAAGAACACTAGGATTAGGTAGACAGCATTTTTGCAGTTGTTTATAACATCTGTCACAAAATTCTTGAGAGGTCGGACGCTGACACAAGGGACAATTAGATTTTAGAAAAAGGTTAAGTAAGTTTTCGAGAAACACAGGGTGTAGCTTGTAGGGTGTGGGGTGTCGGAGGAAAAGTGTTTTTTTTATGAATTAGACACAACTTTCATAATTCATAATTCATAAGTAAGTCGGCACAATAAAACCAATATATGTTAAGTTTTTTAAAAACCCTAGAACCAAGTATTCATAAGCTCTTTGATGATTTAACATTTCGTTACATAGTTTGATTTTTTAACGCCGACTTACTTAATTCATAATTTCTTAACATAGACTCTGTCGCAACGAGCTGTTTCTACACCTGTGGCTTTGTTATACCCGTTGCTTTCGTATAGCTTAATTGCTTCTACCAAAACACTGGCGGTTTCAATCCAAATTTCTTGAAAACCACGGGATGCGATCGCTGCTTCTAGCTGTTGTAGCAAATATTTCCCTAATCCCAAGCCCCTAATACTGGGTAAAAGATACATTTTGCGAATTTCTACAGCTTTTTCTCCACGTTTAACAGGATAATATGCCCCAGTACCTACAACTTGGTTTTGATACTCAATGACCCAAAACTCTCCTCCAGTTGCTAAGTAACATTCTTCCACTTGCAGAACATCTCGGTCAGCACCCTCTGGTTCCCAGTCTAGACCATACTCTGATAATACAGACCGGATAACTTCAGATGCAGAAGAGCGATCGCGTTCCTCCCAGTCACGGATTAAAAAGTTTTTGTAAGAGTAATGAGTCATTTGTTAGTTGTTAGTTGTTAGTTGTTAGTTGTTAGTTGTTAGTTGTTTTTTCACTATCTACTATCCACTAACAACTATCCACTATCCACTATCCACTATCCACTATCCACTATCCACTATCCACTATC